>CALEAW010000078.1 GCA_937943605.1 uncultured Sutterella sp. | reverse complement strand
ATACATCTTACAAATTAAAGATGTATATGAAATACTCACGCAAAATTCAGGCTAGACGCCTGCGCCTCTCTTTTGGATCACATGGAGACGGCCACACTACGCGCCCTTACCTGTCTTACACGCGCTGGCCAATCTGCCGAGCCGAACGATTACGCCGATATTCTCGACGCCCTTCACGCCGTCGAACGCGAACTAACTTTTTTACGTGAAACACAATCGCGCCTAACTTGGCGCAACTATCGGGAGGAGGTAACCGCATGAAGTTAGCGGACTACACCATATTAGAGCGGCACAACTACCAACGCGAGGCCGTCCAATATCTAGCAACGTTGCGAGAAGGTGACGCCCTAGCGCGACAACTAGAAAGAACGGCCGAACGCCTTGAAGCTTTCGAGCTTGACGGGGATTTAGAGGCGTATGCCTGCCGCGTTCGCCTTTATCGCGCCGTTGAATCGTGGGAAACATGGCGGGATGAATCCTTAGAACGCAAAGAACACCAAAGAAACTGGGGATATTTGGCTATCGTCCTTGACGTTGAAAGGCGCCAATACCTCCACCAAGAAAGCCTCATGCTAAAGCCGCTACAGCAGGCAGGCCGTTTGCTCAAGCGCCTTGAACGTAACCAACACCGATAAGGAGCTATAGATCATGGCAAAGAAAGTAAAGACCACCGAAGAAAACCGCGAAAGCGTCAAAAAGGCTATTCAAGACGCCTACCACCAATATTTTGAGACTGAGGCACCGGAAGGCACCCTCAAAGTAATCACGACAAACGGCCTAGAGTTTTTAGACCCTACCGAAGCTAATGAGCAATCGTTAGTGTGGAACGATGAGGACGGGGCGCTACTCACGAAAGAAGCCGCTAAGGTTAATTTGAACCGGTATGACTATTCGCGCGTTATTGCTATCGATCCAGCTGGCGGGGCTTTCACTTATAGCAGAAAAGACCACAACCGCAACGAGGCGATTAAGTGCGCTATTTTTAGCTTTACTGATCGTTTACCGGAAAGCGATAAAGATCGCGCCGCTGACGCCCTAAAACTTTTAGCAGAGTGTCTACAAAGCACGTCCAGTAAAGATAAACACGCGCGTATTACCGCCGATATTCTCAACTTAACCGCTGAATTTTTGAGGCCGTGAAAATGAGCGCAACGATTAGCCGTAACGAACAAGACAAGCGCCGCCAAATCCTCGCAAAAGGCTTTAAGCCTACTGAGAACGTGTTAGAGATAACGGAAGGGCTTCACCCTATTTGCTCCTATGCCCTTAACGCATTCGCGGGCAAAATGCTCACGCCTTCGCAGTACTGTTTAGGTCTAAGGGACGGCCTTAGAAGGGCGCATAACGAATTACTGTGTCTCTATCCAGAGCTAGAAAAGCACGCGGACGATTCTGAGGCCGTGGCTTTACGCCTGAGTATTGAGTGGTGCTTTTTGAACTACTACGGTCGTGCCGGTCTAAAGACAGTAGCGAACGCCACAGGTGCCGCACTAGATCACATTATCACGCGCACTAATGCCGATCCGAACCGAGACCCCGGGCAATTATTCACCGAGGAGGAGATGAGGGAAGCATTAGAGAAAACACTAGATATTGTGCATAAGGTAGCTAAATATCTAAATGTAGTTACAATGAAGCACTAGCCCCCTAAAGCCAATGCAACCAACTAGAGGATAAAAAGAGAGGCCGAGAAGGATCAAAAACCCTACCCGGCCTTACGTATCAGTGCCCAAGTACACCGACAATGCAACAGGTGTATTTTCGCACATCTATAGCTTTTACGCCTGTGTATTAGAGCGTAAAACGGGGGGAAAATATGCCTTATCTACTTTCCACTACTGAAAACGTTAAAAACCCTACGGGATGGCGCACCGTCCTTGGCACGTACGCCGAGATTTTAGGATTTATCGCTACCGCTGGGGCTAGCTTCACACCTTCAAAAGACAAAACCAATATCCCCGCCGTGTGTGTCGCTCCTCTCTCTAGCGAACCTGCCGAGGGACTTTCACGCTCAGGCGCCAAGGCGCACCCTACAGCATTCCTTATGCTTGACGTGGACGAATGCACGCCCGAGCAATACGAACAAGTAAAAGCCGCTACTAACAGCGCATTAGGGATAATCTACACAACGGCCAATCACAACAAGCCGAAGAAAAACGCGCCTGCCTGTCCTAGATTCCGTGCCGTCCTATGCTTAGACCGTCCAGTGACGCCCGAGGAGCGCCGCCGCCTAGTAGTGCGCTTTATGGATGCGTGGGGGCTTCCCGTTGACGCCTCGAACCTCACAGATACACAGCCTATGTTTGTAGCCTGTAAGGGCGCTGAGATTACTTACAGCGATATAGAGGCCGTCCCTGTCAACGTAGCAGAGGCGCTAAAGACTGCACCGACTAGCGAGGAAATAGCTACACGCTACGGTAAAAAGAAGGCAGGCGAACGCGTACCAGTAGCAGAAAAAACGCTAGATGCAGCTCAAGAAGCAGCAAAGGCAAAAACGGAAGAAAAAACGGCCATAGCTCAAGGCTTAGACCCTATCCTTTTGCGCCTTCAAGCGCTTGGCCTTACCGAGGGTGAACAGCGTCCAGACGGCGGCATTATCTGTGTATGTCCTTTTACGGACGAACACACAACGGCTACAGGCGCCCGAGATACATCTACTGTTTTCTATCCCGCTGGCACTGGTACTAGACGCGACAAAAACGGAGAAGCCTTTTTACTTGGCTTTTTCTCGTGCCTTCACGCCCACTGCAAAGACCGCCCATTATCTGAATACTGTGAACGCTTAGGGGTGAACTACCCCGAGTATGTTCGATACTGTAACGGCGATACTGTAACGCGTTTTAAGAGCGTAGAAAGCTCCACGCGCTTTAGAGTGGATTCCGTAGGTACGTACGCACAGCGCTTTACTAAAGAAGGTGAACCGATACCAGAAAAGCGCATAGCAGGGGCAGTACGTGCCACTGGTACGCTTTCCGATACTGAGGGCAATGGCTGGGCATTATTGCTTGAATGGAAAGACAGATTAGGGAAGCGAAAGAACGGCCGTTTTGACTATGCCAATATCGCAAAACAAAACGCCTCAGACGCCGTAGGCGGGCTAGTGGATAGCGGTCTAGTGCTTTATGGGCGCGGCTCTAACTCTCTATTACTCGAATACCTCTCCTCTATCCCCACTATCGGGCTACCGCACATTACAGCGGTTAACCAGTGCGGATGGCACAAAGATAACGCTACTAGAGTTTTCATCCTTGGCGATACGGTTATAGGAAAGAAAAACGAAAGCGAGGGGTATTGCTTTAACGGAGACAAAGAGAGCGCCGCCAAATTAAGCACTAAAGGCACGTTAGAGGCATGGAAAACGGCTGTAGCTTCACGCGCTGAGGATTCTTCACGCCTTGGCCTAGCTATCTGTACCGCATTCGCCGCACCCTGTCTAAACCTACTCAACGTTGAAGGCGGGTGTTTCAATATTCACGGCTCAAGCTCTAAAGGCAAGTCCCTCTCATTGAAGGTAGGCGCTAGTGTGTACGGATCGCCTGCACCGTCCGGCTACATCCATTCATGGGATGCAACCGCAACGGGGCTAGAGCAAATCATGGCAGGCCACAATGATTTATTGCTGTGCCTTGATGAGGCTAAATCCTGCAAAGATAAGCGAGATATTGGCCGTACTATCTACGCTCTCGCTAACGGGAGCGGACGTATCAGAGGCGGACTAGGCTCTAACAATAAGATCACGCTAAGGCAAACACTTTCATGGCGTGTGCTAGGTCTATCAAGCTCAGAAAAGACAACGGCCGAACTATTGGCCGAGGCGGGCGATAGTGTCAACGCTGGGCAGGAAATCCGACTAGCGGACGTACCAGCAGTAGCAGAGAGTGACGCCTTAGGGATTTTCGAGAAAGTCCGCATTAGTGGCGCCGTTGACGCTGAGGAAATCGAACACGCTACAGCTAACCAGTACGGCACCGCAGGTAAAGCGTGGATAGGTTTTCTTGCATCGAATCACGCCACCGCCACCGAGCGCCTAGCAAAACACTTTGAAGCCTTTAAGGAGAATTTCACAAAGAGAACGGCCATAGGTACACAGGCAGGCCGTGTGCTTGATCGTTTTGCAATCTGTGCCGCCGCTGGTGAAGTCGCAACCGAAGAAGGTCTAACCAATTGGGCGCCCGGGTTCGCCTCTATGCAGGTGGCCAAATGCGCCCGCGACTGCCTGCCGAGATTCGAACACGACAGGGAAAAAGTACACGCGCTAAAAGCACTACGAGAAGCTACTACTACCAGCATTGGCCGATTCATTGACGCGGACGCAGGCGCCCATACGCCCGCTACTGAAATCTACGGCTACCGCTACGCAACGGACGGGGAAGGCAGAAAGGCTACACCGTTTGAGACTTTCGCAAACGAATACACAACGGAAGCAATAGAAGCGCCCTCACGCCCTACAGCTTTCCTAATCTACCCGAGTGTTTTTGAAAAGCTGTGTAGCCCGCTTCACAAGAAAACAGCCGCGCACTGGTTAGAGAGCGAAGGAGTCTTAAAGGTAATAGGAGCGAGACGCGGCGCCGCTTTCGGCGTGTCCAGATTACGTGATATTGCAGGCCGTGGGGCACAATGCTCAGGCTACCTAATCCTTGGCAATGCGCTAGAGCGATTAGCGGAAAAACTAGACATCTAACCGACTAAAACACGATTAAGGCGCCTAAAAAGCGCCTTTTTCGTTGTGTGGTCAATAAAGTGGGCAAAAATCATGACCACACCGTTTACACTGTAGGACAAAATAAAACTAGATTTTGTTGCCTTTTTATTTCACATTGTGGTCAGAAGGCATGCCCACAAAGAAACATTGCAGGACAGGCGTTTAGGAGTAAAAACAGGCGTGTGGTCAGTGTGGTCAATGTTTTTATATGTCTTAGGATTTATTTCCTGTCTGAACAAAGGTAAAACAGCCCCTACACCTTGGCAGAAAAAGAGTATTTTTTTAACCTATACACATGGCCGTTTTTCGGCAGCTGAGGGCGCCCATTAGAGGCGCACCGGGTGAACTTTTTCGCCCCCACAGATAGCCAAAAAGTACACGCCACCGATACCGCGTACAATCAAACAAGGGATTACTAAGCCTAAAACCTGACAGCGCAATAAGGCGCCCCTGCATTGCCCTAACGAATATTTTCTATCCAACAATCGCACACAAAACAACGGCCAATATCTGAGAGATCGAACCAATACGGGCGCCACTGGTAGCCGTCCAGATGGAAAAATCAGGGGTTTGGGCGCATAGGTATTTACCCGTAGGAGCATACTTTATGGTATCCGAGATGGTATCCGCGAACAAAAATAGGCTCTAATAACCTGTGCCACAATCAGGTTAAATGGCCGCCGCCTCCACCAAATTCTAGGCACTGAATAGCTTAAAGCTTTCAGTGCTTTTTTCATTTCTTCACTCCCCTCCTTCGCCGCTTTCGATAGCCCTCTTCCGCTATTGTGCATGAAAAGCCCATCCCCTCACACCGCACATCTTTAGCACATCACCCTGAACGCCAAATGAATAATGATTTCCATATCATTCTCATTAATTAGCGTTCTGTGCCACGGTAATATTTTTAATAGCCCCAATCATTTACGCCAATTTTGTTATCTAATCACTCTTGTCCCATTTCTAACAATATCTGCGTTTCTCACCATTTAATTCTTCAAAGATTTCTTTTCAAGCTCAATAAAATTTGCAACCAATTCTGAGGGTTTACCACATTCTTCTCTAAAAAAGCTATCCTCTCCGACAAACGTTCCAAATAAGAACGATAATATTTATTAAGCACCACGATCAGCAGGGAGGGATGTCATATGGCTAGTTTCTTCAAAATTACTGCCGGCGCTAGTATTGTTGCCGTCGCTCTTTACGCAGCCGCAGGGTATGTTGGAGTACCAACACTCGTCAAACAAACCCTTGTTGACACCCTTAGCAAAGAACTCAACCGTGAGGTCACTGTTGGTAAAGTTGACTTCAATCCTTGGACATGGGAATTCGAACTGCACCAATTAGTCATTGAAGGCAAAAATAACAACCCGCCTTTAGCTGAACTCGCGCTTTTGCGTCTTGACGCTTCGGCACAGACATTGACTGCATTTGCGCCTGTTCTTGATGAAATCACGATCGACGGTCTTCACGCTCACCTCACGTTAGATGACGAGGGCATTCGTCGTTATCTTGGGCTCGATAAAAGCGCCCAATCTTCATCCAAGCCGTCTGAATCTCAAGCACCTAGTGATGACAAAGGCGGGTTACCGCAGTTTGCGCTCTATAACATTAGCGTAAAGAATTCGTCATTACGAGTCGTCGATCGCGCTCGCGCCATCGATCAATCCATTACGGACTTTGGGTTACAACTCCCCTTTGTGAGCACACTACCCAACGCCAAGGAAAGTCTCGTAACACCAGCACTATCCATGAAACTCAACGGTACGCCAATCGTTGCAACTGGCTCCACCAAACCCTTTGGCACCACATTAGAAGCGAAACTCAATACCAAGATTTCCCAGTTAGACCTGGTACCAATCTTTAAGCTGATCCCCGCCGTCAACACCCCTGCTTTGACATTAGAAAGCGGCAGTTTGACCACGGAATTAAACTTTATTTTCCGCAACCCGACGGGTGGTCAACCAGGAAAAATGCTTCTTTCTGGCACCGCTTCGATCTCCAACCTAAGAGCTGGTCAACAACTGAACCATCGTCATCAGCCGCTTGCTTCGGTTACTAAGACCACCGTTCAATTGACTGAATTGGATCTTATCGAACGTCAAGCCAAGGTTCATAGTGTGATTGTGCAAGATCCCAAATTGACGCTTCTCAACAGTAGTACTGGGCTCAACACAACCAAGGTTTCTGACTCGTTCGCTAGTGAAGCCTCAAATAACGCAACGCCATCGTCCGCAACTAGCGATACACCTAAGTGGTACTGGATGGTAGATACAATCCAAGTGCGTAACGGCACGGTGCAATGGCAAGACACGACGGTTAAACCAAATGCCAAACTGACCGCAACCGCTTTCAATGCTACAGTGACCGGATTAAGTAGCGACGCCACCAAGCCAGCAAAGGCTGAAGCGTCTATCAAAGCACTAGGCGGAAGCGCAAGTTTGACCGCGAATGTCGTTGCTCAACCGCTCTCTGTTAAAGCGAATCTCAAGACAAGTCAACTCAAGACGGCTCAGCTCAATAGCTATATCCAAACAGCCACTGGGCTGACTGGACAGGGCACGCTCACGCTTGATCTTCATGCCAACCTTAAGGGCGACGCCCTCACCGCCAACGGTTCTGCGAACTTGACCAATTTCCAATTGCGTGAAGGCAAGTCCACCTTGGTCTCTGCCCAACAAACAGCCGTCACGTTGGGTGAACTTGACCTCAAGCATCAAAAGGTACGTGTCGAGAAGGCCCTCCTTAAGGGAGCAGTCTTGAACGTCGTGAAGAACAAAGCGACAAAACCTGAAACCGCATCAACACGCACGGAAGAAGGCAAACTACAGGCCGACAGTCAAGCGCCTGCTTGGCAATGGGAAGTTGTGTCTGCTCAGGTTCAAGATGCTCGACTTAACTTCCGTGACAACACGCATAAGCCTGCTGCGATCTTGAATATCAGCAACATTGATGCTTCAGTAAAACACTTGAGCTCGCAACCAAACACGCAAGGGGATGTCTCTCTATCGGCACACTTTGCGAGTGGCTCGACTGCTGTTGCTGGTAAATTAGGCGTCGCACCCTTGACAGCCAACATGACCACATCCATCAAACAGATCGCCCTAAAGGATCTTCATTCGGTCATGGTGGCATACACAGGGATTGGCGCACAAAGCGGTGCATTGAATAGCGAAGGAAAACTTCAAATTACTGACGTTAAAAATGCCCCTGTCTATGCATGGTTGGGTGACATCAATTTAGCCAACTTCAACATGACCAATTCGCGCAATCGCAGTTTAATGATGTGGAAGGATGCAAGCCTCACTGGACTTGATGTCAAGACCACGAATCCGATGCATCTACGTATTGCCGAAGCCGTCATTGATCAGCCAGGCACAAAAGAAACGCAAAAAGTTAAAAAAATTGCTGGTTTAGCCGGCGCACTTGCGGCTTTAAGCGGTAAGGAACATTTGAGCCAAAAGATCGACAAAGTCGAAAGCCGACTCGATGGAAAGATTGTGCTCAAAGATATCCGTTACGAAAACGGCACTTTCTCTGCGAATGGCGTCAGCACCAATTCTATTGCTGGCGCTATCTTGGCCAAGCTCTCTAAAGAAATGAAATTCAAACTGGACACTGCAACAGCATCGCCTACGCAACCCAAGTCCAACACCACCCAACAGTAATTGCACCGACGGAATCCAAACCTTAACGGTTGGATTCCGTCTTTAAGTTGCGCATAGCAAAAAGCCCACGCAATCAATTGCATGGGCTTTTTCCTGGAATCCTTGTGGTGCCGGAGAAGAGATTCGAACTCCCGACCTTCGCATTACGAATGCGCTGCTCTACCAGCTGAGCTACACCGGCCACCATCGCGAGAACACAACTGAGTTGCGTTCAGCAGAGGATTTGAATTATGACTAATCTCAAAACTTTTGACAAGAGGCCTTTACACTTTGTTACATTTGTTTTTAGCGATAGTTTTCTAACCATCATTCCTCTCGACTCGAGGGTAATCTGATGAACACTAAGAAACAGTCTCATCTGTTGTAAAATTAAAAATTCGCATATTCAACAAGACGTACGGAACATGGCTTTTATGACTTTGGCAATTGACCTTCCCCATCCTGATGACACTGATCTTCTTGGGGCACGCCTAGCTGATGCAATGGCCTGTGAAACGGCTTTAATCGCGTCACATGGCCTGACGCTTCACCTTGAAGGCGACTTAGGCGCTGGTAAAACAAGCCTTACTCGTGCACTGTTACGCAAATTAGGCCATACAGGACCCGTTAAGAGTCCGACGTTTTCGCTTGTTGAAAGTTATCCCGTCTTAGGCGTCACCCTCAACCATTTCGACTTTTATCGCTTCGAAGAAGCCGAAGAATTTGAAGACGCTGGCTTCCGAGACTTTTTTGGTCCGGGCTTTATTACAGCAACGGAATGGACAGAAAAAGCCGCGCCCTACGTCCCCGACGCGGATATTCGTATTGAATTAAATCATGTCGGATTGGGTCGCACCGTGAACTTAAAGGCTCTCACCCCAGAAGGTCAACAAATCCTGAATCACCTTCTCAAGGAGTACGCCGACCATGCTTAATCGTCGTCGCTTGATGCTCGGTGCATCGAGTACGCTTTTATTAAGTCTTGCCCCTTGGCAGATCGCCAAAGGTGCGAGGATGGTTGACGTGCGTATGTGGCCTGCCGAAGAATATACGCGTGTCACACTTGAATACGATACACCGCTCAACTTCAAGTATTTTTTCGTTAGGTCATCAACCCCTTTAAGACTCGTCGTTGACATCAAGGGACTTGAACTCACTGCGCAATTGCAAAAACAAATTGCCGCCGTTAAACCTGATGATCCTTACATCGCCGCTATGCGTATTGGTCAATTCCAACCCGATACCGTTCGCTTGGTGATGGACCTTAAAACGGATGTTAAACCTGAAGTTTTCCAACTTCAGCCTTTTGCTAACTACAAATACCGTCTGGTGTTTGACATCTATCCCGTCAATCCCACTGACGAAATTAGCAAACTTCTCGCGGGTCGCGAAGAAGGCTCAGAATTGGTAGAAAATCCAGATGATCCCTTGGGATCCCTGATTGCTGGACTCGGAAAAGAGCCTGAGGAACCAGACGAACCCGAACCACCCCAAGTCGCACAAAATCACCCTAGTAAACCTCAAAAAGGTACGCCTAAAAAGCCAAAGAAACCTAAGCAACGTCTGATTGTGGTGGTAGACCCTGGACACGGTGGAGAAGACCCAGGGGCGATTGGACGAGGTCGCAATCGTGAAAAAACGGTCGTTCTACAAATCGGACGCCGATTGGCAGCGCTTATCAACGCAGACCCCAACATGAAAGCCATCATGACGCGTAACTCTGACCACTTCGTCAGTTTAGGTGGACGCGTTGCTATTGCTCGAAAAGCCAAAGCACACTTACTAGTAAGTATTCATGCTGACGCATGGATTAAACCAACTGCACGCGGTTCGAGTGTTTTCTGTTTATCAGAACGCGGTGCCACATCAGCTGCGGCTCGTTGGCTTGCTAAGAATCAAAATGAGTCCGACTTGATTGGTGGCGTTAATATTGCCTCAGTGGATCGACAAGTCGCGAGCGTGCTTGTCGACATGACCTCAAGCTGGACCATTAATTACAGCTTAGGATTGGGCGCATCGGTCTTAAATGAAATGAAATCCGTGAACCGTTTACACAAGCAGCATGTTGAACAGGCTGGCTTTGCGGTATTGAAAGGTCAGGGAATTCCATCTATTTTGGTTGAAACGGCCTTCATCTCCAACCCAACAGAAGAACGCTTATTGATTAACGGACGACATCAGCAAAAGATTGCTCAGGCGATTTATAACGGCATTAAAAAGCAGGTCGCCTCGAATAAGAGCATCCTTAGCGGTTAATTTTCACGTTTATCGACACTCAGATGGCAAAAGGACTTTCCCTCTGAGCGCCATAACTATACAATTCGATTGACTACACAGTGAGCAAAAAGAAGTAGATATATTTCCTTATGCTCGTTCCTCTTTTCCACTATCAGATTCGGAGTTCATCGTCATGGCACTTGTCTCCATGCGTCAGTTGCTCGATCACGCCGCCGAAAACGGTTATGGCGTTCCAGCCTTCAATGTCAACAACCTCGAACAGGTTCAAGCCATCATGGCTGCCGCTAGCGAAGTTGGCGCCCCCGTGATCATGCAGGCTTCTGCCGGCGCTCGTAAATACGCTGGCGAACACTTCCTTCGTCATCTGATCTCTGCTGCTGTTGAAGCTTATCCCGATATTCCTGTCTGTATGCACCAGGACCATGGTCAGAGCCCGGCGGTTTGCCAGGGTGCCATTCGCATGGGCTTTACGTCCGTGATGATGGACGGTTCCTTGATGGCCGACGGTAAGACGATCTCTACGTTTGACTACAATGTTGATGTCACACGTCGTGTGGTTGAAATGTCCCACTGCCTCGGCGTGTCCGTCGAAGGTGAACTCGGTTGCTTGGGTTCTCTCGAAACGATGCGCGGCGACAAGGAAGACGGTCACGGCACCGATGCCGTGATGACCCGCGATCAGCTCTTGACGAATCCGGATCAGGCCGCTGAATTCGTGAAGGCCACCCAGCTCGACGCTTTGGCCATTGCTATCGGTACGTCTCACGGCGCTTACAAGTTCACGCGCAAGCCCACGGGCGATACGCTCTCCATTCAGCGCGTGAAGGAAATCCACGAACGTCTGCCAAACACCCACCTTGTCATGCACGGTTCTTCTTCCGTTCCGCAAGAATACCTTGCCACCATCCGTCAGTTTGGCGGCGACATGCGTGAAACGTATGGTGTTCCTGTTGAAGAAATCCAGGAAGCTATTAAGCACGGTGTTCGCAAGGTCAACATTGACACCGACATCCGTCTTGCCATGACGGCTGCTGTTCGTCAGTACCTCTTCGAAAATCCGTCCAAGTTTGACCCACGCGACTTCCTTAAAGTGGCTCGCAAGGCCGCAACGGATCTTTGCAAGCAACGCTACCTCGAATTCGGTTGCGAAGGTCAAGCCGCTCGCATCAAGGCTATGCCGCTTGATCAGGTTGCTGCTCGCTATGCTGACGGCACGCTTCGTCAGAACGTTCTCTAATTTCAAGTTTTATTGAAAGACTGATCTCTCGCGCCCGCCCACCAACAGGGGTGGGCGCGTTTTCTATTATGACCCACGAATCTACCCCAAAGAAGGATGCTACGGCGCTCAAAGGCAAAACTGGCCTTCGTCGCCTTCTTAATGCCACTGGCTATTCCCTCAAAGGCTTCAAAGCAGCCTATGCCAACGAAGCAGCCTTCCGAGAAGAAGTCCTATTAGCCTGCGTATTGATCCCTGTGGCATTGTTACTTGATCTGCCAGCGCTTGAAACGATTCTCTTGATCGGTTCAATCTTGGGCCTAATGCTCACCGAAATTCTTAACTCTGCCATTGAAGCTGTTGTGGACCGTATTGGACCAGAGCTTCATGAATTAAGCGGCCGTGCGAAAGATTTAGGGAGTGCCGCCGTATTCATCGCGATGGTCATCGCTGCACTTGTTTGGATCGGTATTGCCGGTCCCGCCATTTGGCAACTCTTCACCCATTAAGGATTTGTCGATTCTCAGATCAACTGAGCAAATTGGCGTACTCAATTTTGCAACGCTATCGCTCAATCGGTTTTACAATGTCGACACACCATTTCAGTTAACCATGTCTCAAACGGAGATTTAAACATGGCTGGTCTTTCCCAGATCAATATCACGTCTTTGCCGAAGCTCTACTCCGGTAAGGTTCGTGATACGTTCGCTGTCGGCGATGACAAGTTGCTCATCGTTGCTAGCGACCGCATTTCCGCCTTTGACGTCATTCTCGACGACCCGATTCCTGGCAAGGGCAAGGTGCTTACCTCTATCACGGATTTCTGGTTCAATGAATTGGACGGCGTCATGCCGAACCATCTGACGGGCATCGATCCTGAATCGGTCGTGACCCCTGAAGAAATTCCGCTGGTTCGCGGTCGTTCCGTTGTTGCCATGCGCCTCAAGCCGATCCTGGTTGAATGCGTTGCTCGTGGTTACCTCATTGGCGGTGGTTGGAAGGATTACTGCGAAACGGGTTGCGTTTGCGGCATCAAGTTGCCTGAAGGCCTCAAGATGGGTCAGAAGTTGCCTGAACCGATCTTCACGCCGGCAGCAAAGGCCGAAGTCGGCTCTCATGACGAAAACGTGTCCTTTGATCGCGTCGTTGAAATGTACGGTGAAGACATCGCCGTGAAATTGCGCGATGCTACGCTTGAACTCTATCGTCGCGCGTCTGAATTCGCCGCCACGAAAGGCATCATCATTGCCGACACGAAGTTCGAATTTGGCTTGGATGCTGAAGGCAATATCCGCCTTATGGACGAAGTCTGCACTCCTGACTCTAGCCGCTTCTGGCCTGCTGACCAGTACACCGTTGGTGTTTCGCCTCCGAGCTTTGACAAGCAGTTCATCCGCGACTGGCTCGAAGCTCAGCCTTGGGACAAGACACCCCCGGCTCCGAAGGTTCCCGACGAAATCGTCGAAAAGACGTCCGACAAATATCGTGAAGCCCTTCGTCGATTGACTGGCACGGATATCGAACTTTAATTCGCACATCCTTTGCGAAAAAAGAGGACCGACGGGGTATACGCCTGCCGGTCCTTTTTGCCTATACTGATAGCCGTAAAGGGACGAGAGGAAAACACGTTTTTCCTGTCGTTCTTTTCTGTTTTTTTTACTAATTTCAACTTGAGGTATTTCCAATGACTGACGCCGTCAAGCCGATCGTTGGCATCGTAATGGGTAGCAATTCTGACTGGGAAGTGATGAAAAACGCCGCTGAAATGTTGCAGGCCTTCGACATTCCGTTCGAAGCCCGCGTTGTTAGCGCACACCGTATGCCCGACGAAATGTTCGACTATGCCGAAACCGCTCGTGATCGTGGCATCCGCGTCATCATCGCTGGTGCTGGCGGTGCCGCTCATCTGCCTGGCATGATTGCCGCCAAGTGCACCTTGCCTGTCTGTGGCGTCCCTGTTCCCTCTAAGTACCTCCGCGGTCAGGATAGCCTCTACTCGATCGTTCAAATGCCCAAGGGCGTTCCTGTCGCCACGTTCGCCATTGGTGAAGCGGGTGCCGCTAACGCTGCCCTGTATGCCGCTCAGATTCTGTCCGTCACGGACGCTACCTTAGCTGATAAGTTAGCTGAATTCCGTAAAGCTCAGAATGCCAAGGCTCGCGCTATGGAACTTCCTCTCTAAGGATCCGCAACATGATTACTAAGGAAGATGTACTTCTGCCTGGTGAAACACTTGGTTTGATGGGTGGCGGCCAGCTCGGTCGCATGTTCGCTCAAGCCGCAGCCACCATGGGTTATCACGTCGCCGTCATTGAACCGGGCACGACCAGTCCCGCCGGTGAAGTTTCGCGCGAACAGATCAACGCCAAATATAACGATGAAGCTGGCCTAGCTCAGTTGGCAAGCAAGGTCAAGGCCGTCACCACCGAATTTGAAAACGTTCCTGCGCCCTCCCTTAAGTTCCTTGAAAAGCAAGGGTTGCGTGTTTGCCCACCCGCTTCAGCCGTCGCAGTCACGCAAGATCGCAATGTCGAAAAGCATTACATCAGTGAGGTCGCCGGTGTGCCCGTTGCACCCCATGCCGCTGTTCGTTCAGCCGCTGACATTGATTCGCTTGACGCTTCTCTTTTGCCAGGCATTCTCAAGACCGCTCGCCTTGGCTATGACGGCAAAGGTCAAGCTCGCGTTCAGACGCTCGATGACGTTCGCGAAGCCTTTAAGACCTTCGGTGAAGTTGATTGCGTCCTTGAAAAGCGCATGAATCTCAAGCTTGAAGTTTCTGTGATCGTGGCACGAAACTTGCAAGGCGAAACCGCGACCTTCCCAGTGTCTGAAAATTTCCATCGTAACGGCATTTTAGCTGTCTCCGTATTGCCTGCTCGTATCGATGAAGACACAGCCAACCGTGCACGCGCCTATGCAGCCAAGATTGCCACTGCACTCGATTACGTGGGCGTCCTCTGTGTCGAACTCTTCGTCCTTGAAGACGGTACGCTCTTAGTGAACGAATTAGCACCTCGCCCACACAACTCTGGTCACGCCACGATCGATGCCTGCGTGACGAGTCAGTATGAACAGCAGGTCCGCACGATGGCAGGCTTACCACTCGGTTCCACGCAACAACATTCTTACGCCGTGATGCTCAACATTCTTGGTGATGAATGGTTTGACGAAGAAGGTAACATGCGCGATCCTGACTGGGCTGGCGTCACAGCTATCCCTGGCGTTAAATTGCACATCTACGGCAAAGCTGAAGCCCGTCGTGCCCGCAAAATGGGTCACGTCACGATCCTCGGTGCTACGGCCGACGAAGCCATGGTTCGTGCCCGCGAAGCCGCTCGTATCCTTCATTTACCGGAGCCTCTCTAACAATGTCCACGCCACCTGTTGATGCTGGCCAGATTGCCCAAGCCGTTCAGATTCTTGAAGAGGGTGGTTTAGTCGCCATGCCTACTGAAACCGTCTACGGTCTTGCCGCAGATGCTGATAATGAGTCGGCCGTTCTTTCCACCTACAAGGCAAAAGGACGTCCTGCCGATCATCCTTTGATTGTTCATGTCGCTGGCATTGACGCGATTTCGCATTGGGCGGAAGATATACCGCCCGAGGCGTGGCTTTTAGCGAAAACCTACTGGCCCGGCCCCTTGACACTTGTCCTCAAGAAAAAGAGTCGTTGCGGCCTGTGGGTCACTGGTGGGCAAGATACTGTCGCGCTTCGTTGTCCCTCTCATCCTTGGGCTCATGCGCTCATCTCTGCCTTTAGTGGCCCCACGTGGCGTGGTTTAACCGCACCTTCTGCCAATACCTTTGGGCGTATCAGTCCCTCTTCTGCTCAACACGTCGCCGAAGATTTAGGGACAAAGCCTGAAGGTAAATTAGACATGATTCTTGATGGTGGTAGTTGCGAATTTGGGATTGAATCGACAATGGTCAATCTCTCTCAAGGCCAGCCAACGCTCTTACGTCACGGTGTGATTACACGCGAAATGCTCGAAGACACTTTGGGCTTCGCCGTGCCCGATGCTGGTCGTGATGCTCCGCGTGCCTCTGGTCGTTTAAAGAGCCATTACGCACCTAAAACGAAGCTTGAGTTAGTGAACACTCAGAACTTCGTGGCTCGCTTTACAGCCTTAGCTGATCAAGCCGTTGCCGTCATGGCCTCTCGTGATGTTTTGAATCTGTTGCCAGGTCAACCAGCAATGAGCATTGAAGCGCCTACCGATTTACATCAGTATGGACGCGATCTCTATGAAAACCTTCATCGTTTAGATCGCGCAGGCGCTCAACGCATTTTGATCGAACTGCCTCCACAGTTTCCTGCTTGGGCAGCTATTAACGATCGCTTAGGTCGCGCTGCCGCATAAACCTAGGAGTCCTATATGATTACGCTCTACGGCATCCCCAATTGCGGTTCTGTTCGCAAAGGTTTGGATTGGTTCAAGACACATAACGTTGAAGTCGGCTTTCACAACTTCCGTAAAGAGGGGTTATCTCCAGAGATGCTCGATACCTGGTTGAAAACTGTGAGCGCTGATACGCTCCTCAATCGCAAAGGGCAAATTTGGCGAAAACTCCCTGAAGAAGTCCGTGCAAACACCCAGGATAATCCTGAACAAATGCGTGCCTTGATGCTTGAGAATCCAGGCATCATTAAACGCCCAGTGGTTGTTTTTCCTAACGGCGCCATCACGGTCGGCCTCTCAGAAGACCTTTGGACCACACTGATTGATTAATTAGATTGTCCAACCGAAGCCGCCCATTCTTGGGCGGTTTTTTTGTATGAGCAAAAATGATTAAGTCGACATTAGATAAGCACCAATCTACCCTACCCGTTTTAGCGCTTGTGCTCGCGACCTTTTTTTGGGGAAGCTCCTTTATAACGGTGTCTTCGGCTTTGGAATACACCAACCCCCTGACACTGGTCATGTTTCGCTTTCTTGTGGGTGCCTTTTTTGTCTTTTTCTTATTAAAGGGGCGCATTCATGAGATTCCAGCACACACGTGGAAAGCTGGTGCCGTGTGTGGTTTTGTCATTTATTTGGTTTATGCAACCAACGCCATTGGGCTTATGACACTGCAAAGTTCGGCCTCTGGCTTTTTAACAGCGCTCTATGTCCCCATCACACCTTTAATGGTTTGGTTTGTGTATGGTAAAGCGCCAAACGTTGGCGCTTTCATTGGTGCCTTTCTCGCTTTTATCGGCCTGATTTTGCTCGCCAACCCTTTCACGCTCAGCTTTTCAAATAATTGGGGTGAATGGGTAACGATTCTCTCCGCCTTCTTGTCGGCCATCGAAATCATGGTCGTAGGACGCTTTGCCCCACACTCTCAAGCTCGACAGTTGGCCTTTACTCAGCTCTTATTCACCGGGCTCTTTGGCGCAATGGGTTTACTCATTGCAACGCTTTTTGGCGTACCGCTCAAAGAGACAACCTTCAACCAAACCGTCTGCTTAAGTATCGTTTGGCTCGCGATTATCGTCGCCTTCGTACAAGTTCTTCTTTCTTGGGCACAACGTTATGTCCCTGCAGGTCGCGCTGCAGTCATCTTTGCCATGGAAAGTGTGTTTGCTGCCATTATTGGTTGGTTTGCAGGTGAAAACCTCGGCCTCTTGGGATTCGTGGGCGGCGGGCTCATTGTCGCTGGCATCTTGTGCGGTGAACTTCGTTTGCCCAAGCGTTTCTCTCGTTAAAGGAAGTTTTTTTGTGACTGACCCTCGTCCTATAGGCATCCTTGACTCAGGTTTTGGTGGACTTTCTGTCGCCTGTGCTATTCGTCAAGCTCTTCCTCACGAACATTTGATCTATACCGCAGATTGTGGGTTTGCCCCTTGGGGTGATCGTACTGACGCGTTTATCAACGATCGTATCGATGTATTGGTCAAGTTTTTACTCTCTCGAGACATCAAGGCTTTAGTCATTGCGTGCAATACTGCTACGGCAGTTTGTGCCAAACGACTGCGTGCAACGCTTCCCCTTCCAATCATTGGGATTGAACCCGCAGTTTTGCCAGCAGCTCGAGAAACAAAAACGAAAATCATTGGGGTATTAGCGACCACTAAAACCCTCTCAAGCCTCAAATATCAACATCTCAAGACCTTGGTGCCTCACGACATTAAGGTTTTAGATTGCCCGTGTCCTGGCCTCATGGACTGTGTCGAAGCAGGCCATTTTGATACACCAGAAACCATGGCCTTACTTGCGACTTATGTCAAACCGCTCATTAAAGCAGGAGCTGACACGCTTGTTCTTGGCTGTACACACTATCCATTTCTCGCACAAGCCATACAAAAAACGGCAGGGCCGACAATCCATTTATTGGATCCCGCTCCTGCCGTTGCCAAGCAGCTTTGTCGTCGATTAGCGTCTTTAGGGCTTGTCAATACCGATTCAACGCCGGGCACCAGTGAGTTCTACACCACGGATGCGACCTTAGTGCGTGAAAAGGTCTTGCAGCTTCTAACCTCTCGTTCGACACAACTACAAGAGTTGCCGATTGAATTAGGCTCTCAATCCTAAATTCGGCACGTCGTCCGTCTTGAGATACTGTTCAAGACGGGCGCGTACCTCAGCTGGAATCGGGCACTTTTCAATACCACCATTGGCCGATGCGGCCGCACAAACAGCCGTTTCAACACAAGCCACACGACATTCATCGCCCGCATAAATCGTCATTGCAAAACGAACCGACGTATTGCCAATCGATTCAATCCACATTTTGACTACACATTCATCACCACAACGGCTTGGGGCGCAAAAATCACACTTGATCCCAACAATCGGGAAGCCCATCTTCTTGACCAAGCTATCTTCATAGCTCATCCCTGCACAATCGCGAAAGAATTCCTCCATCACATTATTGAGGATCACGAAATACTGCGGATGATAGACAATGCCTGCTGGATCGCAATGATTCCAACGAATACGCATCTTTTTTTCATAAACAAGTGATGACACGATGTGTTCCTTTTCGTTTTAATGATGAGGTAGCGTACGAAGAATCGCCCTAACTGGACTCGCTTCAACGCCTTCTAACTTCAGCGGCAAAGCAATCAATTCATATTCGCCTGCTTCCACTTCAGTTAGATCTAAATTTTCTATGAGGGAGATACCTGCTTGAAGCGCTACACGGTGTGACGGCAATAGGACGCTATCCGCAGGGTCGATACTCGGTGTATCAAGCCCAATAAGAACAACCCCCGACTCACGTAACATTCGTACGGCAGCAGGCTCAATCGGTCGAAAATCATCCGTCCATGTCTTAGGCAACACCTTTCGCGTCTTCACCAACACACGCTCGGCATAACAACCCGAAGCCAACTCCTCTTCGGTCATCGGATCCGTTCGGTCACTATCACTCAAGTCAATCACACGGCATCGACCGATAAAGCGTTCAAGTCGCAACACCGACACATCCACTGCGCCGCTATCCAAATGCATGGGCGCATCAACATGCGCCCCTACATGGGCCGACATATGTATGGTCGAAATATTGGCAACACCGCCATCGTTGATTCGCTCATTCCACAACACTTGGAAAGGCGTATCTCCTGGAAAGACGGGAGAATGAAGACTAACTTTTGGTGAAATATCCCATAACCGACGCATATGATGTCTCCTCACATATAAGACGAAACGCTAGCATACAATTAGCATTCATGGAAAGGCAAAAAATGCTCATTTGTGCCTTCATGTCATTATTTTTGGAGAGGTTTGCTGTGAACGAAAGTTTTTTCAGAATGATCCTATCTCGCCATTCCCTCGGCGCGAAGCATCTCACCATTCCCGCACCTGATGTTGGCGCTTTGCGCCTGGCTATTACCGCAGCACTGCGCGTCCCCTGCCACGACGAAGTACTCCCGTTTCGCTGGGTTGAAGTAGCCTCCCGTGATCGGTTAGCCGATCTTTTTGAATCAGTTTTGCCCGCTGATGCGGATGAAGCGACCCGTGCCAAAGCACGCGGTAAAGCCCATAAAGCCCCACTTTGCATGGCTCTAATTGGCATTGGATTAAGCGATCAAGGCAATGAACGCGCATCGAACGAAAAGCTGTTAAGTGCTGGCGCTTCGCTCATGAATTTTTTGGGCGCCATGCATGCCCAAGGTTTTGCAGCCAAAACTGTTTCTGGCAAAGACTTTCCTGCGCCCGATGGCCTTTACGACCCCACCAACGAGCGTCTCTTAGCCTTTGTATTGGTCGGCACACCCGATGCCCCGCTCAACTATCGTGACATCGGACAGGGAAACGACGAACGTCAGCCTCTTTCTCGTTGGTAAGCTCCTCGACGAATGCTATCGACTGAGGTCAGAATGGCTCGGAGTGTCTCAGGCGCCGAGCCTTCTGCATCTTCTCCCACAACCACATAAGCTGGCTGACGACTACGCACAGCTCTCACGATCAAGGAGGCAATCGCAGCGCGTGTCACAGGATCATTAGCTCGAAGCTGTGTCTGGTGCCGCACCTGTCGCATAGCCCCCCCTTGTTGCCAACGAATGACTAGCGGGCCTTGAAGGCGCCATTGCGAATCCGCCTCATTCTCTGCGTCACAAAATTGCAACGCTCGCATTTGTCTCAGGATGCCTGGCATATCTCCATTGAGTCCCATCACAAGGCGCACACCCAACCTTGAGAGCATTCGCATCAACCTTGGCGTCAAGAGCGTCGGATTCTTGACTTCAAGCGCAATGGCGGCCGACTCAGCGCTTTCGCGCAGCATGGGTACGATGGCTGAAAAATACGTTTCTAGCGATGCAATCGCACGCTGTCGAGCTTCGACACCTTTGATTTGATTCACTGGAAAAGGTCCCACTTCAAACAAAAGAACCCCCAACTTGCTCGACAATCCACTCACCACCTCATGCAGCCAGTTTTCAGTTAAAGCCACATTCAAAAACTGTTCATTTCGCGTTATTCGACCGAAATGATCTTTTTCGTAGGCGGATGTGAAAAGCTTGGGGGCGCGCACCACGAATCGAAAGTCATCAGGTACGACCTCTGCATAAGCTGCCAACGCCTTGACCGAATAAGGGTGTTGGTAACCACGCTCTAGCGACACACAACGAACCAACGGCGCTCGTGCGAGAACCTTGAGCCCTTCAATACCACGAAGCTGGCGCGTACCACTTGTTTTTCCGTAAAACGATCCACGCCAACTCGCATACCCCCAATCACAAGTCCCCAAGTACACTAAAGGCGAGAGCTTTTTAACCTCTTGCAAAAGAGCATCATCCACTACCGCAGGACAGACAGGGGCATGCCTTGATGGTGTGTCATCAAAGAGAGGCGTCAATTCAGTGCATTCGGTCGACGTCGCCTTCCATGTTGAGTGGGTTTTCTGCGGCATAAGCTAATTTATTTCAGAATCAAGTGGCACATTTTTGGTAGGATAGAGCGTTATACCTTCTGTACATTCTCTTCCCCCAAGATGTGCAATAAGCTGCTCCAAACGATAGTAGTGTAAATATGATGCTTAATCAAAGTTCTGATGTAAATGATGATTTACCGGTCTGGATCGTTGATGATGACGATATCCGGTATTCCATTCGTTTTGCATTAGCCACCCATAACTACAGCGCATTAACATTTTCTTCTGGTGAGGAATTCTTCCAAAACATTTCACCAGAACAACCTGGTTGTCTTGTGGTTGATTTAACCATGCAAGGCATGAGTGGGATTGATGTTCAAAAACGTCTTCGTGACCTCGATAGTCCAATCAAAGTCATTATCTTGTCCGGTCACGGGAACGTTCGCACTGCAGTTGAAGCCATGGAAAACGGTGCCATTTCCTTCATGGAAAAACCCGTCGACCCTGAAGAGTTGATTGTTAAAGTGCGCCAAGCACTTGAAGCCTCTCGCCTCGAATCACAAAAAAGTCAAATTCGTCACCTGTTGCGCCAGTTCTCCAAACGCGAAGCGCAGATCTTTGATTTGGTGTGCCAAGGCTTAAAAAATGGAGAAATCGCGACCAAGCTTTTTCTCTCTCAACGTACCGTAGAGTCTCACCGCGCGAATATGGTCAAGCGTCTTGGCACGCTCTCTCCGATTACCGTGCTTTACGAACTCGCACGTCAAAAGCTCGACCACAGCCCTGTACAAGTGCCTAAATTGCCACAAGAAGGCAAAAAACGAAGCTCTAAGCCTCGTAAGTCAGAGTAAGTCGCGTCGCATCTTTCTACAAAAACAGGTCACTCATCGAATCGATGAATGACCTGTTTTGTTTTATCTTGAGCGTGCCGTTATGGCTCTTTGAAAAGCTCGTGTGCGAGCTTCATCGGGCAGAACTTCGGACCACACATACTGCAGAAATGCGCTTTTTGCGCGGCCGCCCCTGGCAACGTTTCATCATGGAACTGCCGTGCTCTCGCTGGATCAATAGCCAATGCAAATTGGTCTGCCCAGCGGAATTCAAATCGCGCAGAACTCATCAAATGGTCACGCAAGATGGCGCCAGGCACCCCACGCGCAATATCAGCTGCGTGCGCAGCAATACGGAAAGCCGCCATCCCTTCACGTACGTCTTCAGCATTCGGCAATCCTAAATGCTCCTTCGGCGTCACATAGCAAAGCATGGCCGTCCCTGCACCAGCGATCATGGCACCACCAATGGCTGCGGTGATGTGGTCATAGCCCGCGCCAATGTCACTCACAAGTGGCCCAAGCGTATAAAACGGCGCATCATCACACCATTCACGTTCGTGAATTTGGTTGAGCTCAACACCAGGCATCGGAATGTGGCCCGGACCCTCAATCATGACCTGTACATCACGGGCGCCTGCACGACGATTCAGTTCACCCAAGGTCTTGAGCTCAGCAAACTGTGCGGCATCATTGCCATCCCAAAGACTCCCTGAACGTAAGCCGTCACCAAGTGACAAGGTCACGTCATAGTGCGCGGCGATATCGAGCACTTCATCAAAATGGTCATAGAGAAAGTTTTCACGATTGAAGGCCTTCATCCAACGTGCCATCATGCCACCACCACGAGAGACAATCCCCGTCAAGCGATTTCGAGTCAGTTCAACATGCGGCAATAGTAACCCTGCATGAATAGTCATGTAGTCCACACCCGCTTTAGCTTGATCCTCCATGACATCACGGAAAATCTCCCACGAAAACGCCAGCGGATCGCCACCAACGCGTTCAAGGGTTTCATAAAGCGGCACGGTCCCCACGGGCACCGGAGAGCCACGAAGAATCATCTCTCGCGTTTCGCGAATACATTGCCCAGTTGAGAGATCCATCACCGTATCAGCCCCTCGCGCTAAGGCCTCCTGTAACTTACGGCCTTCAATACGCCAATCTTTAGACGATGCAGATGTCCCAATGTTGGCATTCACCTTAGTGCAGAAATGGCGGCCAATGATGGTTGGTTCAAGTTCGAGATGCGCAAAGGCCGCCGGAATAACAGCCTGACGAGCCGCCACTCGTTCGCGTACACGTTCACCCGTCCAAGGTGCTACCTTTTCTAAAACAGGCAACAAACGCGCCTTGATACGCTCACACCCTGGCGCCTCTAAAGACGCCATGAACCCTTCCAAATTGGCATTTTCACGGGTCGCGACATAGCTCATTTCTGGCGTGACGATACCAGCGCGTGCCGCAGCTAACTGCGTCATGCTGCCAGGCAAGGGACGTTCACGCTTAGGGAGCGTCACCTCAGCAGGCGCATCAACTGCACCATAAGCCCCCGTGACATCAGGAATAAAAAAGTCGGGATTTTTGCCGCCACCAAAGCAAGCGGGCGTCTCAGTCAACGAAATCCGACGGAACGGTACATCCTCACCCGCTTCACTTTTGACAACATGGCGTTCACCAGCGGGACGTAACTCTGGATGAGATAGAAAATAGTTTTGCATCATCGCGCTCCACATAATTCATAAAAAAGGGCGCGACCGGCGAAGAGAACGATGCTTAAAACGGTTAACCCGTTTTCAAAAAACGTGTTCGCAGCGTTTCCCGACGCAGGTCTTAACCTGATCCGGTGCGAAGGGTCTTTCTCAACCGTTAAAACACGGTACCCCCAACGCGCAATCTTCATTTTAAGGCGAAAAAGCCGGAGATTACCCCGGCTTACGCTGTGTTCTAAGCAAGAACACAAATTAATTCATGCAGTATCCATGCACTTCGTGGAATCGGCTACCTGAACGACGACCATCATGCTGCATTTCGTGCATTTCAAGCACGTACTTCTGATCAGGACGCAAAACCTTCAAAAGTTCGGCACGCGTCGAGGCAAGTTGCTTCACCATATCGGCCGTCTTCTGAGCGTGTGTCGCCAATCGATCTAAACGATCCTGGATATCAATGGTCGGACCCTCAGCGTTGACGTCAGAAAGGACAGCAGCGTGACGAGCATTCACATAAGCCTGCCATGCTGGACGCTGTTCTTCACTCACAGAAAGCATGCGAGCCAAAGCTTCGTAGCGACGTTCAGAAGGCGTCATTTCAGCCGTGGACTTTGTCTCAACAGTCGGTTCAACGGGCTTTTCATTAGCCGTCGCCGCATACACACCGCCAGCAATCAACGCAGAACCTAACGCAGCAATCACAGCAATACGCTTGAACGAAGTCATGATGTTTTCCTTTTTTGGGGTGAGGCTTCAACCACGATTTCAGTGTGAAGCGCTCGGTAAATCTTTATGTGGACTCATTGTCCATCGGTGAAGACACAATAACAGCTCTCTTCACGCTCATACCTATCCCGAGTAACAAAATGTGAATAATTCTCATTTAATAAACCGCTAAACACGTGTGAGACGCCAAAGGATCAAGATCGAGCAAGATCTGACAAGCATAGTTTTTTACACTCTTTCTTGTGACCACTAACGAGAGAGACTCTTACACAAAATCGCCTCTACAAATTCGCTTCTATATCAGACAGCGTAGAGGATGGCTGTTAAAATATAAGGATTACCTTTAGTCTGCCCCGCCGCCGATTCTCAATCAGGTGTAGGCGCAGTGGACGCCATTTTTATTTTTTATTCACCGAGGTTTTCCGACATGGAACTGAATCCCCTTACCGCTCTCTCTCCGATCGACGGCCGTTATGCCCGCCAGACCGATGCGCTTCGCGACATCTTCTCCGAATGCGCCTTCATGAACGCTCGCGTTCGTGTTGAAGTCGAGTGGCTCATCAGCCTTTCTGAAGCCGGCTTTGCTGAGCTTCCGCATCTGAGCGATCACGGCAAGGCCTTCCTTCGTGGCCTCGCTGACAACTTCTCTCTTGCTGACTGCGAAGCCATCAAGGAAATCGAAAAGACGACCAACCACGACGTGAAGGCTGTCGAATACTGGATCAAGGGGCAGGTTGCTCACGACGAAGAACTGAAGACGGCTGCCGAATTCGTCCACTTCGCTTGCACCTCTGAAGACATCAACAACACGAGTCACGCCATCATGCTTAAGCGTGGTCGCGAAGAACTCGCTGCTTACCTTGAAAAGATTCATGCGACCATTGTTGACTTTGCTCACCAGTGGGCCGCCATTCCGATGCTCTCTCGCACCCATGGTCAGACAGCCTCCCCGACGACCGTTGGTAAGGAATTTGCTAACGTGGCAGTTCGTCTGGCTCGTGTTATCGAAGCGATTCGCAATGTGAAGATCTACGCGAAGATGAATGGTGCCGTTGGCAACTACAATGCGCACCTTATCGCCTACCCTGACTACGATTGGGAAGCGCATTCTCGTAAGGTTGTTGAAGAACGTCTCGGCGTGACCTTCAACACCCATACGATCCAGATCGAACCGCATGACTACATGGCCGAACTCTTCCATCAGATCGAACGCGCTAACACGATCTTGATCGACTTTGACCGTGACGTTTGGGGTTACATCTCCATGCACTTCTTCAAGCAGAAGTTGCGTGAAGGTGAAGTGGGGTCTTCCACGATGCCGCATAAGGTCAACCCGATCGACTTCGAAAACTCTGAAGGCAATCTTGGCTTAGCCAATGCTGTTCTCGGTCATCTCGCTGGCAAACTCCCGGTCTCCCGTTGGCAGCGCGACCTCACGGACTCCACCGTCCTCCGTAACCTTGGCGTAGCTTTTGGCTATTGCTTCATCGGCTACAACGCCTTGACGCGCGGTCTCGGCAAACTCCAGGTTAACGAACAAGTGATCGCTGCTGACCTCGACAACGCTTGGGAAGTGCTCGCAGAAGCTGTTCAGACCGTTATGCGTCGCTATGGCGTGCCGCATCCGTACGAACAGTTGAAGGCCTTGACCCGTGGTAAGGACGGCATCACGCCTGAAACGATGCGTGCCTTCATCGCTAATCTTGACATCCCGGCAGATGCCAAGGAAAACCTGATGGCTCTGACGCCTGCTACCTATATTGGTAAGGCTGTTGAGCTCGCTGGTCGTTGCTAATCCCTAAGCGATAAATAACCTAAAGGGGCATCGTTGAACACGATGCCCCTTTTTGTTCTGTAAAGTTCACGTTGTCTAAGACGATTAACTTATCTCACACAATCAACGCTACAGCCTTAACCTGAGCAAAGACAGATATGCCAACCTTCAATTGAAGCTCGTGAACAGAGTGCTTGGTCACGTGTGCTAAAAGTCGCACTTTACCAGCCGTAAGCGTCAACATAATGTGACTCAGCCCAGTTTCTCGCATTTCAGTGATCGTCGCCGGCACGATGTTACGCATAGAGGTTTGTTGCGGTTCAACGAGCGCCACACTCACATCCTTCGCCAAAACACGAACACGGACAGCTTCGCCAATTTCTCGACTGACATCACTCACTTCAAAGGACACATCATCAACACGAACCATTGAAGTACCCCACTCGGACGACTTTTGATCTATCGCACCAGACAAGACGACAGACGCTCCATCGATCCCGGTCCCAGGCCAACGCTCAACCAGAACCTCTTCTAACGGCCCTTGTGCTGTAATACGCCCGTTATCAAAACAGATCAGTTGATCGGCCAAACGAGCCATTTCATCAGCAGAATGGGTGACATACAACATCGGCACCGAGAGTTCATCTCGTAAACGTTCTAGCCAAGGCAAAATTTCTTGCTTACGTTGCCAATCCAAAGCCGCCAGGGGCTCATCCATCAAAATAAGATCTGGCGTCATCAATAACGCACGTGCAATCGCAACACGTTGACGTTCACCACCAGAAAGGGCCTGTACACGACGCTGAAGCAAGTGACCTATCCCTAATAGATCCACCGCCTCAGTAAAACGCTCTTGATTCTTGAGCCCGCCTGAACGCTTTAACCCAAAGCGTAAGTTCTCTACGACATTGAGATGCTCGAAAAGACTCGCCTCTTGAAAGACGTATCCCAAACGACGCTGCCAAGCTGGCACAAAGATTTGCTGAGCATCATCCTGCCAAACATGATCGGACACAATCACACGACCATGCGCGCGTTCAAGCCCAGCCATACAACGCAAAACCGTTGTCTTGCCACACCCTGACGAGCCAAATAAAACCGTGATGCCATGATCCGGGATCTGAAAAGAGACATCTAGCGAAAAATCTCGCCCACGGCTTAACTGTAGTTCTACGCAACCACTCATCGTTGAGCGTCCATTTTCTGTCGATTAAGCAAATTGAGCGCGAGAAGCACCAAGAAACTAAAGATCAGCATACCTAATGCCAAAAAGTGCGCCTTGTCATACTCCATCGCTTCAACGTGTGTATAGATTTCGGTCGAAATCACCTGAGTTGCCCCAGGGATATTGCCACCGATCATCAAAACCACGCCAAACTCACCAATCGTATGAGCAAAAGTCATCAGGGTCCCTGTGATAATACCTGGCTTGGCCAAAGGCAAAATGACACTGAAAAAAGCATCGATAGGACGGCACTGTAATGTTGAAGCGACCTCCATGGGTCTAGGGCCAATGGCCTCAAAAGCCGTCACGACGGGTTGCACCATGAAAGGCAAGGAATAGAACACCGAGCCAATCACAAGCCCCGTAAAGGTAAAGTTGAGCGTTCCGAGTCCTAACGCTTCTGTGATCTGACCAATCGGACCTTGAGGTCCCAATGCGACCAAAATATAAAACCCTAAAACCGAAGGTGGCAAAACCAACGGCAAAGTCACCATTGCGCCAATTGGCGCACAAAACGCGCTTTTGCCCTTCGCTAACCACCAAGCCAAGGGCAAACCAATCAACAGCAATATGATTGTTGTAACCCCCGCTAGCTTTAGGCTTAGCCAAACGGGGGTCCAGTCAACAGCTGACCACATGCTTATTGAGCAGAACCGTAGCCGAATGCTTCACGCACTGCAGCGGCCTCCGGGCTCTTCTTCAAGAACTCAAGGAAACGCTTCGCGCCTTCATTCTTTTCACCAGCCTTAAGCAACACGGCATCCTGACGGATGGGGTTATAAAGAGACTGCGGAACAACCCAACCCGAGCCAGAGGTGAAAGCACCATTCTTATAGCACTGAGACAAAGCCACAAAACCAGCCTGAGCGTTTTCGCTTTTAACGAACTGGAAGGTCTTACCGATATTGCCGCCCACGACAAACTTCGGTTCAAGCTTTTCCTTGAGCTTCAAAGCCGTCAACGTTTCCATGGCAGCTTCACCATAAGGTGCTAAACGCGGATCGGCCACAGCAAGCTTATTGAGCGCAGGGTTTTCAAGAGATTTTTCGTCCTTAATGAAGTTGGCATCAGCAGACCAAACCACCAACTTACCAATGGCATAGGTAAAAGTCGAGCCCTGAACACCAAGACCTTCCGTCACCATCTTGGCAGGCGTCTTAGCATCAGCAGCCAAGAGAATGTCAAAGGGGGCGCCGTTCTTAATCTGAGCATAAAAAGCGCCCGTCGCACCAAATGAGAGAACCAATTTATCACCCGTTGCCTTTTCGTAGACAGGGGCCAATTCCTTAACGGGTGCCGTGAAGTTAGCGGCCACAGCCACACGAACATCTTCAGCCAAAACGGAAGCAGACACACCTGTTAAAAGCAACATCAAAGCGATTTTTTTCATCATGATCTCCTTGGTCTCATTGACAGACTTTTTTAGAAGAGAAGATAGGGTAGGATATGTTAGATATGAAGGAAGATATTTCGTTATTCCAAAAGAGAATAGCGAAACATTGTGCTTTTTTCAACCCACCACAAGGAGTAAGTTAGATGGAAAAAACCATTGCCGACCCGACGATTCTTGCTACGCATATGTCCGAATTAGCCGATAAGCGCATCGACATCTTGCGTCGAATCGGTGATGTTGGTTCCATCTCTGAAGCCGCTCGCCGTGCCGGAGTAAGTTATAAAGCCGCATGGCAAGCAATCGAAACCTTAAGCAATATTGCGGGCGGGCCTCTGGTTGAAAAAGTCGTCGGGGGTAGCAATGGCGGTGGCACGCGACTCACTGCAACTGGCAAAGAGGTACTACACATTGCCGACGAACTCACACGTGCGCGCGCCGAAGTGTTGTCAAAATTTAAACTACGAGACAATCCTTCCCTTCAAAATATCGGCACGAGTTCCCTTCGAACTTCTATGCGTAACCAATTCCCAGCGGTCATTAAGACCATGAAAATTGGTTCTGCGCTTGTACGTTTAATTCTTTCTATAGATGAGACACACTTAGTGCGTGCATCATGCACGATGGAATCCTCGCAATTGCTCGGATTACGTGAAGGGATGCCTGTGCTAGCACTCACTAAAGCAACAGCAGTCGACATTACGGCTGATAATCCTACTGATGCTCGTCGTCGAGACA
This sequence comes from uncultured Sutterella sp., assembly GCA_937943605.1. Taxonomy (GTDB): domain Bacteria; phylum Pseudomonadota; class Gammaproteobacteria; order Burkholderiales; family Burkholderiaceae_F; genus Sutterella. The sequence goes on along the minus strand of CALEAW010000078.1, from coordinate 30,954 downwards.
ATGAAATCGTAGGGGTCGTCCTTCGCACTGAACGAGACGACAAAGGCGGAGAATGCACGATTCAATTACCTTCGGGGCTCACCATTGTTGGCTTTGTCAAAGCAGGTCACGGCCTTCGTCCTGGCATGCGAGCCGTCGCCACCATTCCGCCCGAAGCCATTGTGATTGCACTCGTCTCGTAATGAACATAGCAGGCGCTTTTAGGCAAAAAATCTCTTAAAGTGTCACGTATTTAGACTGGGCACGACAGGTCCCCTTGGATTTGTCTACAATCGCTAGAAACACATTGCTTCGAAAGCGGCACCATTGCGTTGCCGCGCCAACATTAAGCGAACAGAAATGGCAGAAACAATCTTCCGCAATGACTATCGTGAACCCTCTCATTTGATTAAGACGGTTCACTTGGAGTTTGACCTTGACGCTGACAGTACAAGTGTCATTAACACCATGCATGTTTGCCCGAATCCAGCCGCGATATCGAGCAACTTTGATTTAAATCTCAATGGTGAAACCTTAACCCTGGTGAGCGTGTCTCTCGATGGCGTTCCGCTGGATGAGTCTCGCTACACATTGACGTCAGACCACTTAAAAATTCACAATGTCGACCACGAGTGTGACATCTGCATTGTGAATCGCTTTAGTCCTTCTGCGAATAAAGCTCTCTCTGGCATTTATGCCTCTGGTCAAAACTTGATGAGTCAATGCGAAGCCGAAGGTTTTCGTCGCATTACCTACTTCTTAGACCGACCTGACGTTTTGTCAACATATAGCGTCGTCATTCGCGCTTCCAAAGAACAGTATCCAATTCTTCTTTCCAACGGTAACCGTTTAGAAGAAAAGGATCTCGAAGACGGTCGTCATGAAGCTCGTTGGGATGACCCGTTCCCTAAACCCTGCTACCTATTTGCCTTAGTAGCAGGTCACCTTGCTTGTTTGAGCGACAGCATCGAACTCAAAGACGGTCGTACCGCAAAACTCGAAATTTGGGTTGAACCACAAGATCTCGACAAAACCCAGCACACAATGGATAGCCTCAAGAAGTCCATTCGTTGGGACGAAGAACGTTGGGGGCTTGAACTTGACTTAGATGGCTTCCGTATCGTCGCAACGAATGACTTCAACTTTGGAGCCATGGAAAATAAAGGGTTGAATATTTTCAATACCCGTTATGCCTTGGCTAATCCCAAAGTCGCCACCGACCAAGATTACGCCAACATTGAAGCCGTCGTGGGGCATGAATACTTCCACAATTGGACAGGTGACCGCGTCACGTTACGCGACTGGTTCCAGCTGACCCTGAAAGAAGGTTTGACCGTATTCCGCGATCAAGAATTCTCCGCCGACATGCTCGGTGAAGAGTCAGCGCGTGCCGTTGAACGCATTCGCAACGTCCGTACCTTGAGACAAGCACAGTTTGCTGAAGATGCTGGCCCCATGGCGCATCCGATTCGCCCAGACAGCTATCAGCAAATCGACAACTTCTACACCATGACTGTCTACGAAAAGGGTGCAGAAGTCATTCGTATGTTGCAGACCCTCTTGGGTCGTGAAACTTTCCGCAAGGGCTTTGACCTCTATATCGCAAAGAATGACGGCAAGGCTGTCACGTGCGAAGCCTTCCTTGAAGCCATGGAAGAAGCCTCTGGCCGAAATCTTGAGCAATTCCGCCACTGGTATAGTCAAGCAGGCACGCCACGCGTGACTGTTACCACGCAATGGAATGAAGCCGACAACACGTTGCGCTTAACCGCTGAACAATCTACGCCTCCAACCCCAGGTCAGACCGTTAAACCTGCCTTCTTGATGCCCTTCCCTGTTGCCTTACTGAATAGTGAAGGCCAGGAAATGCCTGTAACGCTCGAAGGTGAAACCACCGAAGGTCCAACTACGCGTATGTTCGAATTGAGCGAACGAAGCCATACCTGGACTTTTGTGGGTCTCCAAGAAAAGCCGGTACTCAGTCTCAATCGTGGCTTTGCTGCGCCAATCGTTTTGGATTTTGCTTACAGTACGGATGAATTAGCGTTGCTCGCTCGTACGGATAGTGATCCGTTCAACCGTTGGGAAGCGATGAACCGCTTAATGATGACGGCACTCCTTGATCAAGTTCGAGCCAACCTCCAAGGCGAACAGGCAGACGTTAGCCCCGTGCTCATCAATGCGTTTGGTAAGGTACTTGACGATCAGACCTTGTCGCCTGCCCTTCGTAGCGTCTTGATGGAACTACCTTCTGAACGTACGATCAGCGATGCCTTGCCAATCATTGATCCAATTGCTGTACATCGTGCGCGTGAAAAGGTTCGTGAAACCCTGGGCTTACGTTGGCATACGAAGCTTGAAGAACTGATTGACGCCTGCAAACTCGAAGGTGACTATTCCCCTGATGCCACAAGTGCTGGTATTCGTGCCCTAAAAAACACGGCACATTACTACACGATCGCAACAGGCAATAAAATTACCCTCTTACGTATTTGTGATCAATTTAACACGGCCAACAACTTGACCGATCGTCTTGCTGCGCTTGACCTCATTGCGTCGTCGAGTGCTCCTGTCAAGACTGAATTGGTTGTGCAAGCGTTGAAGGAATGGATCAATGAACCGCTTCTTATCAACAAGTGGCTCACGATTCAGGCGACAGCGCCTTGCTATGTAGGTGAATCGCCCGTTGTTGAACGCGTCGCTGAACTCGTTCGCTGTAACTTCTTCTCCATGTCGAACCCTAATAATGTTTATGCATTGTTAGTTGCATTCTTCATGAACAATCCGTCAGAATTCCATCGTGCGGATGGTGCTGGTTATAAGTTCTGGGCTGAAATGGTGCTGACCCTTGACCGCTTGAATCCACAGGTTGCTTCGCGCGTTGCTCGAAGTCTCGAAAACTGGCGACGTTACACCCCACAATTAGCTAACTTGATGTATCAAGCACTGAAACACCTTGACAGTCGCTCCGAAGAGCTTTCTGACAGTGTTCGTGAGATCATTGAAAAGGCTTTGAATAATCCCGTTTAATAGGAATCCTATCGTGTCCACCCTTTCTCTCAGCCAATACCTGTGTCGTGAACAGGCATTGCATGATTTAGATCCTGTTTTGTCTCGTCTCATCGTAAGCGTCTCTGAGGCTTGTAAGACGATTAGCTTCAAAGTACGTAACGGTGCTCTCGCTGGCGTGCTTGGTCTCGCTGGTTCTGAAAACGTTCAGGGCGAAGATCAGAAAAAGCTCGACATTATCAGCAACGACATCTTTGTCGAAGCGGTTGCTCTTTCTGGCTCCGTTTGCGGCATGGTGAGTGAAGAAGTCCCTGAAGTCATCGCTGTTCCGGAAAACCTTCCTATTGGTCCTTATCTGATTTGCTTTGACCCGTTAGATGGTTCTTCCAATATCGACATCAATGTGTCGATCGGCTCGATCTTCTCCGTCCTGCCTGCTGCGCGTCCTAAGCGCGAACCAGTTGCTGAAGATTTCTTGATGCCGGGCACCCAGCAGGTCGCTGCTGGTTACTGCATGTATGGTCCTCAGACGCAGTTGGTTCTCACGTTCGGTCGTGGCGTTGTGATGTTCACGCTCGATCCGACCACGGGTACCTTTATGCTGACGGCTGAAGATGTTCGCGTTCCGCGTGAAGCGAAGGAATTCGCCATCAACTGCTCCAACATGCGCCATTGGGAAGCTCCCGTGAAGCGCTATGTGGCTGAACTCCTTGAAGGCAAAACGGGGGTTCGCAACAAGGACTTCAACATGCGTTGGATCGCCGCTATGGTTGCTGAAGTTCATCGCATCCTTCAGCGTGGCGGTATCTTCATGTACCCCCGCGACCATCGCGATCTCTCCAAGCCAGGCAAGTTGCGCTTGATGTACGAAGCCAATCCGATGGCTATGTTGATGGAAAATGCTGGCGCCGCCGCCACCAATGGTCATCAACGCATTCTTGAAGTGAAGCCCGAAAAGATTCACCAGCGTGTCGCTGTGTTCTTGGGGGCTGCAGAAGAAGTCGAACTCGTCACGTCTTATCACGCTGAATAATCGACTCACTGCGCTCATCGCTTAACAAAAATGGGACGGTCATTTAAAACCGTCCCATTTTTATTGACGCACTCTAAACTCGCTAGAAGAGTTGTGAGAACATATTCTTCTTTTTGCCCGTTTCTTCAGCATCAGCCTTTTCTTCAGCGACTTCAGCGGACTCCACAACCGTGGTAACAGGCGCAGGTAACCCAGCCAACACACGCTTTTCAAGATCACCTAACTGCTTATTGACCAAAACAGCGTTTTCTTCTTGTATTTTCTTTTGAGCTTCACTAAAAGCCTTAAAGCGTTCTTCCACACGGGCGGACTCTTGACGCACCGCACTCAACGTTTCATCGGAACGCGCCGTCATCAAAGCTTCAAGCTTTTCAATTCGTTCGAGCAAAATGCGGTTACTTTCGGCAAAACGACTCTTTTCAGCATCGTCCGCTGCGGCACGCGCGCTACGAGATTCTTTATAAGCTGCGCGCAATTCCATCGAAACACTCGCCTGTTGCCACAACATATAAATCAACAGCACCATCACCAAGGCACCCAAGCCACCCACAACAATAATGCCGAGCGGCGCTTGAATTTCGGTGTAAATTAAATTCACCGTCATTTCAGTGGAGAGCGCACCCCAGTTGATCACGAGGAAGACGCCCATCAAAATCAGGACAAGCAACAGAAAAATATTACGAATCTTCATACGAAAGGCTCCAGACAAACTCTCTCCTCGAGAGCAAACGGCCGCAATCTCCATGGGATTAGCGTTCCAGCTAAAACGTCGCACCAATCTCCGTCTTCGGTTTGCCACTTTTATTTGACAATATCAGTGCGATGCTCAAGTGGTTTCATCATAGCAAATCATACCCGTGACAGTCATCAATCACCTTTGACGGGATGGTATTTCACCCACTATAGTGTCGAATGACTTGAGTATTCTTTACTCTACTGAATATCCGACTCGCCCTATATAGATAGACGAGAGATTTCTTAAGAAAGGCAACATCAACATGCGTACCGATTCCCGTTTTCCGAAGTTACACATCGTCGACCATCCGCTCATTGAGCATAAGTTAAGCCTGATGCGCGATAAAAATACCGGCACGCAAGACTTCCGCACACTGCTCCACGAAATCGCCTTGCTCATGGGCTATGAAGTCACTCGCGATTTCCCAACGAAGCTCGAAGAGATTGAAACCCCAATCTGCCCAACCAAAGCACCGATGTTGGTCGAAAAAGACCCCGTCATTGTTCCTGTTCTTCGTGCTGGTTTAGGCATGACCGATGGACTCCTCGCTTTACTCCCTACCGCTCGCGTCGGACATATCGGTGTTTACCGTAACGAAAAGCACGAACCTGTTGAATATCTCGTTCGTCTCCCGGACGCTCCCCATAGCAACTACATCGTTGTTGATCCGATGATCGCCACCGGCCACTCTGCTGCTTATGCAATCGACATTCTCAAGCGTCGTGGCGTCAAGGGTGACCAAATTCACTTCATGGCCCTGGTCGCTGCGCCTGAAGGGGTGCGCGTACTTTCCGAAAAGCATCCAGATATCGATATCTTCGTCGCTGCACTTGACGAACGCTTAAACGAACGCGCTTACATTGTGCCTGGCTTAGGTGACGCAGGCGACCGTATCTTTGGCACCTTGTAACCCTCTCTAATCCTCTCATCGGGCATTGAAAAGAGCACTTTTTCAATGCCTTTTTTTGACCTTAAATTTCTCATCTTTTATTGACCAAAGTTTTAAAGGGTTACTACTTATTTTTGTCTAATTGTGTCTACTTTAGCTAAATTTTACTCAGTATATATACGCAATTCCGCTGTTTTGACCTATTTTGAACACCCAACTACCTCAAAAAACATTGATAAAAATCAAACTTAATTCTCTTTTAAGGGGGCATCATACGGTCTGACAAGATTGAACCGATTTTTTCGGTCTAAACACATTCTGACTTCGGTACAGGACCTGTCAAATACTCATACCGACGTCACTTATTGCATTTCTTAAAGGAAAGACAAATGTCGACCCCTGATTCCGTTAAGTATTCCAACACGCCGACCGCCACTGAAAATGTTTGGGGCGTTGGTCTCAAGGACGCTAAGCGCCAGAGCCGTTCCACCGCTATGGCTGACGTTGCTCAGTCTGTTACCGGTGTTCTCCTCGGTATCTTCCTCTTCTGCCACATGGCCTTCACCAGCTCTGTTCAGATCAGCAAGGACCTCTTTGCTAACTTGATCAACACGTCTGGCGGTATGTTCCTCGCTGGCACGGATATTCCTGCCCTCCACGTGATCTTCGTTGGCTTCATCACGTTGCTCGTCGTTGTTCATGCTTTCTGCGCTCTTCGTCGCTTCCCGACGTCCTATCGTCAGTTCCGTGACATCAAGGCTCACTACAGCATGCTCCGTCACGAAGACACGACGCTTTGGATGGTTCAGCTCACCACGGCTTTCCTCCTCTTCATCTTCGTGTTCCCGCACTTGATGTCCATGCTCGCGAACCCGCATGGCTTTGACGTGAACCTCATCGGTGTTCATACCTATCACATGGGCATGCTCTACACCTTCGTGTTCCTCGTCATCACCGAACTCCACGGCATGATCGGTCTCTATCGTCTCGCCGTTAAGTGGGACATCTTCACGAAGAATGCCGACCGCAACGTGATCGACCAGGCTGGTGGCGACGACCGCGCTGGCTTGCGTAAGACCTTCCTCTTCATCGCTCTCGCCATGATCATCTGCGGTACGCTCACCGCTTGGAAGAACTACTCCATCGGTCTCGAACAGGTGGAAGCTGGTCAGGAAGCTACCCGCTACGTGATCACGGAAGGCAACAACTGGTACAAATAATCAGTATTGAGGCTGATAAGTGTTAGTTCTCCTTCAGCCTTGATGATCTACTGATTGACCATAAAACTCCCGTCGGATATGATTCGACGGGAGTTTTTTAATAGCTATGCCACACAGTCCCTCTGCTCGCACACCACTTTGGCGCCTCATTGCCCAAACACTAGCTAACGATATTGTTTCTGGCCTCTACCCCATCGGCACCCGTTTGCCAACCGAAATGGCGCTGATGAAGCAATACGACGTTAGCCGATACACAGTTCGAGAAGCACTCGACGAACTCGAGACCCTGGGGCTGATCAGCCGAAAGCCTCGTCAAGGCACGCGTGTCATTGCAACTGGGCAAGAACCGGTCTGGAAAGTGCAAGTGAATCCGTTCTTTTGTACCCATCAAAAGCGTCAGCTATTAGACATCTCACGCCATATATGTGATGTAGTCACCGCTGAACAAACGGGCTTCAACATCCGTACCCCCATCCTGACCCTCTCGTACCTCACCCTCGAAACTGACGGCACCCTAATTAGCTATACCAACAGTTGGGTGAGAGATACAGCTCGAGACATCGTCCCTATTCTTACTCAACACACTGATCTATCCGTGATTGAACTTCTGGAGCACCACGCTGACATTCGTTGTAGCCGCATTGAGCAAACCTTTGAAATTACGTTAGCCAATCGTACGGTCGCAGATCAGCTTGGCATCCCTGTTAACACGCCCCTTCTTCTTAGTCGCGAAACGTTCAACGACCGTCGTGGACTCCCTTTGATCGTGGCGCACCGTTATCTCCATCCACAAGTCAACAATATCAAGTTGACCTACATCCAATAGCCAAATATCGTACTTTTGAACTAGGTCATTTCATCTTTTGACTAATTCCATCGCTGAAGTTAATTTCATATCATGGCTGACACTCAACTAAACCCTCCTCAGCCATCATGCTTCAACTGCGACTTTCCAACTTTAATGTTGCTTACCATGGCATACCTGCCATCATTGACCTTTCAGTCACCCTGACCGCTGCCACTGTTAACTTGTTAACCGGCATGATTGGTGCAGGTAAAACGAGCTTAATTCGAGCATTATCTGGCGCTATTGGCCATTCTGGCGGGATGGAGCTCTCTGAAGGCCTCCAAACCTTCGATCGAAACAGCATTCTTCAGCCGCTTCCTCGCTCGTTTGTCTCTCGAGATATGTCCGTCATGCAGTTTGTCCAGTTTGGCATGATCCAAAATTCGTGGAAACTCCCCCATGACGCTAAGGAACGTATCCATGAAGCCCTGGAACGAAGTGAGCTGATCGCTGTTGCTCAATCGCCGATTTCTTCTCTGACCCCATCTCAAATGAGAATGCTCGAACTTGCTCAGCTCTTCGTACAGCAACCGCGAGTCATTTTATTGGATGAGCCGAGTACTCAACTGTCGAGTCAATCTGAAAATTCCGTGTTAACGTGTATCTCCAAGTGGGTATCTGATACGCAAAACATTGCGCTTGTTGCCTCAGACTCATCTCGTGCCTTTACCCATGTCGATCGTATTTTAACCTTAGAACGTGGCAGACTTTTGAGCGCTTGACTTACCTAGAGCCTCAAAAGGAACGTTAAGATTGGGTTGAATGCCCTGATCTTGTCAACAAAACTAGCAAACTTTAAGCCTTTACGGAATTTCCCCCCTTTAACATCCGCTAAAAGGGGTAGATAATTGGTGATAGTTGATGCTCGTCAGGACCTGTGGTATTTATTTGCCATAAACGAGCACACTGATTAGCGACATCCTTCTCTTTGTCGCTCCAACCAAATAAAAGGCTTATATACCATGGCTCAGACTCCCGCATTTAAATATGCACCCATGTTCCAAACCGGCGAAGATAAGACCGAGTACTACCTATTAACCAAAGAACACGTTAGCGTTAGTGAATTCGAAGGTCACCCCATTTTGAAGGTTGAGGCCGAAGGCCTTACCAAGTTGATGAATCGCGCCTTCCGTGACGTCAACTTCATGCTTCGTCGTGAACACAACGAACAAGTGGCTAAGATTCTCTCCGACCCCGAAGCCACCGAAAACGATAAGTATGTCGCTTTGACATTCCTGCGTAATGCTGAAACGGCTGCCAAGGGTGTCCTTCCGTTCTGCCAGGATACGGGTACGGCCATTATTCACGGCGAAAAGGGTCAGGGGGTCTGGACGGGTTTCTGTGATGAAGAAGCCCTTTCTAAGGGTGTCTACAAGACCTACACCGAAGAAGCTCTGCGTCAATCTCAAAATGCACCTTTGACGATGTATGACGAAGTCAACACGAAGTGCAACCTCCCTGCCCAGATTGACATTGAAGCGACGGAAGGTAATGAATATAAGTTCCTTTGCGTTGTGAAGGGTGGTGGCTCTGCCAATAAGTCCTATCTCTATCAGGAAACCAAGGCCGTTCTGAATCCCTCCAAGTTGGTTCCCTATCTCATTGAAAAGATGAAGAGCCTTGGTACTGCTGCTTGCCCGCCGTACCATATCGCCTTCGTCATCGGCGGCACGTCTGCCGAACGCACGATGTTGACCGTGAAGTTAGCTTCTTGCCACTACTATGACGGCCTCCCCACGACGGGTGACGAAACGGGTCGCGCTTTCCGTGACGTTGAGCTCGAACAGAAGCTCCTTGAAGAAGCTTGGAAGATCGGTCTCGGCGCACAGTTTGGCGGTAAGTACATGGCTCACGACATTAGAGTGATCCGTCTGCCGCGTCACGGCGCTAGCTGCCCGATTGGTATGGGTGTCAGCTGCTCTGCCGACCGTAACGTCAAGTGCAAGATCAATAGCGAAGGCCTTTGGATCGAAAAACTCGATGATAATCCTGCTCGTTTGATCCCTGAAGAACTCCGTAAGCCGGGCGAAGCCGGCGGCGTCTCCATCGACCTTAACCGTCCGATGCAGGAAGTCTTGGCTGATTTGACCAAGTACCCAGTTTCTACTCGCTTACTCTTGAAGGGTACGATCATTGTGGCTCGCGACATCGCCCACGCTCGCATCAAGGAACGTCTTGACCGTGGCGAAGGCTTGCCTGACTACATTAAGAATCATCCGGTACTTTATGCTGGCCCTGCGAAGACCCCTGAAGGTTATCCTTGCGGCTCCATGGGTCCCACGACAGCTAACCGTATGGATCCGTATGTCGATCCGTTCCAGGCAAACGGTGGTTCTCTCGTCATGATTGCCAAGGGTAATCGTACCCAGGTCGTGACGGATGCCTGCAAGAAGCATGGCGGTTTCTATCTCGGTACGATTGGTGGTGTGGCCGCAGTCTTGTCGAGCGACTCCATCAAGAGCATTGAATGCATCGAATATCCAGAACTCGGTATGGAAGCCGTCTATAAGATCGAAGTTGAAAACTTCCCGGCCTTCATCTTGGTTGACGATAAGGGCAACGACTTCTTCCAGCAGCTCAAGCCCATCACGATCGCCTGCAAAAAGGCTTGATTAGTTAATCGTTACTGATCACACCATAGGGTGCCTTCTCTCTCGAAGAGACGGCACCCTATTTTGTATACAATCTACTCACTTTGGGATACAGATTACCCCTTAAATTTATCCATTTCGTATTAGTAGAAAGCCACCCTTCATAACACCCTAAAAATTCCGAAGTTTCGAGGCAATATCCACTCAGTCTGACATTCGGGTTTCTATGAGTGTTATCGCGATAAGCAATTTCCCTGTTAGAGAGCGCCCTTAAGGGTTACCACCAAACGTAACAAGATTTTTCTGTAAAGAAAATCACTTTCTTTACAGACTTCTAGCTATAGATCAAAAGATTATTAAAAATACCTCCAAAGGGGGACAAGAACAGCCACAATTAGCATTGTCCTCACAACTTGACTGCGAGAATAAAAATGCTCGGTTTAGACTTTTGGCTGCAACTGGTCATCGTTCTAGTTGCCCTCTTCTATGGTGCCCGTAAGGGCGGTATGGCGCTCGGCCTGATTGGTGGTATCGGCGTCATCATCCTCGTCTTTGGCTTCGGCCTCAATCCTGGTAAGGCTCCGACATCCGTTATCTTGACGATCTTGTCGGTGATCTGTGCCTCTGCCGCTCTCCAGGCCGCTGGCGGTCTCGATTGCCTCCTTCAGATTGCTGAACGTATGCTTCGTAAGCATCCGCGCGCAATCTGCTTCCTCGCTCCGTACCTTTGCTGGTTCCTCGCCCTTCTCTGCGGCACGGGCCACGTTGTGTACACGATGCTCCCCATTATTTACGACGTCGCCATTAAGAATGGTATCCGTCCGGAACGTCCGATGGCTGCCTCTACCATCGCTTCCCAGATGTCCGTGATCTGCTCGCCGGCTGCTGTAGCTGCCGTGTCCATGATCTCCTTGCTTGACGGTTATCAGGTTGGCGGCGAAGCTTTCGGTTTCGTTCAGCTCTTCAGCATCGTCATCCCGGGCGCTTTGGTTGGTCTTCTCGCTGTGTCCATCTTCTCCGTTTTCCGCGGTAAGGATCTCGACAAGGACGAAGAATTCCAGAAGCTCATTGCTGACCCTGAACAGCGTAAGTATGTTTACGGCGAAACGACCACCCTTATCGGCGTGAAGTTCCGTCCTGAACAGTGGGCCTCCCTCTACATCTTCCTTGCTACCGTTGCTATCGTTGCTGTGTTCGGTATGTTCCCTGAACTCCGTCCGATCATTGGCAAGAAGGCCCTCTCCATGACGCTGATCATCCAGATGTTCATGTTGGCTTGCGGTGCTCTCATCGTGATCTTCTGCAAGACCCGTGCTTCTTCCATCTCCAAGACCCCGGTCTTCTCTGCTGGTTGCGTTGCCATTAGCGCTGTGTTCGGTGTGGCCTGGATGGCTGACACAATGTTTGCTGCTCACCTTGGCGACCTCAAGGCTGTTCTTACCGAACTCGTCCGCCAGTATCCGTGGGCCTATGCTTTGGTCATGATCCTCACGTCTAAGCTCGTGAACTCTCAGGCTGCCGCCGTTGCTACGATCGTTCCGGTTGCTCTCGCCATCGGTGTTCCCCCGGGCCTCGTGGTTTCCTGCGCAGCTGCTTGCTACGGTTACTACATTCTTCCGACGTATCCGTCCGACTTGGCCGCCCTTCAGTTCGACCGCTCTGGTACGACGCACATCGGCCGCTTCGTGATCAACCACTCCTTCATCATGCCTGGCTTGATTGGTGTGTTGACCGCTACGGTTACGGGTTACTGCCTCGGCATGATCTACGGCTACATCTAAAATAACGACATTGAGGACAACAGATGCCGTAGATGGAATCAGCTGACCCCTTGATTCCAAGACTCACAAAGAAGGGATGGTGTTGAGAAACGCCATCCCTTCAATGTTTTGACATCGCCACCTAGTCCTTATTCTTCAACGAATCGGATTGGCAACCAAAAAAAATCCCCGAAATCTACAGCACTTCGGGGATTTTTTCCTCAATCAATCGAACACTCAAGCGGGCTTTGTCTTCACCTTAAAGCCATGCTCTGCAGCCCAAACAGCTAGCTCGACACGAGAGCGGAAATTGAGTTTTTTCAGCGTATGCTTTACATGAACTTTTACCGTTCCTTCGGAAATCCCTAAACGCTTCGCTATTTCTTGATTAGAAATCCCTGAAGCAACATAACCCAATACATCTTGCTCTCGACTCGTCAAGGCGCTGACCTTGCGAACTTCCTCGATAGCATAAGTGTCACCACGCAACTTTTCAGCCAGAGCGGTCGTCACTTTCTCACTTGCCGCCATGCCACCATTGGCCGTTTTCTTCATTTGCTCAATGAAATCCGTCGGCGAAATAGTTCGAAGCAAATATCCATTGGCGTCTAAACGAATTGCACGCATGAGTTGACCTGAACTATTAGCCGAACTCATGACCATCACAACGCGCGTATTACGCTGACGATATTTAATTTCTTTGAGTAGATCGAGTGCAGAATACTCCTCTGCTTCGAGACTCATGACCACAATATCTGGCCCCAAGGATGCTAACCCCAAGGCTGTATCACCTTCACTCGTCTGTCCAAGCACCTGGAACTCGCCAGTCGAAACCAACAAGTCTGCCATTGCTTTACGAAAGAGAGGATATTCATCCACGAGAACAACCGAAACCGGTCTGTTTCTTTCCATCACGCGCCTCAATCAAACGTACGAACCGTCTGCCACAACAGATCAACACCCGTCATGAAATCCTTCATCTGCATTTCTTCATGCGGATTATGGGAACCATTCTGGTTAGCCACAAAGATCATAGCAACAGGAATGCCAGCAGCACCAATCACAGCAGCATCATGACCAGCCCCTGAAGGCAAACGCATGCAAGGAATCTGATTTGCTTCTGCGGCCGCGTAAAGACGATCAGAAAGCGCCTGATCAACTTCACCAGGTGCCGTATAAAGTGCCTTATCAAAGACAAAGCGCACGCCACGCTCTTTTTCAATCTTTTCTGCTTCTTGAAGCATCAATGCATGGAAACGCTCGCAGGTATCGGCACTCAAACTACGCATATCAACCGTAAAGCTCACTTCACCAGGAATGACAGAGATCGCCGCCGTTGCGCTGGTTCGGATCACGCCAACCGTAAAGACCAAATCTTCACCCTTGTCGAGCCATGCCTGCCAGGCATTTTCTAATCGATGAATCAAAGCGGCTGTCGCCATGACTGCATCATGACGGAATTCTTTATTCACGGCACCAGAGTGTGCAGTTTCGCCATGGCAAACCACATTCTTGTGACGCACATTGCCGCGAATCCCGGTCACAACACCCACACGAACATCCTCGTTACTCGTCAGTGTCGGACCTTGTTCAATATGCAGTTCAATAAACGAGCCAAACTTTTCAAGATCAATCACGGGCTTACCCGTCGTCAGCGCATTAGCATCCAGACCACAGGAAGAAATGGATTGACCTAACGTCATATCCTGGGTGCGATGGCGCAATAAAAGATCTGCCGGCGTCAAACGTCCCATCATGCCCAAAGAACCAACATAGGCTTTACCAAAGAAGGAGCTTTCTTCACAACGCATCATAAGCACGGTGTAATCGCGCTCTGGTTGGAATTGATGACGACGCATCCACCACGCAACCGTCAACGCTGCTGTTACACCAGCTAAACCATCATAGTTGCCACCTTGAGGAACACTGTCAACGTGACTACCTGAGACCAATGCGGGTAACGAACGATCACGTCCAGGTAACGTCATCCACACATTCCCAGCATCGTCACAGTGAATTTCAAGGTCAAGATCGCGGCCTAAGCCCTGAAGATAATGCAATACATCTGTTTCTAATTCGCTATAGCCCTGGCGAGTCACGCCAAGCGTATCAGCAGACATACGCCGAACTGTATCAAGAATTGCCTTGGCATATTTCAGGCCTTCAATTTGCAATCCCTTGGTTAACGACATCTTTTATCTCCTTTGTCAAAACCATACCTAAAGACACCATCGTGACAAGATGGTATTAGGCCATTATTGACATACTACCAAGGTATTACCTCCTACCCCCTTGGTGAGAGAACGAAAGCGACAAATCATTGATTCAACCCAAAAGACAGAAAGGCTTTGACGTTTCGTTAATGCTTTTAACACAACAAACCAATTCGCTAGCCGTATTAACGTTTTCCCCCAATCCTTCACAGAACCTACGGTTTATCCCAATGCGTAACCGTGCCCTGAGATCAATAATTTCTGTATCGGACATCTTCTGTCAAAAATGCCTCTCCCTTATCCTTCAGAGGTAGAAGATGCCCATTCACTCAATGAGGTATAGACCAATGAATTGCACTAACGCATACCACGACCAATTGATTGAAATTCGCCGCCATCTCCACACGATGCCTGAAGAAGGCTGGAGTGAATTCACAACGACCGCTTTTATTGTGAATAAGCTCCGTGAATATGGCTATGAAGTCCTTCTCGGTAAAAAGGTCATCAACCCCGACAACTGCCTCGGCCGTAGCATGAAGGTCGTTGAAGCCGGTCTTCAGTTTGCACGCGAAAACGGTGTTAGCGAAGAACTCCTCGCTGAAATGGATGGTTTGACGGGTTGCGTTGGTGTAATGGACACGGGGCGCCCAGGCCCCACGTTGGCTGTTCGCTTTGACATCGACTGCGTCCCTGTTACCGAATCTACCGACGACAGTCATATTCCGGCTCACGAAGGCTTTATCTCCAAACGTCCTGGTTTGATGCACGCTTGTGGTCATGATGCTCATACGTCAACAGGCTTGGCAGTTGCTCACTGGTTTGCCGATCACCGTGACGAAATGAACGGTAAGATCAAGATCCTCTTCCAACCTGCTGAAGAAGGGGTTCGTGGCGCCGCTGGTATGGCCGCCTCTGGCATTGTTGATGATGCAGACATCTTCTTGGGCGCTCATATCGCCATGATGTGTAAGTCTGGTGAAGTCTCTGTGAATCCGTACGGCTTCCTCTGCACCACCAAGCTTGACGTTACCTACACGGGTCGTCCCGCTCACGCTGGTGTCGAACCGAACGCAGGTCGCAACGCTATGGCTGCCGCCTGTAACGCCTTCGTTCAACTCATGGGCATTGCTCGTCACGGCAGTGGCATGACCCGTATCAACGTCGGTCAGCTCACCGCTGGTGAGGGTCGTAACGTCATTCCTTCGCATGCCACCATGAAGATGGAAGTTCGTGGCGAAACGGGCGAAATCAATCAGTACATGTACGACTCCGCTGTCGCCATCATCAAGGGTTGCGCAATCAGCCAGAACTGCGAATACACCATCGAAAAGATGGGTGAAGCTGTAGACCTGACAAACGACCCGAGCTTGGTTGAACTCTTGACGGAAGCTGTAAATGCTGTCGACGGCATGAGTGCTCGTACCGAACCGATGAACTTCGGTGGTTCTGAAGACGCCACCATCATTGCTCGTCGCGTTCAGGAACATGGCGGTAAGGCGGCTTTCTTCGTCCTTGGGGCTGACCGTCCTTCTGGTCACCACACAGCCAAGTTCGACATTGATGAAAAGGCACTCGACAAGGGGCTCGCTGTTTGGGCTAACGTGATTTCTCGTATCCTTAAGTAGACACGAGAAGTAACATAACATCGAAGGAGTAGTTCGCTAATCGCGTGCTACTCCTTTTTGCTTTAGAATATTCAGTCTTCTCCGACATTGGCCGCCGCTGTAACGGCTGTATGGACGGACCCTCATTCTTTAGATTTCGGGCTTGTATCCCCTTCTTTAGTCTGCATTCGACACACATCGACATGCCCGGGTACACAGCCTTACTACTCATTACTAGCGAAAGGATTATCATGGCAGGTCATTCCAAATGGGCCAACATCCAGCATCGTAAAGGTCGCCAGGACGCCAAGCGCTCCAACCTTTGGACGAAGCTGGTTCGTGAAATCATCGTGGCCGCTCGCATGGGCGGTGGCGATCCTGACACCAACTCCCGTCTCCGTCTTGCATTGAACAAGGCTCGCGGTGGCAATGTGCCCAAGGACACGATCAGCAACGCTATTCTCAAGGGTACGGGTCAATTGCCTGGCGTCTCTTACGAAGAAGTTCGTTACGAAGGCTACGGTGTTGGCGGCGCTGCCTTGATCATTGACTGTACGACAGACAACCGTGTTCGTACCGTTGCTGACGTTCGTCACGCTTTGACGAAGCACGGCGGCAACCTCGGTACCGAAGGTTCTGTGTCCTTCATGTTCAAGCACATCGGCGAATTCCTCTTTGCGCCCGGTGTCACGACGGAAGATGCCGTCATGGAAATTGCGCTTGAAGCTGGTGCTGATGACGTCGTGAGCGACGAAGACGGTTCTATCGAAGTGACCTGCGATCCCGCAGCCTTTGATGACGTTCAAAAGGCCTTCGAAGCTGCTGGCATCACTCCGGAAATCGCTGAAATCACCTACAAGGCCCTTAATGAAACGAAGTTAACGGGTGCTGATGCTGAAAAGATGCAGAAGATGATTGACATGCTCGAAGATCTCGATGACGTTCAGCAGGTTTACACGTCTGCCTCCTTTGATGACGAAGAATAATTTCGTTCGCGCATCTTGATGCATAAAGCCCGTTCAATTGGACGGGCTTTGCTTTTATCGACTAGCAAAGCATACAAATTCCACCTGTGGGCGGTACAATAGCGCCACATCCTCTATGTCTTTGTCCAAAGACACATTCGTTTTTTTTATGGGAGTCCCCTCCCCAACCCCGGCGACACCGCCGATCAGTTTTTAAGAGACCATAAAATGAACCTTCTCGTTGTTGGCAATGGCGGTCGCGAACATGCGCTCGCCTGGCGTCTTGCTCAGAGCGATCGTGTGACTAAAGTTTTCGTGGCCCCTGGCAACGCTGGCACGGCTTTGACGCCTCGTCTTGAAAACCTCCCGATTACGGCGATCGATAAACTGATCGATTTTGTTAAGACCAACGACATTGCTTTCACGGTTGTTGGCCCTGAGGCTCCGCTCGCAGCAGGTATCGTGGATCAGTTCCGCGCCGCTGGCCTTCGTATTTTTGGCCCGACTCAGGCTGCAGCTCAGCTTGAAAGCTCCAAGGACTTTGCCAAGGCCTTCATGAAGCGCCACAACATTCCGACGGCTGACTATGAGTCCTTCACGGATCCTGAAGCCGCTCATGCCTACGTTCGTCGTAAGGGCGCTCCGATCGTGATTAAGGCTGACGGTCTTGCCGCTGGTAAGGGCGTGGTCGTTGCCATGACCGAAGAAGAAGCTCACGACGCCATCGACATGATGCTCGAAGGCCATCAGTTTGGTAACGCAGGTGCTCGCGTGGTTATTGAAGACTTCCTCGATGGTGAAGAAGCTTCGTTCATCGTAATGGTCGATGGCGAACACATCCTCCCCATGGCAACCTCTCAGGACCACAAACGTCTCCTCGACGCTGACCAGGGTCCCAACACGGGTGGCATGGGTGCCTACTCTCCAGCGCCAGTGGTCACGCCTGACATTCATGCTCAGGTGATGCGTGAAATCATTCGTCCGACCGTTCAGGGCATGGCCGCAGACGGCATTCGCTATACGGGCTTCCTTTATGCAGGCCTCATGATTTCGCACAATGCCGAAGGCAAGCCAGTTGTTCGTACGCTTGAGTTTAACTGCCGTATGGGTGACCCCGAAACGCAACCCATCATGATGCGCATCAAGAACGACTTCTCCCTCATCATGGAAGCTGCCATTGACGGCAAGCTTGATGAAGTTGAACTCGAATGGGATCGTCGCACGGCTCTTGGTGTTGTTTGCGCCGCTCGCGGCTATCCGGCCAAACCTGAAAAGGGTGCGGTTATCGAAGCGTTGCCTGACAACACTTCTGAACAGATGGTCTTCCACGCCGGTACCGCCATGAACGACGAAGGCTTGACGACAGTCTCTGGCGGTCGCGTCCTTTGCGTTGTTGGCTTGGGCGAGTCCATCGCTAACGCACAAAAGAGCGCCTACGCTGCTGCTCAGCAGGTTAAGTTCGATGGTATGCAGATGCGTTCCGACATCGGCTATCGCGCTTTAAACCGCTAATTTGACTTAGGCTTCATTGCGCCTACTCAAGGTCGCTTCTCTCACTGAGAAGCGACCTATTTTTGTTTTTGCACCAACCATACGCTTAAACATCACTCAGGCTATACTGCAATAAAGCATGTTCCTACCAAGAACACTCCTTGACTCTTTCGATACAGCCCATCATATGTTTACCGTTAGCTCCTACAAGCAGAACATTCGCCGCCTTGTTGGCGCACTTTTGCCGTTTACGATGATGGGTAGTCTATGTGCTCAAGACATCAACGAGCCTTTTTCATACCCCACAGGGCTACTTGATGCGCCTGCAACGTTGACAACCCCAGTAGGCAACACCGCGCGTATCGGCAAACCTAAAATTATTTTAGAAAGCACCAAGTTAGCGGATTTAGCTGACCTGACAGGCGCAACGCGCCTCAGTGAAGGACGAGATGCGTTTAGACGCGATACCTTGTGTTTAACAGGTACTGATCATGGTAAGCCTGTCATCGCTTGGTTTATCGCTACCGATAGCGAATACGTAACCGAAGCCCAGTTAGCGTGGGTGAAGAATCAGCACGTCCCTGAATTTTGTCGTCGACTGCCTCCAGAACGGCTTCCTATTCAACTTGGGAAAATCGGCTTAGGTATGACTCAAGCTGAAGTACAAGACCTCTTAGGTCCCGCGTCATCGCAAGACACCAGTGGATGGCACTATTGGTTCAGCCAACGTTTCTTACGTAATGATCGTGGCTTACAAGAGCTAGAACTCAATTGGCTCGCTGTGCGCTTTGATCAAAATGGTCTCGTCAGTCAGGCGTTTATTTCACAGGTGACGAATCTTTAAGTATGCGTAACCTTCCATCAACATTAGCCACCAAACGCGGATTAGGTTTACTTGGCGGAACTTTTGATCCCGTCCATACAGGTCATTTGTGTTTAGCAAGCGCAGCCCTTTCTGCCATCCCTCTTGTCCGTGTTGAATTGTTCCCTGCAGGAGAGCCTTGGCAAAAAAGTCGCATCTCATCGGGGATGCATCGCTTGAATATGCTGCGTATTGCAGTAGAATACGAGCCTTTGTTTCGCATCAATACGTCCGAACTCCGTCGCATAGGTCCCACCTATACGATAGATACGGTTAAAAACTTGCGCGAAGAAGTTGGTCCAGCCATGCCGCTCGTGCTTATTTTAGGCATCGATCAATGGCTTAACCTTTCGACATGGAAAAATTGGGCGGAACTGACAAATTATGTCCACATTGCTTACTGTCGTCGTGAGGGTACGGTTGAAAAACCTATCCCAGACCAACAGATAGCCTGGGCCGCTGACAAAATCACAGCACCTGAAGCGCTGACACAAATGCCTGCAGGTCGTATTGCTCAATTCGAGATGGCCCCCCATCGGGCTAGCGCGACGGAAATTCGTCGCACAATCAGCACGCAACCCTATGCTCAAGCAATGAAAACGCTAGACGGTTGGCTTCACCCTGGCGTTGCACAATACATCCGTTCGCACGGCCTCTATGGTGCCATGCGTCATTAACCACAATAAATTCTTTATGACTATGACTATTGAAGAACTCACCCAGCTTGTTATCAACGCTCTCGAAGACGTTAAGGCTAAAGACATCAAGGTGTTTAACACCGAAGAATTGACCGACCAATTTGAACGTGTAGTCATCGCTTCTGGTACGTCGAATCGTCAGACGCGAGCCCTTGCCTACTCTGTTTCTTCCGAAGTCAAACAGGCCGGTGGCGATGTTCTTGGTATGGAAGGTCAGGAAACGGGCGAATGGGTTCTCGTCGACCTGGGTCCAGTTGTTTGCCACTGCTTGCAACCGGCTGTCCGTGAATACTACAACCTTGAAGAAATCTGGGGCGGTAAGGAAATCTTCCTCAAGGCCAATGAAGAATGCGCATCTCGCCTGATGCCGCATCGCCCGAGCCATTTTCCTGACGACCTTCAGTAAGTCGACATATGCAAACTCGTATTGTCGCAGTAGGCCAACGCATTACTGACTGGGCTCAAACGGCTGTTTCCGACTACCTTTCTCGTTTTCCTCGAGATTTCCGCGTCGAGTTACGTGAAATTCGAACTGAACCTCGAGTGGGTCAAACGCCGGCCAAATTGATGGCTGCAGAAGCTGAACGTATTCTTGCAACCATCGAACCCGATGATTTTGTTGTGGTTCTTGATGAACACGGCAAAGACCTCACTACAATGGAACTCGCCAAGCAGTTCGCCCGTTGGCGTGCAGATGGCGAGACGCCCGTGTTTGTCATTGGTGGCCCAGACGGCTTGTCGCCCGACGTAAAAGCCAAAGCAAAAATGACCATTCGTCTGTCTTCGATGACATTGCCTCATGCTTTTGCACGTGTCATGTTAGCGGAGCAGATTTATCGGGCCTGGTCTATTTTGGCTGGTCACCCCTACCACCGAGCCTAAGATCGTCATGCCTAACCACACTATCTTTTTAGCTAGCAAAAGTCCTCGTCGCCGCGAACTCCTAACGCGCTTAGGCTATGAAGTTCGCGTCATTGCGAGTCATACGCATACTTTGGGTGCCTTTGAGGGTGACGAAACTGTATTGCCTAATGAAGCACCAGAGGCTTATGTCGTTCGTACAGCACGCAACAAATACTTTGAAGGTTTAAGCGTCAAGCAGGCCGGAGAGTTTGCTGGTGTTCATTTCCCCATTGTTGCCGCAGACACTGTCGTGAGTCTTGAAAACGAAATTCTTGGTAAACCC
The DNA here is from genome assembly GCA_937943605.1 of uncultured Sutterella sp. GTDB lineage: Bacteria > Pseudomonadota > Gammaproteobacteria > Burkholderiales > Burkholderiaceae_F > Sutterella. The sequence continues at coordinate 9,871 of CALEAW010000078.1, read as the reverse complement.
AAGGATTTTGACGAAGCCTGTCGCTTCCTCTCTCTCCTTTCTGGACGCACTCATGACGTTCGTACCGCTGTCTTTGTCGGCTTTAACGATACGACCTTCGCCTATCGCTTAAGTCACTCCACTGTCACCTTCCGTACGCTCTCAGAGCTTGAGATCGAACGCTATGCCAACAGTGGTGAACCTTACGATAAAGCGGGGGGCTACGGCATTCAAGGTACAGCAAGTATCTTTATCTCCCACATTACAGGTAGCTACACCGGCATTATGGGATTGCCTATTTTCGAAACTGCAGAATTACTCTCTGAGGTTGGCTTCCCTGTACTCGGTTGAGTCATACCAAAAAGGGCGTCGGAATGGTCTGATTTGCAGATCTTTCCAACGCCCTTTTTTTGTCAACTTCGAAGTGTTCGATGCTTAGTAGACCTTGACAAGTTCCACTTCGAAAATCAACGTCGCATTACCAGGGATCACACCTGGCACACCACGAGGGCCATAACCCAAATGAGCAGGAATCGTCAAACGACGCTTCTGACCTTCACGCATGCCAACCACACCCTGATCCCAGCCAGCAATAACCATGCCGACGCCGCAAACAAATTCGAGCGGTTCACCGCGATCCAAACTGGAGTCAAACTTCGTCCCGTCTTCGAGCCAACCCGTGTAATGCGCTGCAATCGTGTCGCCCGCCATGGCCTGACGACCCGTACCTTCTGCCAACTCTTCAATCTTGAGTTCTTCTGCCATTTCAATTTCCTTAGAAAATCAGGGAACAAAGCATTATCTTACCTACAGAATCCATTTCGCGATGAACTAAATCTTTAAAAACGCATGTTTGAAAAACATGCAAGCTGACAAATCAGCGTGTACAATGAAGTTCACCAAGTGGTCGAATATGCTTTCGACCCATTCAAAAGTTATCCTGTCCACCATCACTTTCCGATGGGCATTGCCGTCTGGCCGAACACCGAGTTGCCATGTGTGTTCCTCCCTTGAAACGTGATTTTTTTATCTGACGACAGGTCTACCCGCATAGATCGGGCATATATCCAATCAGCATTTTCCTCCCTACGAGACGCTATCGAATTCATGTCTCGGGGATCTGCATGCATTGCCAAGTTACGATGACAAAAGAAGACAAAATCTCGCATTTCGAGCGTGTCATGGCATGGCTTCCAGAAGCCTTTAAACCCTGGGCTACTTCCTCAGGTTTTTTATCCATGACCCTCAATGAAGTATTGAACGAACGCGACACGCGTATTTCTGGCCTTCCTAATGCTTCTCGAATTCAGACAGCATTGATCGCTGTGCTTCAGAAATTAAAATCTCGACGTGAAAATAGTGATTCGGCCGCGGTCGTCATTGCGCCAAGTAGAGAAGTTGAAGAGTTAGCGTTTCATATCGCGAACCAGCTCTGTGCTGACAACAGCTTGCGCATTGTGGCCTCGACAGGCATTCGCGATACAGCTGGATTTACCCAACTCTTTGCTGAGCGTGTGGACTTACTCATCACTACCCCCAAGACGCTAGAAAAGATTTTCGATAAAGGTTTTGCCAACCCAGAACAATTCAAGACAGTTCTTATTGATGGCGCCGAGTGGCATGATGTTTTAGAAGAAACACCACGCATTGAGTCTCTCTGCGAGCGTTTCCCCGCTGCTCGTCAGTTGATTGTGACTGGGCCTGTAGGCGCAGAAAACGCTGATGATCCGTATACTGCCTTACTCCATGCGCCAGCCTTCTGTCGTGCAGCTGATGATGTGGCACACACCACGCCACCCACGGAACGCGTCATTTTAGTGCCTGAGGAATCGTGGCTAGACTGCCTCAAAAAGGAAAGCGAACGTACGCCTGTTCTTTATCCTGTCACCACAACCTCCGATTCAGCGCACTTGGTCTCGCAACTTAAGGAATGTGACATTACAGCCAAGCGTGCGACTACAACACAATCTGACTCCGCACGTGAAACCTTGCTTCTCAAGTTTGCAGCAGGACGTATTGAGCATCTTGTTATGCCGCACGCTTTAATTCGAGAGCTTGGCACCCAAAAAATCTCGCGTCTCATCCAAACTTCTTTCGAAGGTGGTCCGCAAGCCTATCTTGAGTATCTCGCCATAGTGGCAGATGAAAGCGGTGAACTGATTACGCTCGTTACGCCACAAACGTTGCCACGCTTTGAAAAATTGCTCTGCGGTGCTGAAAAACGTTTGACACTCGAAAATCCGTATGGTGTTAAAGAACCTCGTACTGTGATCGGTCAATTACTCCGCCGTGAAAAACTCACGATTCGTACTAACTTCACACGTGATGCTGTACCGGCTGAGACCGAAACAGCACCTAAAGGAGCCGAGGAGCATAGCGAAAGCGAAAGTGACGATCGTTTCAATCGCCGTTACGACCGCAAGAAACTTTTCAACAAAAAGCAAAATCGTTTCAAAAAGCCGCGTCACCGTCCGACCAAAGAAGACGAGACATCCGTAGCTGAAGTTGAAAGTAGTGAAGCTCCGAAAAAAAAGAACTTCAAGGAGCGCCGTTTTTCGAAGAAGCGACCTTATCGTGCTCGCTCGCGTGAAGAAGCGGCACCAACGACATCTACCGAAGTCGTCGTAACGACTTCAGAGAGCGCGAACGAACCGATCGCAACACCCAATGAGATGAATGACGTGCCAATGGTCGTTTCGATTCCTGTCGAAGGTGAAGCTAAAGAGAACACTTCAAGTAAACCCACGAATCGTAAACCACGCAGATTCACAGTGCGTAAAAAGAAGGGAACGTTCCCCAAATCCTACGCTTCTGATGACAACGTGAATGAGGAACAACCAAAGAGCTTTGAAAAGAAGCCTTACGACCAAAAGCGTTATCAGAAAAAGCGTCCAAATCCAAAAACTCGCCGTGAAAAGCAATGGGATGATGACAATTTTGGGAATTCCATTCACTATCAACCTAAGCGACAAAATCATCGAGATTTACGTAATGACCAGCCGCTTTATTGGGAACCGACAGACCCTTATCATCCATCATCTCAAGCCCTTAGCTTGCCGCAAATGATGCCTGATGAGTTCCGTCGAAACTCAAAAGGAAACTTCAACCGAAATCGTCGAAATAACTTCCGTCGTAAGCGAGACGGAGAACGTTAATTCGTTATATTTGATACTAAACAGCCCATTCTGAATCACATAGAATGGGCTGTTTCTATACAATGAGGCGTTGCTTTTAGTCGTTCCTCTGTTGGAGACTGACATGATTTCTATTTCTGCCTTTCGCCCCCTGTTGTTGGCAACAGCGGCTACCCTTTTATTAACCGCATGTTCCACAACACACTATACAGGCGACAACATTAGCGGCCCCACACCGACACATCAGCGCGACGCTTCGGATCCTACACACGATCCGTTGATTGACGCGCCGGCTCGTGCCCTAATGACTTGCACTTCAGAAGCCCCCGTCACCGTATTGCAACGTGTCAACGAGATCCCGTTTGCATGCCACGACCTTGGTGTATCGGCCACGCTCAATGAACTTCGTGACGCAGGCTGGCGAATTCTTCGACTCGACATTGGTGAAGACATAGAAAGCGACTCTCATGTTGGCTTCCCTGTCACTGTGCAGGTTCGCAAATTACTCTAATTTTCACTTTAAACTCTCAGAAATCCCCCATCTGATATGGATACCTCTTCCTCTACGCCTCTCGACGCTTTACGACAAGTACTAAAAGCAAAAAATTTAGATGGCTGGATCATGCCCATCTCCGATCCACATCTTTCTGAACAGGTTCCTGATCACTGGCAAAGCGTTCGCTGGTTGACGGGTTTCACGGGTAGTAATGCTGTCGTTTGTGTTACTGAAAAAAAAGCTGCTCTTTTTACCGATAGTCGTTATTGGATCCAAGCCGAAGAGCAGTTAGAAAATACGCCTTTTCAGCTCATTAAAAGCAATGGGGCCAATGCCAGAACACCGATTGATTGGATGTGTTCAGCAACAGGTAAAAAAGCCAATATTGGTCTAGCTAAATCCCTGTGGAGCGTTGGGCAAATCCACGAATTTGAACGCCTCCTTCAGGATAAACCTAATCACTCACGCACCCTGCAACTTGTTGACGATGTCGTCGATCTCGCCTGGACAGAAAGTCGCCCCTCAAAACCGCTCAATGTGATCAAACCACTGCCTGGCGGACTTAAGGAAATCGAAACAAAACTCAACCGTTTGCGTCGCGCTCTCGACAAGGAAAAAGTCGAGGCCGTCTGCTTATCTTCGCTCGCCGATATTGCGTGGTTACTGAACTGTCGAGGCAGTGACATTCCCAACAATCCTGTCTTTTTCTCACATATGCTAGTGACGGAAAATGAGGCACACCTCTATATCGAACCTATCAAACTAGGTTCTGCACTCTTAACCGCTCTAGAAAGTCATGGTATTCAGGTTCATCGCCCAATGTATTTTGAGCAAGACCTCCGTGCAAAAGCGAAAAGTCACAAGTTCATTTTCGACCCTAACAGCCAATCATTTGCCATTTATGAACACATCTATGACTTGCCTCACAAGGAAGGTCAAGCACCTGTACTCAAACTCAAACAGAAAAAGTCTCAAGATGAGTACAGAGGCATTCGGATGGCCATGGAGCACGACGGCATCGCACTCCTTGAGTTTTACGCTGATCTTGAACAACGCTTAGCCAACGGCGAAACAGTCACCGAGCTGGATGTGGTGAAGATGGTGGATTATCAACGCGCCAAATGCCCCGAGTTCCTCGACAACAGCTTTCAGACCATCGCTGCTTTTGGTCCTCATGCAGCCTTGCCACACTACTCGCCGACACCTGAGACCAATTTACCTTTGAAAGATGGCCTGTTGTTGGTTGATTCGGGTGGTCACTATCTTACTGGCACCACTGACATTACTCGTATGAGTGGCATTGGTCAGGTCAGTCAAGCCATGATCAACGATGTCACGACCGTCCTAAAAGGCATGATTGCATTGGCTACGTGCGTTGTCCCTGTTGGCACTTCAGGTAGCCAGCTCGACACCATTGCTCGTCAACCGTTGTGGGCTGAAGGATTAGACTTTTTACACGGCACCGGCCATGGCGTCGGTTATTGCTTGAATGTTCACGAAGGCCCCTTCTATATTTCGAGATACGCGACAGCCACAGGAGCTGATGGCTTACAGAAACACCAACTCGTTTCCGACGAACCTGGCGTTTACCGAAAAGACCAATGGGGTGTTCGCATCGAAAACTTGATTTTCAGCAAAGAGACACTCAAAAAATCTCCATTTGATGAGTTCCTTAAGTTTGAAGTGATGACCCTTTGTCCAATCGATACGCGAATCCTTAATGTTGAGCGTCTCACAGTGCAGGAAATTGACTGGCTAAATCACTACCATGCACATGTCAAAAAAGTACTCACCAACACTGTGTTATCGCCACGCGCTCGTCGATGGCTTGAAGAACGTACCAAACCCATTGCCAAGCACAATTAGTTACATAGCTTTGCATATCTTTCGCGAAAGAACTTGTTTGCTTGCGTACTTCAGTGAATACTTGTCGAGACTAGACCAACCTGTAAAGTAATCATGAAACCCTTCCTGAGACTTGTTTGCGCCAGCGTGACCGCACTCGCCTTACTAACTGGATGTAAAGAAACACCCTCGAAAAAAACAGTATCGACACCCATTGCGGTTCAAACGATACAAGTCACTGAGAATGATCATCCATTGTGGATTTCATTGCTTGGTCAAGCGGAAGGTAGTCGCGAAGTAGACATTAAGGCTCAGGTGAGCGGTAGCTTGAAGCACATTCGTTTTACGGATGGTTCTGCAGTCAAGGCGGGAGACATTCTTTACGAAATTGATCCTGCCCCCTTTGAGGCACAACTCAACCTTGCACGCGCCAACACACAAAGTGCGCGTGCAGAACTCTCTAATGCCACCAAGACATTTGAGCGTTCTAAACAGTTGATTAGAACAGGCGCCATCAGTCAGCAATCTTATGATGCTGACAAACGTGCACTTGATGTCGCCAAAGCGAAGTATCAAGCAGCACAAGCCTCAGAACGTGATGCAAGCATCGACCTCAGTTGGACAAAAGTACGTGCTCCCGTTGATGGACAGATCGAAAAATCTCTCGTCAACCCAGGCGCACTCATCAATGCTCAGTCCACACTGCTCACCAAAATCACGCAACACGATGACGTGAGAGTGAACTTTGCCCCCTCGAGTCGTGCACTTGACGGGGCGACCATCACAACTAACAATGCTGTTCGCATCTTGGATGAGCAAGGTCATCTCATCCCTGCAACCCTGGATTTCGTCGCACAATCGATTAACCCACAAACAAGTACGCGGACCATGCGCGCTCGCCTTGATCAAGCCACAGGTATTATTCCGGGCGACTTCGTTCGCGTCCAATTGATGATTGGCACACGCAAAAATGCCGTGTTGATTCCTCAAAAAACCGTTCGTCAGTTACCTGACGGGACTTATAGTGTGTTTATTTTCAAGGATGGCAAAGCCATACAGCAACCTATCAAGGTTGACCGTTGGACTGGTCCAGACTGGATTGCCACGGAAGGCCTTAAGACAGGCGACCTTGTCATTACCAACCAACAATTAAAGCTACGTAACGGACTCACGGTTCGTTTAGATAAACAAGATTCGTAAGGACGACAGTCATGCTGAGTCAGTTTTGTATTCGTCGTCCGATCTTTGCGACAGTTTTATCAATCCTGATTGTGTTGGCAGGATTGCTCTCTTTACGAATTCTTCCTCTATCGCAATATCCAGATATCTCGCCACCCATGGTTCGTATTTCTACGACTTATGATGGTGCAGATGCTAATACGCTTGCTCGTACAGTAGCGGCTCCAATTGAAGATCAGCTCTCCGGCATTGCGGGTCTGCTGTATTACACCACCAATATTCGCAGTAATGGCGAAATGTCCATTAGTTGCGTCTTTGAGGTTGGAACCGATCCAAATGATGCGATGTTGGAAATCAACAATCGTGTCCGAACCGCTGAACGTCGACTACCTGAAGCCGTTCGAAATCAAGGTGTCAATGTTCGAAAGCGCTCAGAAGAAAACCTTCTAATGATTGCGCTTTTCTCACCAGATAAAAGTCTCTCCGCGACTCAGCTTGCTGACTACGCCCACCTTAATATCGTTGATGAACTTAAGCGTCTTCCAGGCATCGGTGACGTCAGCGTATTTGGTAACGCACAATCAGCCATGCGTATTTGGGTCGACCCTGAAAAAATGGGATTACTCGGCGTCACAATGAAAGACGTCGAAGACGCGATCAAAGCCCAAAACGTTCAACGTAGCGCAGGCCGCATCGGGACCGCGCCTACGATTGCTGATCAACAACTTTATTACACCATCACAACGCCTGGTCAACTTCTTACGCCCGAGCAATTTGCCGAGATTATTGTCAAAGCTGATGGTCCGGAAAAGATTGTTCGTATCAAAGACTTGGCCACCACTGAAGTAGGCAAACGCTCCTACGAATTCCGCGTCGACATTAACGGAGAACCTGGTGTCAACGTTGGCGTCTACCTGCAAACTGGGGCCAACGCCATGGCTGCCGCAGAAGGTGTCAAAGAACGAATCGTTGCGCTCGCAAAGGAATTCCCTGAAAACAAAATCGATTACCTCATCACCGACGACATGACGGTTTTCGTTGGCGAATCTTTGAATGAGGTTTATCAAACACTTCTTGAGGCTAGTATTTTGGTGCTCATCGTGGTGTTTGTTTTCCTTCAGAACTGGCGCGCGACTCTGATTCCAATGATGGCCGTACCTGTTTCTTTGATCGGTACCATGGCTGGCCTTTGGCTCTTCGGTTTCTCCCTCAATACACTCACGCTCTTTGCGATGACCCTATCCATCGGGATTGTGGTGGACGATGCGATTGTGGTGTTGGAAAACATCGAACGTATTATGCGAACTGAAGGCTTACCTCCTTTTGAAGCGGCTCAAAAGGCTATGAAAGAGGTTTCGGGGGCACTGGTCGCCATTGTGCTTGTTCTCTCGTCAGTCTTCATTCCTGTGGCTTTCCTTGGAGGGATTGCTGGGGAACTCTATCGCCAATTCGCCATTACAGTGGCTCTCTCGGTCATTCTCTCAGGGTTCGTTGCTCTCACGCTAACACCAGCACTTTGCGCCGTTCTCTTGAAGCCTCATACTGAAACCGAAGAACAAAAGCCACGCTTTTTCCGAGCCTTTAATGCATTCTTAGCTCGCTTCACACTTCGCTTTTTACAAGTCGTGAAAGCAGCGCTTCGACATCGCATCATGACAGGTGGTTTCTTAATCCTCGTCACGATTGGTTGTTGGCAAATGCTCGAACATACGCCAACCTCTTTCGTCCCAAAGGAAGACCAAGGGATCGTGCGCATTGCCGTTCAATTGCCTGAAGGGGCAGCCTTTCCCCGAACTGAAGCTGTTTCATCTGAGATTCTGCATAAGATCAGCCAGCACGAAGGTGTTCAAAGCGTCGTGACCATGATGGGGTACGACAGTATGAGCGGCGACGTGCGTAGCAATGCTGCGACCTTCATCATGAAACTCAAACACTGGAACGACCGCCCCATGACTGCTGAAGCCATTCAAAAGGAATTTCAGCAGTATCTTCGATCGCATAGTGACGTGCGCGGTGTTGCTGTCCTCCCTGCTCCCATTCGAGGGTTAGGTTCCACGAGTGGATTCTCTGGGTATGTTCTCTCACACGGCAACGACAATCCTCTGATTCTTCAAGGCGTCGTTGAATCATTCCTGGAAACTTTGGAACAAAACCCAAAGCTCACAGGGTTACGTAGCTACCTGTCCGCAGACACGCCTCAGCTACAACTCATCGTTGACGAAACCAAAGCGTTAGCCCTTGGTGTTCCTGTAGAGGACATCTACGACACGATTTCTCATCTCCTTGGTAGTAAATACATCAATGACTTTACGAGAAATGGGAAAACTTATCGTGTTGTGATCCAAGCAGCACCAGAATTCCGTTCAACACCAGAAGATATTGGCGCTGGATACGTTCGCTCTAAGACCACAGGACAAATGGTGCCCATTGCGTCTCTGATCGAATATAAGCGTACGTCGGGCGCAGCCTCTCTTAGCCGTATGAATGGCTATTTAGCTGGCCAATTTAGTGGCGCCGCCGTTCAAGGCGTCTCATCAGGTGAAGCCATTCGTATCGTTGAAGAGCTCGCCCAAGAACACCTGCCAGACGGATACACCATTGAATGGGTCGGCCAGGCCTACCACGAAAAACGCATTGGTGCTTCGTCCGCCACAGCGTTTGGATTTGGTATTCTCATGATGTTCCTGATTCTTGCGGCCCTCTACGAACGTTGGTCTTTGCCCATCGCTGTTGTGTTGGCCGTGCCATACGCCTTTTTAGGCGCCATGGTTGCCATTTGGATGCGAGGTATGCCTAACGATATTTACTTCCAAATAGGCCTCCTTGTGCTCATTGGATTGACGGCTAAAAATGCCATTCTGATTGTAGAATTTGCCGCCCAAAAAATGGAGGAAGGTTTAGGACCCTTTGATGCAGCCATTGAAGCAGCTAGTCTACGCTTGCGCCCCATCCTCATGACATCCTTCGCTTTTGTTTTGGGTGTCGTTCCGCTTGTGATGGCCACAGGTGCAGGAGCTACGGCACGTCAATCGATGGGGACAGGGGTCTTTGGAGGCATGTTAGCAGCAACCTTTATCTCAACCATCTTCGTACCTGTCTTCTTCACTTGGTTCGCCCGTAAATCCAAGCGCACTAGATAAAAGCATGGCGCACCATTAGTCATGATGCGCCATGCTCAAATAACCTGAACTCCCGGATAACTGATCCGTATATGGGTTGATATAACTCAAAAAATCTT
>CALEAW010000077.1 GCA_937943605.1 uncultured Sutterella sp. | reverse complement strand
CCTAAACCCCCGCTTGACTAGATACTAACGGTACATGGTCTTCGGGGGTTTTTCGACACCTAAAACCTCAAACAAATCCCGATAACGTTTCGGGATGGCTTTTGTCACAAAAGCGTCTGTGGTCGTATGTTTAACAGCCATAACCCCTTGTAGTTGCAACAAGGTCTTTCGCAACGACTCATCTGGAAGTTGGAGCTTATTGTTGAGTTCATTTTGTTTACGCGCCGTGTGCAACATATTCATGCGAATAGCCTGAGCAAGGCCATAAACAAAGAGTTTTCCTCTGTACGTGCTTTCCGTCGATGCGAATCTTGCGCCACCGACTTCATGCTTAAGCTGCCGAAATCCTTCTTCAATAATTTGGCGCTGTCTATAGATTCTCAATGCCTCAATCGGATCCGAGATAGCGTTGGTGCGAATAGCATGACAACCGAAGAGTTGCACAGCCTCACTCAATTCATCCAACTTGATGCTCCAGACATCCTCACTAGCTCTAGCTCGTTTGTTTTCATGGAGAAATCGTTTGGTACGTCTCCAAAGTTCGGGATCGATCGCTCTCTGTAGAGTCTCTTTAAGCTTTTTTAAATCTTCAGCATTCTTCTGAATGACTTTTTTCTTAGCGCTATCGTTTTGGTCTTTGACAGATTCAAGACGCTCTTGGCATTCCTTTTCAAGAGCGCGTATGCGTCGCATGCCATCGTTTTTAGCTTTGAGGACTTCCTGAACGCTAAGGAATAAGTCATTGGTGTCTTCTTCCGCAACTCTAGCATTGCGATAAAGATGTAAATGTGCCTCGATTTTGGTACTGACACCTTCACAATTTTCAGTCCATACATCAGGAACTCGCTTGGCAGACACTTGGTAATATGGGTCTCGGCAAGCTATAGGATGAGTTAGAGCGGGCAAGTTTCGACGCAGTTGTGCTCGCACGCCACCCTCTGTGAGTGACAGGAATTGAATGTACTTGAGTTGGAGGTTGATGGCGTTCTGGGTGTTCAGAATACTTTGAAAACCTCTATCGGTAACAAGGATATTGGTCGTCAAATCGATACCCACCGTCTGCATCTGGTAGTAGATGCTTGACAGAATGGTCTTGTCATTAATGGAGCCATCATAGCTATACGCGTATACCACGTCGCCTGTGTTGTGATCGCAGACAACCATGTAGTTAACTTGCTTGAGCTCTGGATTTTGCTTGGCGTATCCGTAGGCAGCATCTTTGATAGTTGTTGAATAGGTAGAGATGCTCGTGCTATCAAAGGAGAGAGTTAACGGAGCAGCAGTCGCTGCCGTGCTTCTCTGATAACGGCACAGATAGTATTTATCCGTCAAGGTGTGGTCGACAGTTTGGAGTATTTCAGTGAGTCTACGGCCGTCCAGAGGTTCCACATTTGGAAGCCAGACTTGAGAAAGCCAATCTTCAAAATTCATCATGGCTCCGCCACCATCAAGTTTGTAAATGGCAAGTGCAAGCAACGTTTGTGCAGTTTCCTTGTCGAAAACAGCGCTGAGATCTTCTAAGAGCCCCATGCGCTCAGCTACTTTCCAGGCGGCCCAAGTAGCGCCGACACGGACGATGTCGTTGCTCCATGACGTGTCTTTGTTTTTGGATGGCGGATAAAACTTCCCGTTGTAGTCCTTTTCTGAAAGGAGTTCATGATCTCCCCAATACCAGGTTGAATCAGCGTAATCAGGGAACTTCAAAAGAAAATTCGGAGAGAGACGAATACTACCGTCGTCGAGCAGTCTTCCTACCTGTACTTTAGCTGCAACGTAGCTACGGCCCTTTTGGGCATCCCACTTATTTTGATAAGCGCGCACATAAGTTCGCCCCATAGCGTCTTTTGACGCCATCAAGCCCCA
>CALEAW010000076.1 GCA_937943605.1 uncultured Sutterella sp. | reverse complement strand
GGACTGGTCTCATCAAAGTGGGGCTTCAAGTCTCAGAATGCCTGGCTGTTAACAGGTAAATGAACTTTAGAAAGGTGGATTAACGTGAACGATACGTCTGGAAACCAAACCTCGGAATTGAAGAATGCCGGTCTCAAGGCGACGGCGGCACGTCTCAAAATCCTTGAACTTTTTCAAAAACGCGCCGAAGAAAAAATCGGTGAGCGTCGACATATTTCTGCCGAAGAAGTCTATCGGGATCTAGTCAATGCCGGTGTGGATATCGGTCTCGCGACTGTTTACCGTGTTCTGTCTCAGTTTGAGCAGGCCGGTCTGATTGTCAGACACCATTTTGACACGGATCGCGCGACTTATGAGCTCGAAGATGGTGGCCATCACGATCATTTGGTATGTTTGCAGTGTGGAAAGGTCGTTGAATTTGTTGCGCCGTCCATCGAAAAAGAGCAGGCACTTGTTGCGAAACGCTACGGCTATGAGCTTTGCGAACATACGATGGTTCTGTATGGTTTGTGCGACGCGTGTCGCCAAAAGTCCTAAGAACTCATCTTTGGGATAGTCGAAATTGAGAGTTATTCCACAGAACTAACCCTCCAATGAACAAAAAAGTTTGGTTGGGGGTTAGTTTTGGCTGAAGAGAATCTCTTTTGAGATTCGATTTTGATAAGCAAAAAAACCTCTGAAAGTTTCCTTTCAGAGGTTTTTTAAGAATTCTGGTGCGCGATACTGGTTTCGAACCAGTGACCCCTGCCGTGTGAAGGCAGTGCTCTACCACTGAGCTAACCGCGCGATCTGAGAAAACAAATTATACAGAAAAATTTGATAAAAGCAAATAGGTATGTAACCAAATGTAAACTGCTAATAGGTCGGCTCGGGACGGATGCCTTGAGCGACCTCGCAGCCCCAATTAGCAAGTTCATCGGCTTTTTCGTTACCTGGGTCACCGGCATGGCCTTTGACCCAACGCCATTCAATATCGAATTGCTGGACTAACGTATCCAATTGTTGCCAAAGTTCAGCGTTTTTGACAGGCTTCTTGTCTGCAGTACGCCATCCATTACGCTTCCAACCGTGAATCCACTTTGTAATGCCATCTTTAACGTACGAGCTATCGGTATGAATGATGATGGGGCATTTTCTTTTAAGAGCGGACAAGGCGGAAATGACGGCAGTCAGTTCCATTTGATTGTTGGTTGTGAGTTTGTTTCCGCCATACATTTCACGTGTATGTTGTCCCCACACCATATAAGCACCCCAGCCACCAATGCCAGGATTACATTTACATGCGCCGTCTGTCCAAATTTCCAGTGTTTTTTCAGTTTGTGCCATGTCTTGTCATCAAGGTTGAAAATGAGAGTGTACTGTTATTGCTGTTTGTTAGCCTGTTTGCCTGCACTATTTGGCACTGTGATTGGGCTCCCTGTGATTAGGTCCAAAGACTTTTGGACGGGCAAGCGCCCGACTAGTTTGGTACCTGGAAGCCGTTTGATCGCAGAAAGGACGATCAAGTTAGCACAATGGGGCGCCCAACGGTCGCCAGCTTTATCAAGCCATCGCCAACGTTTAAATCCAAGTGTGCTTGTGCACGAGGGTGAATAAATACCAAAGCGACCGCGGTCAATTTCAAAGCCTAAAAGCGCCAACCAGTCTTTAAGTCGATATAGAGGTACAGGGGAGGTTTTACTAGGGAGGTAGGGTCGTAACCCCATACAAACACCTCTTTGTCGAAGCCACCAAAGACTCAGCGGATTAAAGACTGTGAGGATGAGTCGCCCTTCTGGGAGAAGAACGCGAGCTGCTTCTCTTAGGGTTTGATGAGCGGATTCGGCATAGTCTAAGGTGTGGGGTAATGTGACTAAGTCAATGGATTCGCTCGCAAAAGGGAGCCATCCACTCTCAGCTTGAATGGTCAATAGTTCTGGACGTTGAATATCGCGTTCAAGCGTGTCGTAGTCGTGATGACAGAGCCACTGTTGACTGATGCGATTTTGGCGCAAAGTGTCAATCTGAGGACATCCAATTTGAAGCGCATTCCACCCGAAGGCATCTTGCACGAACTCATCATACTGAACAGCTTCCCATTGTTTAAGCGTTTGTCCAGGGGCTGTGCGTAGAAAGTCGGAAAAAGAAAGCGTTTTCATAATGAACAATCAGAACCCAACGTAAAAATGATGGAATATGTATCTCATTGTGCATAAAAGCGGATGGTTACATTGTAAATTCAATGCGATTGATAAAATTAGTAAATTGTCTTACGACGTATCCGTGACTTCCACCTTTTTGATGCCATGAACTGCCGATTATTTTTACCTAAAACACTCTCTTTGATGTGTATGGGGCTCTTTTCAGTTGCTCTCCACACTGCACTTTGGATGCCTCAAGTTTCTTTGTCGGCGGAAGTCTCGGAACCAGATGACGAGGCGGCTGTGGCCGAAGCACCGTTGGTAATACATAGCACGGTTGAGCAACTTGGGCCTCCTAGTGATGTTTGGGATCGTATTCGTCGTGGTTATGCGATGCCTACGTTAGAAACGTCACGCGTTGATAAATGGTTGGCGCATTATCAGCGTAACCCTGCTTATTTGGATCGTATGTTTACACGTTCGGGACGCTACCTCTACCATATTCTTGAAGAGGTGGAGTCTCGAGGTATGCCGACAGAATTGGCTTTGTTGCCATTTGTCGAAAGTGCTTTTCAGCCCGAGGCTTTGTCACGCGCTAAAGCAGCTGGTCTTTGGCAGTTTATGCCAGCAACAGGTACACATTATTCGCTCGAGCAAAATCTTTGGCGAGATGATCGTCGTGACGTTTTAGAAAGTACGCGTGCAGCCTTAGATTATTTTGAATATCTCTACGGGATGTTCGGTGATTGGCACTTGGCATTGGCTGCCTATAACTGGGGTGAAGGTAGTGTGCAACGCGCCGTACGTCGTCAGGCGGCAAGAAAAAAGCCAACGGACTATCTGCACCTTCGAATGCCTAATGAAACGGCTAATTATGTCCCTAAGCTTGAAGCCATCAAACGTATTGTGACGAATCCGGCTAAATATGGCGTGAAGTTACCCGACGTTGGCAATGAGCCATTCTTTGTGACAGTAACCAAACCACGCGACATTGATACAGAGACTGCGGCTGAGTTGGCGGGTATGCCATTGAAGGAATTCCGTCAGTTAAATCCGAGCTTTAAGCTACCGGTGATCGTCGCTTCACATAACAATGTGATGCTTTTGCCTGCTGACAAGGTCGATGAGTTTGTCGATAACTTAGCAAGTTGGATGGATAGCGGTCAGCCATTGTCGCGTTGGACAACGTATAAGTTGCAAGAAGGCGAAACCTTGGCGAAGGTCGCTGAGCGCGCAGGGATGACAGAAGATGATTTGCGCGAAGTGAATGGCATCCCGAAGGGGCGCCGTGTCTTGGCGCATTCCACACTATTGGTTCGTGCAAATGCTGATGAGCAAACGGATATTGCGGCTGAAACGGCTGATGCCAAACTGCGCCTCTCACCTTTGACGACCTGGCGTCGTGTGACATATCGCGTACGCCGAGGTGACACGATTAGTGGCATTGCTCGTCGTTGGCATATCACGACCAAGTCAATTGTGAAGGCTAATCGTCTTCGTTCCAATCAGCTTCGTATCGGTCAAAGACTCATTCTGACCGTACCGAATGTTGAACGCGCACCGATCCGTGTTACGCAAAAAACAAGTGGGACGAAGCACATTATTCATGCCGTTCAAAAGGGCGAAACCTTAGGGTCTATTGCTCGTCACTATGGTGTTTCGATCACCGCGTTACGTCAAACAAATCGTGTGAAAGGTAACACGATTCGTACGGGGCAGCGTTTGAGAATTCCGGCAACGGGGGTTGTCGAGGAATCAGACGTGTGTACTCACACGGTACGAGCGGGTGACACGATTTCTGAAATCGCTGATCGCTATGATGTGTCTATTGTTCGCTTAAAGCGTGCCAATCGTTTGACAAGTAACCATTTGCGTGTGGGTCAACGGTTAGAAATTCCAACGGGTGAGGCTCAACCAGAACCGCGCAAGGCACGTCCAACAACGACTGCTCAACCGAGCGCAGGACTTTATCGTGTGCGTTCAGGGGATTCGCTTTACGAAGTTGCCCGTCGTTTTGGCGTATCTGTGAGTGCCTTGCAATCGGTCAACGGTTTATCTGGTTCGAACTTGCGCGTGGGGCAAAAATTAGTTATCCCTGCAACAGCAAAGGTTCAGCCAAGCAGTGATGATGCGTCGTCTGGTGAAACTTATCGAGTAAGACGTGGCGATACGTTATCTAGTATTGCATCTCGTTTCGGGACAACGATTTCAACCATGAAGCGCATCAATGGCTTGAAGAGTAATCGCTTAAAAGTGGGACAACGAATCAAGTTGCCCTAAGAATTGAAGCAAAAATCACAACGGCTTACCCTACGTAGGGTAAGGGTAGATGAGGCGAGTTTTCTAGAAAGGACATACAATGAGGACACTCGCCATCTGCTTCAGGCAATGGGTATTCTTTTTATCTTAGTGTTCTCAGTAGAGAATACGACTTTCATCATATAGAGAGACAAACTATGGGTTTTCTGAGCGGCAAGAAGTTGCTGATTACGGGTGTGATTTCCAATCGTTCCATTGCTTATGGGATTGCTAAGGCTTGCCATCGTGAAGGGGCAGAATTGGCGTTTACCTATGCGAACGAACGTTACGCCGATCGTATCAAGGGTCTCGCTGCTGAATTTGGTAGCGACCTCGTCTTCCGTATGGATGTGAGTAGTGACGAACAGATCGCGAGCGTGGTTGACGAACTTGGTAAGGCCTGGGGTGGTCTTGATGGTTTTGTGCACTCCATTGGTTTTGCACCGCGTGAAGCCATTGCGGGTGACTTTATCGAAGGCATTTCTCGTGAAGCCTTCCAGATCGCGATGGATATCTCGGCCTATTCGTTCCCGGCCATGGCTAAGGCTTTCTTGCCGTTGATGAAGGGGCGTCAGGCTTCTGTCTTGACGTTGACCTACTTGGGTAGCGAACGCGTGGTGCCTAACTACAACACGATGGGCTTGGCGAAGGCTGCGCTTGAAGCAAGTACCCGTTATCTCGCTGTGAGCTTGGGTAAGGAAGGTATTCGTGCCAATGCCATTTCTGCTGGTCCGATCAAGACCTTGGCGGCCTCTGGTATTCAGGATTTCGGTAAGTTGCTGCGCACGATGGAAGGCGCTGCGCCGCTCGGTCGTACGGTGACGACGGACGAAGTAGGTAACACGGCGGCTTTCTTGTTGTCTGATTTGGCTAGCGGCCTTACGGGCGACGTGGTTTATGTGGACGCAGGCTTCCATGCCGTTGGCGCTGCGACGATTGAAGTCGAAAAGTAATTTTCGTCTAAAAAATCATTTATGGGTGCGGGGGTCGAACTTTGTCGATTCCCGCATTTATTTTTTGGCTAGCCTTCGTTATAGTGTTTTGAGTCTATCCCTAAGCTCAGAATGATGACGAATTCATATGACTTTAGCATTTAAAAAAGTTGCGGTTTTTGTAAAACCAACCGAAATCATGGTCGTACCATTACAGGCCTTGATTCGCGTGATTGAGAAGTGTGGTGCAGAAGTTTTCCTTTGTGAGCGTAGCGCCGCTTCACTCAAAGGCCGTAGTCAACGTCCAGGATATACACGGGCTGAGCTTGGTGCGATGTGCGATTTGGCTGTCGTGTTGGGTGGTGACGGGACGATGCTCGGCGTGGCTCGAGATTTGTCGAATGTTCAAATTCCGATCATCGGGGTGAATGCTGGGCGACTCGGCTTTATTACCGATATTGTTCTTGAAGACATGGAGCGCGTTTTACCGAAAGTGCTTCAGGGACGCTATATGCGAGATGTACGTCGTTTGCTTGGGGGCGAAGTCGTTCGTCAAGGGAAAACGCTTTTTTCGGGTATTGCTGTCAATGACATTGGTATCAGCCACGGCCGTGCTGGTGGGATGGTCGAGTTTGTGATTTACGTCAACGGCCAACAGATGTCAAGTCAATCGGCTGATGGCATTATTTGTTCGACCGCAACAGGCTCTACTGCCTATGCGCTCGCTGCAGGTGGTCCTATTTTGCATCCTTCGCTACAAGGGGTTTGTTTAGTGCCGGTGGCACCCCATACACTTTCGAATCGTCCGATTGTTTTGCCAGCGAATGTCGCTATTGATATTGAATTAACTAATGCGCGCGATGCCGTTGCTTACTTTGATATGCAGGATTTCTGCGATATTCAGCCTGGTGACGTGTTACGCATTCGTTCTACAGACCAAACCATGACAATGCTTCACCCGACAGGGTACGACTATTTTGACTTGTTGCGTCGCAAGTTGAAGTGGAACTTTATGCCGACAAGTGTGAAGAGACAGACGAACCGCTCGTCGAACTGATACAGTATCTTTTTTTAAGTCAAACTTCGAGTGGAGTTTATATGCTGACCACGCTCAGTCTGCGTGACTTTGTTATCGTTGAGTCTCTAAATTTAGATGTTCGCCGTGGCTTTACTGTTTTAACTGGGGAAACCGGGGCAGGTAAGTCGATCTTAATTGATGCCCTTCAATTGATTTTAGGTGGACGTGCAGATGCGAGCGTCGTGCGTGAAGGCGCAGAACGTACGCATATCGTGGCTGAATTCCAGCCGTCCTCTGAAGCAAAGGCGTGGTTAGTCGCGAATGAACTCCAAACCGGAGAAGAGTCGCTCCTCATTCGACGTACCGTTGATACCAAAGGCCGTTCACGTGCCTGGGTGAATGGGGTTGTTGTGACGGCTACTCAGTTACGTGAGTTGGGTGAAACGTTAATTGATGTACATGGACAACATGCGCATCAATCGCTCCTTAAGTCGACGTATCAACTTCAGTTGCTTGATGATCATGCTGGCACGTCATCGGAACGCGTAGCGGTTCGTGAAGCGTATTTTGCTTGGCAAAAAGCTCGCAAAGCTTTGGACGATGCGACTGCTAACGCAGATGCCATTGCCGAAAAGGCTGAGCGACTTTCTTGGATGATCGAGGATCTCGAAACGCTTTCGCCAAAAGCGGGTGAATGGGATGAATTAAACGCAGATCATCGTCGTTTGTCTCACGGTGTTGCTATTGCTGACGGCTTAAATCAGATCGTCAATCAGTTGACGGATGATCCTGAGTCTGTGTCTTCAATGCTTTCATCAGTGCATGCGAAGTTGACGAGTTTAAGCCGCTATGACGACAAACTTTCACAGATGGTGGAAACACTTTCGAGTGGGATGGATCTCGTTGAAGAAGTAGCTCGAGATGCGTCGCGCTATTTAGATCGATCGGATTTAGATGGCGAACGTTTTGCCGAAGTTGATCGACGTGTGTCGCATTATTATGAATTGGCGCGTAAATTCAGAACAGAACCTGAGTCATTGCATGCTCTACTAGAAGATAGTCGTCGACAACTCAAGACTTTGACGGGGGCTAAAGACGTTGAGGGTCTCAAAAAGGCTGAAGTCGAGGCTCGTCGTCAATACGATTTAGTGGCATCGCAGTTGACCGCTGTGCGTAACAAAGGTGCTCTAGCACTGGCTGATGCAGTGACTGAGCAAATGCAACGTCTTTCTATGAAGGGCGCGCGTTTAGAAATTGCTTTGGTGGCACAAGCACCTTCTGCGAATGGTTCTGAGCATTGTGAGTTTCTGATTGCTGGTCATGCTGGTGTACAAACGCGTCCATTGATCAAAGTCGCATCGGGTGGGGAATTGGCTCGTATCAGTTTGGCTATTGCTGTGATTACGGCCGCTGCAATGCCAGTGCCGACGCTGATTTTTGACGAAGTGGATAGTGGTATTGGTGGTGCAACGGCGGAAGTCGTAGGTCAGTTGTTGCATCGCTTAGGAGCAAGTAGACAGGTTCTTTGTGTGACCCACTTGCCACAAGTGGCTGCTTGCGGCGACAATCATTGGAGAGTGGAAAAGCACTTCACAGGTGAGACAACGCAGAGTCAGCTTAGAGTACTGAATGACGCTGAGCGAATCGAAGAGGTTGCACGTATGTTAGCTGGTGTGTCGATTTCTGATAATACGCGTGCGGTGGCTCAAGAAATGTTAACGATAGGCCATCAAGAAATGACTAAGGAATGAGGAACACAATGACGTTAGCTGAGCGGAAACTACCCATTTCGTTGGTTGTGATTACGAAGAACGAAGCATCTTGTCTGGCTAAGTGCTTAGAGAGTGCTAATTTTGTTTCTGAAATCGTCGTTGTTGATTCTGGTAGCACTGACGAAACAGTGAAAATTGCAGAACGTTTTGGTGCAAAAGTATTTCATCAGGACTGGCTAGGGTTTGGTCCTCAAAAGCAATTTGCTGTTAATTGTGCGAGTTATGACTGGGTATTGTGTCTTGATGCGGACGAATATCTATCGCCGAAATTGAAAGCTTCTCTTCAAGATCTTTTTAGAGGTGAACCAACTGATTGCGCATACCAGTTTCCGCGATGCAATAAGTTTTTAGGTCGTTTTTTACGACATGGAGAGGGCTACCCAGATTGGTGTTTGAGGCTATTTAATCGTCAGTATGCACAATGGAGCGATGATTTGGTTCACGAAAAAATCATCCCAAACACAGATGACTTTAAGGTGGGGGTATTGCGCGGGTATTTGATGCATGAATCAGGAGAAAGTTTGTATAAGTATATTGAGAAGCAAAATACTTATACATCGCTTCAAGCAAATAGAATGTTTTCTCAAGGTGTTAGAGTAACCTCTTTAAAGATTATTCTGAGTCCATTTGTAAGGTTTTTGAAATATTATTTTCTAAAATTTGGTTTTTTAGATGGGATGTCAGGCTTTGTTCATATATCCATAGGTTGCTTTACTGTATTTTTAAAATATGCAAAGTTAAAGTGTTTGCTGTTGGGTAGCCATCATAAGGGTGATTTTTGATCAATAAAAAAGCAATTAAGGTATGGCGCCTTAATTGCTTTTTCGATTGAGTGATTTTTGAAGGCTACGCGAAGCGCTTACATTTTAGTGAAGTAGAGAGGTGAACACTCTATTCATTTTTAGACCAGTATTGTTCAATTTTCTTTGTTTTAAGACGACCGATCTGTATTTTTGCTTTTTCTATCAGTCGTAATGGATTGATTTTGTTGAAGCTGTTCGTTTTGTTGGTTCGACCCCTGCCTGTAATCGTAGGTTCAACATCATCGATTACTTTAACGACACATTCTTGCAATCGCCAGTTTGAAATAACTTTCGGAAACTCAAAAAACAGTCCGAACATGAAGTTATCGATTGGACCTTCAATTTTAGTTGACATCGATAGTGCTTTTAAAGCAGCTTCTCGAGAGATCATGTACGCGTATGTACCGCAAGGAGAGGAATATTTGACGCGAACTAAATGACTGCCATTAGGTAGCGTGATGGTTTTGTCAGAATAAGTCGTGTCAATAGCGTAGCTAAATTGAATAAGCTGGACTTCACTGGGAATCCAGTGAGTGGACTCGAAATACTCCTTGGCTTTTTGATGGAAAAAAGAG
This sequence comes from uncultured Sutterella sp., assembly GCA_937943605.1. Lineage (GTDB taxonomy): Bacteria > Pseudomonadota > Gammaproteobacteria > Burkholderiales > Burkholderiaceae_F > Sutterella. The sequence continues at coordinate 14,885 of CALEAW010000076.1, read as the reverse complement.
TCGTCTTCCAAAACTAATGCCCAGTCATCATTCGAATCTATGAGTTTCTGCCAACATTTTTTATGACTTAAAAAACAACCTACTTCACCAGGAGTCAGGACATAGGGGTAACGCCAGTTAGGTGCAGTAATCTGTTTTTTTTCGGTATCTGCGAGTTTGGAACCATCGACTGCAGGAACTCTTTCAAAGTTAATTCCCAAAGCGGCTAAGCGCTGAGACATGATGTCCAAGCGTTCTTTGGATCGATCCATATTTACAAGATAAACTTGCATTTTTTATTCCTTGAGCGTGTCTTGCGTAATTGCCAAAAGGGGACCCATACAGGTTTGAGGGTTTGGCTTTTGAGGAAATGAACGACTAGTTTGTCAAGCTCGACGTCATCCCTATCTTTAGGGGCATCTTGTTTAGGTAAAGACCGTCACGACAGGTCTTTGTGTGACGGTCTAGTACATTTTTTGAACTTACAATCGCTGATCGATGCTGTGTAAGACAGTCTCTAGTGTTGGCCACCCTTCGACACTGTTACCTAAACAAACAGCACGCTGATTCCAAGGGCGAGTTCTTGCTGGGTCGGTAACGCCTAACAGGGTGATTTGGTTAGCGCCAACTGCTGCAGCAACATGACTAATGCCAGAGTCATTAGCAATAACAAGTTGTGCGCGTTTAGCTAGTGCAGCGTAGTTACCAAGTGTTGTTGGCGGGAGAATGGTTGCATCAGGGCATGCCTTCTTATTCGCTTCCTCTTCTCTCACAGAAGGGAAGATAATGGGCTCGAAGCCTTTTTCACGTAACGGAGCGCAAAGCTCATTAAAGTGCTTCCACTGCTTTTCTTTGCCATGGTGTAAGCCGCGAGCGATCGGTGCCAGCAGAACAAACTTTTCTGGGATGTTGTATTGAAGCATCAGGTTGCGTGCGGCAGCTTCATGGCGAGCTAATAGCTTCATACCTAATTCTTCAGGCACTTCATCCCAAGCAGGTGTACCGCCCCAAGCTTTAATGGCACCGTGCGCTAAACGGAAAAAACGTTCCACTTCATGCATGGGACCGGGTTCTTCAACCACTTTTTCTAAGAGCAACCGGCGACCGTCCGTAGCAAAACCTGCGTTTCGAACACGGCCTATCGAAAAGAGTAAGGCTGAACTAAAAGAGTTCGGAAACAGCAAGCCTAAGGGGCGGGGTCCCAAATGATTACTGATATAGCGAATACGTTGAAGGTCTTCAGTCACATGGCCTTCAATCGGGTCAAATCGCCAACTCATGCCAGACATTAAGTCTTCAGCCCAACGTTTGCCTGTGAGCATCGGAGTAAAGCCGCTGGCTTCAAGTAAACGCAGAGCAGGGAGTGTCATGCAACAATCGCCGACGTGATTGGGAAGTCGACACAGAACATTTGGCATTTTTAATACAACTCGCAGTGGAAAGTAGTCAATAGTTAGTTCATTGTATATGGTTAGCCTGTATGATGAACACCGACAAACTACGGACTTTGCCCCATGTATAAAAAACTCCCGATTTTTAGTAACGAATATTTGATGCGTTTGTTCCGCTATCTGCCGCCCTATAAAGGTCTAATCATCGGAGCGATGTTGGCCATGATTGTCGGTGGTGGTGCTTCGTCCCTTATTGCACTTGTGTTGGGAAAGTTGACAGATATGGGCTTTTACGAGCACAGCAAGATGGTTGCAGTATGGGCGCCAATTGCTTTGATTGGGATTTCTATTCTTCATGGCGGTACCCAATATTTAAGCTCGTATTTGTTGGTGCGAGTTTCGCAGTCTCTGTTGCTAGAAATTCGAACAACAATGTTCGAGCGCGTTTTGCAATGGGGCGAGCCTTCTTATATGGCTCATCGTTGTGGTGAAGTTCAGTCCAAGTTTATTAATGAAGCTTCTACCGCGTTGGGCACTGCCGCGAACGTGATGACGACCATCGTTCGCGATTCTATACAGATTATCTGTTTGATTGGCGTTCTGATTTATCACAATTGGAAGTTGACGTTAGTCACGTTCATTGTGGCACCGCTCTTAGCCATGGTTTTAAAGTGGGTGAATAAGCGTATTAAGCGTTTGACCTCTGAAACGCAGAAAACCTACGGTGAGCTGATTGGCACGATTGCAGAAGCTTATAACGGCGAACGTGTGGTGAAAATTTATGATGGTATGGCTTATGAGCGTGAACGTTTTAAGCAGGTCAATCAACGATTAAAATCATTGGTCTTGAAGTCTCAACGCGTCAATGCTGCAGGGACGCCTCTCACACAATTGGTGGCGATGTCAGGTGTCTCGATTGTGGTTGTTGTGGCTTTAGCGCAAGCACAGGCTGGGAGTTTAACGATTGGTGAATTTACAACCTTCTTGTCTGCGATGTTGCTCTTAATGCCGCCGATTCGTCATTTATCGAGTTTGAATGGGGCTACAGCAGCCATGACGGCTGCCGCTGAAAGTCTGTTTAAATTTATTGATGAAGAGCCTGAAAAGGATCCTGGTCAGACCGAGCTGCAACGTATTACTGGTGCAGTGCGTTTCGAAAATGTTGAGTTTGTCTACCCTCAAAGTGAAAAGACTGCTATTCGATCATTCAGTTTGAATGTAAAACCTGGAGAGGTGATCGCATTAGTCGGTAGCTCAGGATCGGGTAAGTCGACGTTAATCAATATGATTCCGCGTTTCTGGGCGCCGACGAAGGGGGAAATCTATTTGGACGATATACCTCAGAGCTCGGTGACGCTCAAGAGTTTGCGTCAGCAGATTGCCTTGGTTAGTCAAGAAGTTGTGATCTTCGACGGGACGATCGCTGAAAATATCGCGTATGGATGCCGTGATCGTGTTAGTGATGAAGAGATTTGGAAAGCCGCTGAAGCTGCTGCGTTGGCTGATCTAATTCGTAGTTTGCCAGAAGGTTTGGATACGCCTGTGGGAGCCAGTGGGAGTCAGCTTTCAGGAGGACAACGACAGCGTATTTCGATTGCTCGAGCCTTTTTGAAGAACGCGCCTATTTTGTTGTTGGACGAGGCAACGAGTGCATTAGATACTGAAAGCGAACGTCATATCCAAACTTCGTTAGATACCTTAATGAAGGGACGCACGACATTTGTGGTGGCACATCGTTTGTCGACCATCGAAGGGGCGGATCGTATTGTTGTGATGCGTGATGGGCAAATTGTTGAAATTGGGTCTCATGAAGAATTGATGGCCCTTAAAGGGGTGTATGAACATCTCTATACAATTCAATTCAAAAATCACGCGAACGGTTAAATAAACTGTTCGAACATCAAACCTCATTGAAAAAGCAAAGGGATCTATGCGTTTGAGTAGGATCCCTTTGAGAATTAACATCGTTGGAATAAAAAAAATGGCAGTCAGTGTTTTTGACATGTTCAATGTGGGTATTGGTCCATCCTCTTCTCATACAGTTGGACCGATGCGTGCGGGTTACTCTTTCGTCAAACTTCTCCGTGAACGCGGGCTTTTAAAACAGGTGAACGGCTTAAAAGTGGAGCTCATGGGGAGTTTAGCGGCTACGGGTAAAGGACATGGCACAGATACGGCAACTCAATTGGGGTTGATGGGACGTAGCCCAGAAACCATGGATCCTGATGAAGTTGGGACATTGATTGCCGAAGTTAAATCGACGCACAAGTTGATGCTCGATAACGAAGTGTGCGTTGCATTTGATCCAGAACGTGATATTGCCTTTCATGCCGATAAGGTGCCTGCCTTCCATACAAACGCCATGACGCTCTCTGTTTATAGAGACGATGCTTTGCTCTATAGCCGTCGCTATTATTCTGTGGGTGGTGGGTTTATTGTGGTCGCGCAAGAAGATAACCCAGAAGAACCGGTAACCCCGCAAGTGTTTAAGGGCAAAGTTGAGCGCCCTTATCCTTACCGTACGGGCGCTGAACTACTGCAGCAAGCAAGAGAAAATAACTTGACGATTGCTGAGTTAGTCTTTCGCAATGAGTGTGCAACGCGTTCCCCTGAAGAAGTGAACCGAAAGTTGGATGAGGTTTGGCAGGTGATGCACGCTGCTGTTGAGCGTGGGATGAAACAAACAGAAGTGTTGCCCGGTCCATTTCGTATTGCCCGTCGTGCCAATGCTTTGATGCATGATGTGATGCAACGCACTGATGATCCGTTGGTTGTGATGGATTGGGTTAATGTCTATGCCATGGCGGTAGCTGAAGAAAATGCCTCTGGTGGTCGTGTGGTGACTGCCCCGACGAACGGTGCGGCAGGCGTGATTCCTGCGGTGATTGAATACTATTTACGGCATGTTCCGAGCAGTACGCCTGAAGGTGTTAGAACCTTTTTGTTAACGGCTGGGGCTATTGGCATGCTCTATAAAGAAAATGCCTCTATCTCTGGTGCCGAAGTTGGTTGCCAAGGGGAGGTCGGTGTTGCGTGCTCAATGGCAGCGGCCGGTTTAGCCGCTGTGCGTGGTGGCACGATTGAACAAATCGAAAACGCCGCTGAAATTGGTATGGAGCACAATCTTGGTTTGACGTGTGATCCAGTGGCCGGTCAGGTGCAGATCCCTTGTATTGAACGTAATGCGATTGCAGCGGTCAAGGCGATCAATGCGGCAAGAATGGCTTTGCGTGGTAATGGTGCACATTACATTAGTCTCGATCAGGTGATTAAGACCATGATGGAAACAGGGCGAGACATGCAAAGTAAATATAAAGAAACAAGCCGAGGTGGTTTAGCGGTTTGCATTGTGGAGTGCTAAGCCAGGAACAGCTATGCTGATCGGGGTACTTTTTGGCATTGCGGCGTGCATGATTTGGGGCAGCGTTTACGTTGCCCCATTAATGTTGCCGGACTATTCGCCTGCCGTGATTGCGATGGTTCGCTATTTTGTTTTTGGCCTACTGTCGGTAGGTTTTGCGATTTCTCAATGGAAAGAACTCAGAACCTATCAGTGGGCCGATTGGCGACGTGCGACGGCGTTAGGGATTGTGGGCAATATTTTTTATTATTGGTTGCTCGCTGAAGCGTGCCAAAAGGCAGGGGCTTCGATTGCCGGGGCTTTTACGGCCATGATTCCGATTTTGGTGGCTGTGATTGGTAACCTGAGAGCCAAAGAAAAAGCCAAGCCATGGCGACGATTGTTGCCGCCACTCATGTTGGTGCTATTAGGCATGATATGCCTCAACTGGACTGAGTTCGTGGTTTTGGTTGGGTCAGGTAGCGTTACGTCAGGTGATTTTTGGCTTGGCGTGCTTTTTGCCTTTTTGTCGCTCTTTGTGTGGACCTGGTATCCCTTAAGTAATGCAGAGTGGCTGTTGGCACATCCAGAGCATTCGCCAAAAACTTGGTCGACCGCACAAGGTTTAACACTTTTACCTTGTGCCTTTATTGGCATGATTGTGTTATTGGCTAATGAGTCCCCTGAGACGATTATGGGTCCAACGCCCTGGCTCTTTTTAGGCGTGGCGATCTTTTTAGGTATCTTTGCCTCCTGGATCGGTATTGTGCTTTGGAGTTTGATGAGCCAACGCCTGCCACCCGCGTTAGGTGGACAGATGATTATTTTTGAAACGCTCTTTGCGGTGGTTTATGCGCACCTATGGCGTGAAGAATGGCCAACCCCACTCTTAGTGGTGGGGATGACCTTGTTGTTGCTTGGCGTGCTAGGTTCTTTACGCGTTTTTAGTTCGTCACGTTAATGGGTGAGATACCAATCGACCGTAGAACGAACGCCATCTTCAAAGGTGATTAAGGGGGCCCAACCGAGGGTGTGACGTAATTTGCTGCAATTTAGGGCATAGCGTCGATCGTGCCCTGGACGATCTTGAACGTAGGTGATGGCAGAAGCGTGTGGTTGACCATCTACACGAGGTTCTACTTTGTCGAGGGCGCCCATCAAAGTTTCTAAAAAATGTAAGTTCGTTAATTCGTGATTGGTACCAACGTTGAAGATGTCGCCTGGCTTGGCTTTTGCCAAGATTAAGCGAATAGCGCGACAGAAATCATGGACGTGAATCCAGTCACGGATTTGTTGACCATCGCCATAGACAGGGAGTGTCTGCCCTGATCGTGCTCTCATGAGCATGAAGGGTAAAAGTTTTTCGGGATATTGGCGTGGTCCATAGTTATTGGTACACCGGATCGTCACAACAGGCAAACCATAGGTGCGATGATAGGCTCGACCAAATTGATCGGCTGCGGCTTTACTCGCAGAGTAGGGACTACTCGGGTCAAAAGGCGTTGTTTCAACATTAGGAGGGCTATCTAACTCGATGGAACCGTAGACCTCATCGGTTGAAATGTTGATAAAGCGAAAATCGGCTTTCGCTGATTCATCTAACGAGCACCAGTAGCGGTAAGCGGCCCCAAGCAGTGTGGTTGTGCCGTTGACGTTGGTCTCAACGAAGACTTGCGGACCTGTAATCGAACGGTCAACGTGGCTCTCAGCGGCAAAGTGGATGATGGCGCGTGGACGATGTGTTGTCAAAAGGTGAGTCACCAACGCTTCGTCAAGAATATTGCCATGAACAAAGTGATGTTTAGGGTGATGCTCAACGTCTTTTAAATTGCTGAGTTGTCCTGCATAAGTCAAAGCATCGAGGGTGACAATGCCTTCATCATGCTCTTTAAACCATTCGGTGATGAAGTTGGAGCCAATAAAACCAGCACCGCCCGTAATAAGCAACATGCGTGTAAATCCTGCAGAAGAAAGGGGAAGAACTTCAAAAGGGAGGGGCGAACCCACTACAATGTGTAGCAGTTTATTTTGAGCGCAAAGTCGCAGGCAGGCAAGGAGCCGCCATCGTGGAACATATACTGATTAACTGTACGCCCCGTGAAGTGCGTGTCGCCATTGTAGTGGATGGCGTTCTTCAAGATCTTTTTATCGAACGAAGCAGTGCCCGTGGTTTGGTGGGTAATGTTTATCTAGGTAAGGTCGTTCGTGTCTTACCTGGAATGCAAAGTGCTTTCGTGGATGTTGGCTTAGAGCGAACAGCTTTTTTGCATGTCGCTGATATTGCTGAAGCGCATCGCGAGGGTGAAAAGCCTGCTCCTATTGAAACGATACTCCATGAAGGGCAATCCTTGATGGTTCAGGTGGCTAAGGATCCGATTGGCACCAAAGGCGCTCGTTTGACGACCACGATTTCTTTGGCTGGCCGTAAGTTGGTTTATTTGCCCAAAGATCATCACATTGGCGTGTCTCAGCGTATTGAAGACGCATCCTTAAGAGAGTCGCTTCGACAGCTCCTGACAGAACTACGTCCTGAGTCTGAGAAAGGGGGCTACATTATTCGCACTAGCGCTGAAGAAGGGGCAACAGCGCAAGAGTTTCAAGACGACATGGTGTATTTAGGCCGTCTTTGGAGTGAAATCCATCAGCTCGCGAGTAAGAGTACGGGACCCAAGTTGCTCTATCAAGACCTCTCTTTGGCGCAACGCGTGTTGCGCGATATGGTGCATCAAGAAACAAAAACGGTCGAAGTTGATAGTCGTACCAATTTTGAAGCTCTACAAAGCTTTGCGGATCGATTTGTTCCGGCAGCAAAAGATCGTTTGACGCTTTATCGTGGTGAACGGCCTCTTTTTGAGTTGCATGGTATCGAAACTGAAATTGAGCATGCACTTGAGCGCCGGGTTGATCTAAAAAGTGGTGGATATTTGGTCTTTGACCAAACTGAGGCGATGACCACGATTGACGTCAATACGGGTGGCTATGTGGGTAAGCGTGATTTTAGTGACACGGTTTTTAAAACAAACTTAGAAGCCGCTCAAACGATTGCTCGTCAATTGCGTTTGCGTAACTTGGGTGGCATCATCATCGTTGACTTTATCGATATGAGTTGCGATGAGCATCGTGATGCAGTGCTCGCAGAATTACGCCGCTCTGTTTCAACAGATCGTACGCGTATGACGGTGAGTAATTTCACCGAATTAGGTTTGGTCGAAATGACGCGTAAACGTACGCGTGAATCATTGGCGCACGTGCTTTGTGAGCCGTGTCCAATGTGTGGTGGTCGAGGTGAGGTGCGTACAGCTCGAACAGTTTGTTATGCAATCATGCGTGAGATTGTTCGTCTTTGTAAGCAGTATCAAGAAACCAAGGAATTCCACATTCAGGCAAGCCAGCCAGTAATTGAAATGCTTTTAGAAGAAGAGTCTGAGGCATTGGAGTTGTTACAGGCATTCGTCGAAAAACCTGTGTTGCTTGAAGTGGAGCCAAGCTATACCCAAGAGCAATTTGATGTGATTCTGGCCTAAGGAATGAATGCATGAGTAACACTTATCGTGGCCCAAGCTTTTATTGGTACGACTTTGAAACGTTTGGCCTTCATCGCCGTAAGGATCGTCCTGCACAGTTTGCAGGAATGCGTACGGATATGGCTTTTAATCCCGTTTCTCAGGGTGAAGTGCTATATGCCAAACCGTCAACCGATTATTTGCCCAAGCCTGAAAGTTGCTTGGTCACAGGAATCACCCCTCAAGAATGTCAAGCAAAAGGGATGGCTGAAAGTGAGTTTGCCGGGGAAATTTGGTCAAAATTCAATCAACCTGAAACAATCTCGATTGGCTACAACACCTTAGGTTTTGACGATGAGGTATCGAGATTTTTATTTTGGCGAAATTTTTTAGATCCGTATTCTCATCAGTGGAAAAACGGTTGTTCGCGTTGGGATATCTTTCCGTTAATCTGTGCTGTTTGGGCATTACGAGGCAGTGGTATTCAGTGGCCGCTTTGGAAGGATGTCGATCCGAATAACGAAGATCATGATGGTGTGTGCTTTAAGCTTGAATATTTGAGTCAAGCTAATGGTATTACGCACACGCATGCTCATGATGCACTTAGTGACGTTGAAGCGACCTTAGGGCTTGCAAAGTTGATTCAACAAACCGAGCCTCGACTTTGGCAATGGGCATTAGATAATCGCACCAAGGCCGCTGTGACGACCGCAGTAGAAAAGGGGCCGGTTGTTTGGGTGTCGCCAAAATTTGGTCAAAAGCATGGCTTTATTCGACTTGCGTCCATGATTAGCGTCAATGCACAAAAACCGAATGAGGTTTTTATGTGGGATCTGATGCACGATCCAGAAGAGTTGGCGCGCATGAGTGCGGCCGAATTAAAGTCTCGATTATTGGTGCGTAGAGACTCTTTACCTGAAGGGACAGAGCCACTACCAGTCTATCGACTCTTAGTGAATAGCTCGCCTTTTGTGTGTTCTGCCTTAAAAGTGGTTACGCCTGAACGAGCAGAAAAGTTTGGTCTTGACTTGGATGTTGCGCGTCAAAATCATGCGAAGTTGCAAGCCATTTTGCCGATGCTTCAAGGTGCGTTGCTAGAGTTTTCTGAAAACCAAGAAAAACCTATGCCATCAGATGTGGACTATGGTCTTTATGACGGAGGGTTTGCGAGCCGAGAAGATGCGCGCAGCATGGATGTTGTGCGGCGTTCGTCGCCAGAACGTTTGGCTGATTTGATAGCAACTCGTTCGATACACTTTGAAGATGAACGACTGAATACCTTGCTATTCCGATTTAGAGCACGTAATTGGCCTGATACCTTAACGGCGAAAGAAGCACAAGCATGGCGAGCTTTCTGCCAGGCGCGTTTGATGGATGGTCAAGATGATGCGCTGACGATCACAGATTATTTTGATGAGATTGATCGTCTGCAAGAGAATAGCTGGGATAACGAGGCGCATCAGGCCGTTCTCGAAGCACTCTACGAGTGGGGTGAGCAATTGGGTGAATATTGTGCGAGTTAGCCAAATAAGGAGAAAGCGATGAAGATGGATAAGGTTTATACCCCTGTTGCTTCACAGAAAGTGGCTTTTATTGGTCTAGGTACCATGGGCTATCCGATGGCAGGTCATTTAGCCCTGGCTGGTCATGACGTTTGTGTCTATAACCGTACAACTGAAAAAGCGCAACGTTGGGTCGACACTTTTGGTGGACGTATGGCGTTGACGCCAGCAGAGGCTGCTCAAGGTGCTTCGGTCGTTTTTGCTTGTGTCGGGAATGATGACGACCTTCGAAGTGTGGTCTTAGGGGATCATGGTGCTTTTGGTGGGATGAGCGCAGGAACGTTCTTCGTTGACCATACAACGGCGAGTGCTTCTGTCGCCCGAGAGTTGTCGGCTAAAGCGATTGAACTAGGCATTCAGTTTGTTGATGCGCCTGTGTCAGGTGGTCAGTCAGGCGCTGAGAACGGTTGTTTGACTGTCATGGGCGGAGGAGACGAAACTGCTTTTGAACGTGTCAAACCAGTGATGACTGCCTATGCTGATGCGACGACTTATTTTGGTGCTTCGGGCTCAGGCCAACTCGCAAAGATGGTCAATCAGATTTGTATTGCGGGTTGTGTGCAAGGTTTGGCTGAGGCTGTGGCTTTTGGTAAAAATGCGGGCTTAGATATGCCGAAAGTCATTGATGCATTAAGTTCAGGTGCCGCATCATCTTGGCAAATGATCAATCGTGGCAAAACAATGGATCAAGGCAAATTTGATTTTGGTTTTGCGGTGGATTGGATGCGTAAGGATTTGGGGATCGTGAAAGATGAGGCCAAACGCAATGGTTCAGAAATCCCTGTGACAACCTTAGTCGACGAATACTACGAAGAAATTCAACGTGCTGGCGGCGGGCGTTTGGATACGTCAAGTTTGATTATTCGATTGCCTCGATAGTGCATTCGGTGCGCCGCGTTATATTTCAGAGCGGTGAAAATTAGAGCTTTCCTTGAGTTAAGGCTACAATATCCCAATTACTTTCATTGAATTCGGATGAGATCGATGACTTCTGAAAACGAAGTGCCTGCCACTGGTGCGCAGGTTACTAACTTTATTCGCAACATTATTGATGACGATCTTGCACGCGGGGCTAACTTGCCTCGTTATTGGTGCGGTCATCCTGCCCCGTATAGTGAACAATTAGAAAAGGGCGAACCTGATATTGCTCGTATTCGTACGCGCTTCCCGCCGGAACCCAATGGCTACCTTCATATTGGTCACGCCAAGAGTATTTGTTTGAATTTTGGTTTGGCTCGTGACTATCAGGGCGCTTGTCATATGCGTTTTGATGATACGAACCCAGTCAAGGAAGACCAGGAATATGTTGACGGCATTAAGGATAGTGTCCGTTGGCTTGGTTTTGATTGGAAGTTTGGTAACGAAACGAACTTGTATTTCGCAAGCTCCTACTTTGAATACATGTTCGCTTTTGCAGAACATTTGATTCGTACGGGCTACGCTTACGTGGATGAACAAACCGCTGACGAAATGCGCGAAAACCGTGGCACATTGAAGGAGCCTGGTAAGAATTCGCCGTATCGCGATCGTTCTCCTGAAGAAAATATGACGCGTTTCCATGAAATGCGTGACGGTAAGCATCCTGAAGGTTCTATGGTGCTTCGTGCCAAGATTGATATGGCAAGCCCCAATATGAATCTTCGAGATCCTGCGATCTACCGTATTCGTTTTGCTGAACATCATGCGACGGGTGACAAGTGGTGTGTCTATCCGATGTATACGTTTGCGCATCCGATCGAAGATTCGTTGGAAAATATCACGCATTCCATTTGTACGCTGGAATTCGAAGATCAGCGCGCTTTCTACAACTGGGCGCTCGAACGTATTATTCCGTTGCTTCGTCGTCCACAGTATGAAGAAGCGCTCGGCATCCTTCATCGCATGGCTGCTGGTGACGATGATCGTGCTATGGCGTTTGTGAAGTTGGCTTATGAGCATCGTGCCAAGCTCGGTACGAGCTTGCCTGAGCTCAGTATGTCGCGCTTAATGGAAGGTTGGGCTGACGGTATTCCGACGGATGTCAATGATGCAACGATTACGCAGTTCTTTGCTGAGTTACTGCGCTTCCCTGAACACTTCACGCCGCTCATGCAAACTGCGTTAGACGTCGTGCGTCCGAACTTCTTCTTGCTCTCGCATCAGTATGAGTTCAACCGCTTGAACTTGACTTATGTGGTGGTGAGCAAGCGTAAGTTGATTCAGTTGGTTCAGGAAAAGCATGTCGATGGTTGGGATGACCCACGTATGCCAACGATCGTTGGTTTGCGTCGTCGTGGCTTTACGCCGAAGAGCCTTCAGAATTTTGCCGAACGTTGCGGCGTTTCTAAGGTGTCTGGTGGTTGGATTGACTATTCGGTTTTGGAACAGTGCCTGCGTGAAGACTTAGAAGAGCGTGCCGCTCGTCGAGTTGCAGTGCTCCGTCCGTTGAAGTTGATCATTGATAACTATCCGGAAGGCCAAAGCGAAACGTTAGAAGCGAACAACCATCCTCAGCATCCTGAAATGGGCGTTCGTGATATTACGTTCTCTCGCGAGCTTTGGATTGAAGAAAGTGACTTTGCTGAAGTGCCACCTAAGGGCTTCCGTCGCTTAACGATCCCAGCGGATGGGACGCCGGCTAAACCTGTGCGTTTGCGTTATGGTTTTGTGATTGTGCCGACGTCTTTCGATAAGGACCAAACGGGCAAGGTTGTTGCCGTTCATGCGAACTATTTGCCTGAAACGCGTTCTGGTACGGAAGGCTCGATGTCTGTGAAGACAAAGGCCACGATCCATTGGTTGGATGCCAAGACGGCAGTGCCGGCTGAGGTACGTGTGTATGATCGTCTCTTCAATGTGCCACATCCTGACGAAGGTGAAGGTAATTTCTTGGATCGTTTGACACCGAACTCGAAGACGGTGTTGGCATCCTATGTTGAACCTGCCGCAGCTCAGGCTGCCCGAGACGATAAGTTCCAGTTTGAACGTAATGGCTACTTTGTCGCTGATCGTGAAGACCATACGTCCGAAAAGCCTGTCTTCAATCTGGCTGTTGGCTTGAAAGATTCTTGGGGTAAGTAACGCTCCAAGGCTAGTTTGATTAAGGAACGAGGGAGTGAACAGTTGATGTCGCTCCCTCGAGTTGTAAGCGTTGTTGCTAATCTAAATTGCAGAAAACAACGAAAACTGCCAGTCAAATGAAGCTTAGGATGTAAGCTCGTGTTCTGCGATCGCGAGTGCTTCGGCGATGACTTTATCCATGTCGAAATATTTATATTGACCTAAGCGTCCAGCAAAGTAAACCTTTGATTGCGTTTCAGCTAATGCTTTATAGCGCTGATAAAGTTCGCTGTTAATGGCATCATTGATGGGGTAGTACGGTTCTACACCCAAGCACCATTCAGATGGATATTCTCGGCTAATGACCGTTGTCGGTTGTTTTCCGAAAGCAAAGTGCTTGTGTTCAATAATGCGAGTAAAAGGAATCTCACGTTCGTTGTAGTTCACGACGGCAACGCCTTGATAATTCTCGATAGGCAAAATCTCGTTTTCAAAGCGGACGCTTCGATAATTGAGAGGCCCAAAAGTATAGTCAAAATAAGCATCTATAGGGCCTGTGAATATGACTTTGTCAGCTTGAGCTGACAGTTCCTCTCTGTGCTCTAGAAAGTCGGTGTTAAGTTGAACGTCAATCCCTTTCAACATATTTTCAACTAAGGCGGTATAGCCATCTTCTGGGATGCCTTGATAGCGATCGTTGAAGTAGTTGTTATCGAAGGTTAAACGAACTGGAAGGCGACGAATGATTGAAGCCGGAAGATTTTTACAGTCTCGCCCCCATTGCTTTTCGGTATATCCCTTAATAAGGATTCTGTAAATATCCTCGCCCACTAAACTGATGGCTTGTTCTTCAAGATTCCTGGGTTCGACAATACCAGCAGCTTTGCGTTGGGCTTCAATTTTTGCTTGTGCTTCTGCAGGCGTTGTCACTCCCCACATTTGATAAAACGTATTCATATTGAAGGGTAAGTTATAAAGCTTCCCCTTGTAATTAGCGACGGGAGAGTTGACGAAGTTATTAAAGCGACCAAATTGATTGACGTAATCCCACACTTCTTCGTTGCTAGTATGAAAGATGTGAGCTCCGTATTTGTGGACTTGAATGCCGTCAATATCTTCGGTATAGACGTTTCCTGCAATATGATTTCGTTTCTCAATAACTAGACATCGTTTGCCTTTTGCTGTTGCTTTATGGGCAAAGGTTGCTCCGAATAACCCTGCGCCTACAATAAGATAGTCCCACTTCATTTATTCGACTTCCTACTTAAATATTTTTCAAAGATGCTTGGAATGTTTGTGATGACTAGAAAATAAACTAATAACTTAAGGTTTTTTGGGGGTGGAGTAATATAAAAATCTTTGTTCTCTTTCCATCGCTTAACCCAGGATTTGAAAAATGTATGTGCTGATTCTTTGGGAAGGCGAAGGAAGTTCCATTTGAAGATGTCATACTCCTTTTTCAATATGACGTCTTTAATGATTTTTTCAAAGCCTAGTTTGTTTGCGAAGCTGATACATTCGTTAATTTCGTCAAAAACGACAAAGACATTCGTAGATTTTTTGATCGAATTATTTTGATGTATTCGATAATTGAGCAAATGATCAGGTAAACAGCGAATTTTCGACGATGCAAGAGTTGTTTTAAAGGCGAAGGAAATGTCTTGGTAGGCTGCCCCGGGTGTTTCCAAGAAGTGAATATCATTATTTGTTATTAATGATCGTCGATAGAGTCCAACCCAAATTGATGGGGGATTGTGAAAAACATCGACATTATTTTTGGGGTCAAACGTTAAGTTTTTAGGTAGATACGGACAAGACATAGGTATTACTCTACCGTTAGTCAAGGAGTTGTATCGACAGCGTGAGATGTCAAGGTCATACGTAATTGCTTGCTCATATAGAGCTTGAAACATATGAGGTTCTACAAAATCGTCCGATTCAACAATGCCGATGTAATCTCCTTTGGCTAATGTTAGCCCTAGGTTCATAGTCGCTCCGTACCCTGAATTCGGTTTGCCTGAACTTCCCAAAAGAATGTGCACTCAAGACAAAAATCTGAGCAGACATTACG
>CALEAW010000075.1 GCA_937943605.1 uncultured Sutterella sp. | reverse complement strand
ACTCGATCAACAAGTTGTTAGCGTCAATGAATCGCTACACGGTGTTTCGGAATAGGTCGTGTGAACCATGGTTGTTGGACTTGCTACCTAAAAAGGTCCGTGATTGGCTTACGTGTCTTTTTAGGGTGGAAGTGCCTCCCAAAAAATTCCGCAGCTAACAATCATCAATTGATCATTGTCAATGATTTGATCCTAGATAGGAAATTAGCTGCGGAGTTTGGGCTTTTTTACATGGTGAGAAGCAGATTAGGGCACTTGAGACTGAGCCGTTGCCTGAAACAAGTTGAACCATTAGTTTTTTAAACGCCGCGCAAGTGGACAATGAGGTACATGCATAGATGAAGATCGCTAAGGTTTAGCTCGCTGGAAGTCCCCTCGTCGATTTGCGTGGGTAAGGACGTTGCCGCTCACCGCAGGCGGCAAACCCTGTCGACAGCCTGACGTCTTGGATGGGATGACGCTACAGTCCCTTCATTACGCGATGCATTGATGCAAAAACAAGCAACGGTGACTAAGACGAAATCGCTCAAACGTAAGTCTCTTCAAGCACGTCCGACGACCAACAACCATCAGGCGTAGAATTAAAAAATCGTTTCTTTATTTTTGGAGATGTTCCATGACGCTTTTGCTCGAAGATCGTTTATTGCCAGGCGTAGCCGAATTGGTGCCAGAGCTTGTTGAGATTCGTCACGATATCCATCAGCATCCAGAGCTGGGTTTTGAGACAGAGCGTACGGTTGGCAAGATCGTTGAATATCTCCAAGCAAGCCACGTCGATACGATTGACACTGAGCTTGTGAAGGGATGTGTGGTCGCTGTGGTTGAAGGCAATCAACCTGGTCACACGATTGGTGTTCGTTCAGACATGGACGCCCTTCCGATGAAGGACGGTTGCGGCAAGCCCTATGCGAGTGTGGTAGATGGTCGTGGTCACTGCTGTGGTCATGATGGTCATACGACGTGGCTTTTAGGGGTTGCGCGTTGGTTAGCGACTCACCGTGACTTCCCGGGGCGCGTGGTTTTGGTTTTTCAGGCCGCTGAAGAACCAGGACTCGGTGCCAAGGCGTTAATTGAAGCTGGGCTCTTTGAAAAGTATGGCATCGAAGAAATGTATGGCGGTCATACCGAACCCAATTTGCCTAAGGGTACGATCGGCTTTAAACCAGGCCCCTTGCAGGCTGCAAGCGACAGCTTCTATGTCACTTTGAAGGGTAAGGGAACGCATGGAGGCCGTCCGCATTTGGGTATCGACCCGATGCCTGTTGCTGCGCAGATCATTTTGGCTTTGCAGACGATTGTCTCCCGTAAGGTTGATCCGATCGAGTCGGCTGTTGTGTCTGTGTGTTCGATTAATGCTGGTAACTTCCAGGCCGTGAACGTTGTTCAGAGTGAACTCACGATGAGTGGTACGGTGCGTACGTTCTTACCTGAAATCCGCGACTTGGCTGAAGCCAATATCACGGCGATGGTTAATGGTATTGCTGCAGCCAATGGTTGCGAAGCCGAGCTCGTCTACGACCGTTTGATTGGTTCTGTGATCAATTCTGAAGAACAGACCGAAGCTGCTATGGCTGCGACGCGAGACCTTATGGGTGAAGATCGCGTCAAGGTGATTCGTCCCTTTATGTCAAGTGAAGACTTCTCGTGCTACCTCAATAAGGTACCGGGTTCCATTATTCGTGTTGGCATTCGTGACGACGAGCATCAGGTCTCGTTACACCACCAAAAGATGGACTTTAATGACGACGTGTTGCCCGTCGCTGTGAGCGTTGTGGCCAATATGGCCGTTACGCGCTTGAAAGCCTTGGTCTAAAAACCTACGGTCACATGTCAATCAAAAGCCAGTCTTCGTGTGGTGAAGGCTGGCTTTTTGTTACGGTCAACTGATTGCAACGAGGTAAACACTGGTCAAAGTCGACACTGCTGAGGCACTCATAGTTTCGTTGCAGTAGAATAACCTGTTTTAATTCACGAGGTATACAGACTCCATGTTTACGCAAGTTGCCATTATTACGCTACTCATTGTTGCAGCAGCGTACTTCGCTATGTCGGAAATCGCTTTGGCAGGGGCGCGTCCTGTCCGTTTAACCCGCATGGCCGAAGACGGCGATTCGCGTGCCCAGTTGGTGATCAACCTCAAAGAAAATCCAGGCTACTTCTTCTCGGTCGTTCAGGTGGGGATCAATGCTGTAGCGATTTTGGGCGGTGTCGTCGGTGAAGAAGCGTTTACGGGCTTTTTTGCAACGTTACTTGCTTATGTGTTGCCAGCTGAATTAGTGAACGGCGTTGCCTTCTTTTGCTCGTTCCTTTTTGTGACGATCCTCTTTGTGATGTTTGCGGACTT
Organism: uncultured Sutterella sp.; assembly: GCA_937943605.1. GTDB lineage: Bacteria > Pseudomonadota > Gammaproteobacteria > Burkholderiales > Burkholderiaceae_F > Sutterella. The sequence continues at coordinate 18,324 of CALEAW010000075.1, read as the reverse complement.
GATCCCGAAGCGCGTTGCTATGAGTTGTCCTGAAGCCGTGGCAGTGCGTTGTATCCGTCCGATGATTGTCCTCATCATGGTGCTCAAACCTTTGGTGTGGTTGTTGACCGCTATGGCCAACGGCATCATGCGCATGATGAGCGTGCCGCTTCATAACGAAGATCGTATTACCAACGAAGACGTGATCGCGACCGTGGAAGCCGGGGCTAAAGCTGGTGTGGTGGCGCCTTTAGAACATACGGCCATTAAGAACATGATGGAGCTCGAAGACCATCTGGTGCCGAGCGCTATGACGAACCGTGACAATATCGTCTACTTTACGTTGGATGAGCCTGAAGAAAGCATCCGCGAAAAAATTAGCCAGACACCCCATAACAAATTCTTGGTTTGTAACGGTGACATCGACCACGTCATGGGGCTTGTCGACGGAAAGCAACTCCTTAAAATCTACGCCGATAACGAGCCGCTTGATCTCAGTCAGTCGGGTTTGGTGCAGCCTGCCATCACGATTCCAGACTCTTTGACGCTGACCGAAACGCTTGACCTTTTTAAGCAAGATAGCCAAGACTTTGCTGTGGTGATTAACGAATATGGCCTCACGGTCGGGATCATCACGTTGAAGGACATTTTGTGGCCAGTGATGGGTAACTACGACGTTTGGGCTGACGATCAGATGCTTGTGCAGCGCTCTGATGGCTCCTGGCTTGTGGATGGCTCCACGCCCGTTGACGACATTGAACGCGAATTCGGTATCGAAAGTTTGCCTGACGAAGAAACCTACGAAACGGTCGCGGGTTTCATTATGTACATGCTTCGTCGTGTGCCAAAGCGCGGTGATCACGTGGACTATGCGGGCTATCGCTTTGAAGTGACCAATATGGATGGCTTCCATATTGACCAAGTCTTGATGTATCGCCCTGAACACCGTCACAGCGAAAAGAAAAAGGGCGAAAAGCACGATAAGCCGACCGACAAGCCAACGGATAAGGCAGAGGGCTCAGTAAAGTCTGAGACCGCGCCAATTGAGCCCACGTCTCACGTTTAAAAAGAAGGATCACGATGACAACGCCTAAATGCATTGGTCGACGTTGTGCTCGATCTCGCCATATATCGTCACAGTGTGATGCGTGCATCAAAGCGTGTCCTATGGGGGCACTACAAGTTGAAAGCGGTCGTTTGAGCCTGATTGAACCCGCGTGTACGGCATGTGGTGCCTGTGTGTCGGTGTGTCCGATGGATGCCCTTGAACTCGATGGGGTGCTAGAACGCCTCAACGTGATGCCCGATGGTTCGTGCCAACTTCGGTGCTCTCGCGCCATGTTGGGCGACGGTCAAGCGATCGGTTGCCAACGTGCACTCTCTGAAGAAATGTTGCTCGACGCTTTAGCGCAAGGCGTCAAACACATCACATTGGTGACGGCTGGGTGTGAAGGGTGCCCCAATCAACCAAGCAAAATCCCAACCGATGCCTTAGAGCAACGCTTTAAAGCTTGGCAGGAGATTTTAGGCAAGGGTGTGACGATTGCGCGCCGTACCGAAGTGCCTAAAGACGTGGACGGCGGTCGTCGACACTTATTGGGGATGGTCGCGCGTAAGGCCACGGCACCAAAGCCCCTCGAGACGGTAGAGGACACGGCACCGATGAACCCGAAGGCGCCATTTCATCTCACGAAACGCCGTCGACAGTTGATTACGCTCTTAAGAGGTTTATTGCCGCAAGCGCCTAACCAGGAGACTGCAACCAAAGACGCTTTGTCGCATGTCTTGGTGCCTAGGTTTGACGAGGAAAGCTGTACGGCTTGTGGGCTCTGCGCTGCCATGTGTCCCAATAAAGCGCTATCAGCCAAAACCGAAGGTGACGTCTTTACGATTGCTGCGATTGAAGCGTGTTGTACTGGGTGCGGGCTTTGTGCCGATATCTGCACGGCCAATGCTGTGACCTTTGATGAACCTCAGGGGACCCAAGCCTTCTTGATGGGACGCCCAATCGTTAAGATGACCGCGCGCAATAAGCGCCGTCGTTCCGCTTGGGATGGCATCACGCAAAAAGACTTTTCGCAAGCCTTCTTTAACCGGTGATTGACGAAAAGCTAAAGATAACGCCGCTTGAGGTGACACTCTGGCGGAGTTTCTCGTTAACGAATCTGCGCAATGGCTTCGCAATAGTGACGATTACATTCACTGAGTGTAGGCACGTAGCCTTCACCGGCAATAAAGGGCTCAATCGCGATGTCTTCGGTTTCGGTGACCGTGAGCACATCGGGCACTGCGCTCGCAAAGGCGTCGAGCATATTGCGTAGGCCTTGAACAATATGAAGCGGTGTACCTAAGGGCACCTGAATACGCACAAAGCCAAGGGCGCCGCGCTTAATGCTAAAGCCAATCCCATTGGAGAGTAGGGCAACGACACTATCGGCACTCCAAAAGACGCTCCCGATTGACTCTGGATCATGAAGGGACGAATGAATGTGTGTCAAATCGTCAAAAGCCGCGCGAAGCGCCATGGCGGCTTCACGGAACTGCACACGCGAGATGTTATTAAAGCCATCAAGTGCAAAGGTCTTCTTGACCAAAATCCCAAAGTCCGTTTCAACGTCTGTGCGGGCATCCGCAAACTGCTTGGGCGTAATACGGACATTGACGAGCTCGGGCTGGTGTTTAAGCCACATGATCACGTCGTCCATGGTGCGACCAACGCGGTTTTCTGCTTTGAGGCGTCCGTTTTCAAAGAGACGCACGAACCAGTCGAACGAATTATGCCAAGCGTTATATTTGTTGACGAAGTCTTCAAGAATGTCGTCAGGCACGTTGCGCGTTTGAAAGGTATCTTCGATGTGGTGTAAGTCCATCACGGCCACTGCTGAGACCGTGAGCCCAGTCGTCATATGCTCTTCAAGCGCTTGACGAAATGGCACGATATGGAGTTCTCGACGCAGATTAATAACACCAAAGAGCACCGCATAGAGGCGGTACTGCTTGTTGCGCTCAAGCTCATGGAGCTTACTCGTGATGTCATCGACCATGACTGTGTTCCAAAGTAAGCCGTAGGAGCGCTCATCCCAAATGAGGACTTGACTAATCAACGCTTCAAAATAAGCGCGCATCACGCTATAAACGATTTCGTGATGAAAGCTCATCACCGAAACACGTAACGTATTGTCTTTTAATAAAAGCGTTTTCATGGCCGCACTTAATGAAGCAACAACGATTTATTCATTATTCAAGGCGTTGAGGCTTTTGTCCATTTAAATGGTTGTAAATACGGGTAATTCAGGATTGAAGTTTGTGATTCGAAAGACACTGACCAGGTGGATGTCGCGTTTTTTGGAGGCGTGCCCGTGAGATACAAAATGTTGCTCTCACCCAAGGGTTTTCGTTACTAAGGTATTTTATGTATTTTGGTTGATTCGTCTTAAAGATACAGGGTTTAGTCGGAAGCGTTTTGTCGCTCGCTCAGGGATAATGATCGCAATGGTTAAAAAAACCATTCAAGACCTCTATAAAAAATCCTGGAGATCCCGCTATGAATGCATTTGACAATGCTTTCGAAACGAAGTGGACGCTCATCTTTCTTGCAGAATTTTTCTTCATCATGATGCCGTTCCCCTTCTTCTATGACATCAACTACACGCCATGGCTGTTTGGTGTGCCTCGTTTTATTTATTGCTGGTTGGCTTATGGCTTACTGGTGATTGGAACGATTGCCCTTTGGTGGCGTGCTTGCATGCAGCGTCCCGAATATCAGGAATACGAGGAGTAACGCGCCATGCCATATCAGGTTGAAACATCAACGGGTCCATTTTTGGCCGTTACGATTATTTATCTTTTCATTCTTGGCTTCATCGGTTGGTGGGGTAATCGCCAAAATCGCAACCTGCAAGACTTCTTCACGATGTCGGGTTCTGCGGGCGCCATTCTGTCAGGCTTGGCTTACTTCTCGACGCAGTATTCGATGTCGACCTTCATGGGTGTGCCGGGATCCATCTATCACGTGGGTTACGCTGGGATGAGCGTCTCCGTGCCAGGGATCGCCTTCTCGATGGTGATTCCTGCCTTGCTCGTTGGCCGTCGCTTGATTAAGTTAGGTCATCGCTATCAGATGTTGACGATGGCTGACTATTTGGCTGACCGCTATGAATCGACCGCTATTCGTGGTTTGTTGGCTGTGCTGATGTTGATCTTCTTGGTCCCGATGATGGGTGCCCAAACGATCGGTGCAGGTGTGATTTTCACGACCTACACAGGCGCGCCGCAGTGGGTGGGTATCGTGGTCATGGGTGTGACCGTGATTCTTTACTGTATGGCCGGTGGTATCCGTTCAGTCATGATGACGGACGTCATTCAGGGGGTCTTGATGGTCATGACCGCAGTGACGACCTTTGTCGTGTCGTTGCAGTTGGGCGGTGGCCTTGAAGTCATCAACCAGAAGCTCGCAGCTGTTGACCCCAACTACTTGAAGTTCCCTGGTCACAATAATAGCTATCCGTGGCAGAACTACGCTTCGATGATCGTGATGTGGTCCTTCTTCTGTATTGGTCAGCCGCATCTCTTTACGAAGTTCTTCACAATGAAGAACTACTCCACGATGTTTAAAGCCGTGTTGCTCGGTACACTCGGTATGTGGTTCTCCGCTTCCTTCATCGAATGGTGCGGTGTAACGGGTGCTGCTAGCTTCCCTGGTATCCCAGGTAAAGAAAGTGACTTCATCGTGCCGTTGATCCTTCAGGAAGGTCTCCATCCGGTCGTCTCCGCTTTGATGGTGGCTGGTATCTTCTCGGCCGGTATGTCGACGATTAGTTCGTTGCTGCTTACCTCGACCTCTGCTGTTTCTCGCGACCTTTATCAGCGTATCTTAAAGCGCGATGCAACCGACGAAGACACGCTCAAGATGGCTCGCGTCGTGACCGTGGTGCTCGGTATCATCGCTATTGGTATCGGTATCTTGAAGCCGGGTTCGATCTTTACGATCATTCTTTTTGCCTTCGGTGGTCTCGGTATCTGGGCTGCGCCGATCATCTGCGGTATGTACTGGAAGCGTACGACGACCACGGCCGTGTTTGTGTCCGTGATTCTCGGCGAAATCTTCTACTTCTTGCTTCTCACGCAGTTTAAGGAACTCTCCTTTGGCTTTAACCCGTTGATCGTGGCTTGGTCCGTGACGATGGTCATCCTCATTGTGACGAGTCTCTTAACGAAGCCTGTGTCGGATGCTACCATCCGTCGCCACTTCGACGATCTTGATAAGCCCGTGAAGGCCTAATCGCTCTTTATCCAGTGCCGCCGATCGTGTGACATACATGGTCGGCGGTTTTGCCATTCTTCTTTATAGTGACTTGACTATGTATCTCGCTCATCTCAATTGGCAGGAAGCTGCCAAAGTGTTCGCTGATCCTGAGACGCTCGTTGTGATTCCTGTGGGCTCTACGGAGCAGCACGGTTGCGTGGGTCCTTTGGGCACGGACTGGTTGATCCCTGAAGAATTCTGCCGTCGTTTGAATGACCAAATGCAAAAGATCGTGATTGCCCCAGTCTTGCCTTTTGGCGTGGCAACGCATCACATCAATTTCCCAGGTACGATCGACTTAGGGCTTGAAGCCATGACAGCGGTCATGAAGCAAATTTTTGAGTCCCTCTATCGCCATGGCGCTCGTCGCTTTGCGGTTGTGAATGGTCACGGGGGTAACGATCCCGCAATCGAAAAGGCCGCGCTTGACCTTTACCGTAAGGGCGCTCAGGTGACCTTGATCGATTGGTGGGGCATTGCACCTAAACTCAATCCCGAATGGCCGACGGGTCACGGTGACGCGCAAGAGGTTGCTGCGGTAATGGCTTTCCGTCCTGAATTGATTAAGACTGAATACCTCGTCGACAACGTAGTGACGCCGCCTTCTGACGCTTTGCCTCAAGCGCACATCAATACCGTGACCTTTGAGGGGGCACCCGTTAAGATCATCCGAGAAATTCGCGATACGGTGAATACGGGTGGTTTGGGTGGCCTTGAAGCCAAGTTTGCGACGATCGAGTGGGGCACTGAAATGATGAACGGCGTCTCCGATTGGATGGTTCGCTATTTGGAAGAATTCCGCCGTATTCCGTTACCTGCCAAAAAGTGGGCTGACTAAAACGCTTACGACGAAGAAGGAGACCTTATGCACTACGGGGATATCGCGTCGGCTGTCAATGCCGAACGTTTAATGAGTACCGTTCGAGCAATCTGTACTGGTGAACGTTTATCAAACACCGCTGAAGAAGCAGCTATAGAGACACTCACGCGCTTTTATGAAGAAGCCGGGTGTCGCGTGACGGTAGAGCGCCATCCGGGGTTTGTGAGTACCCCTGAAGGCGCCGCTTTTGTGGTGGCTGGAAACACCTATGCTGCGGTCACTCACCCGATGACCCCTAGTGTCGAAGGTCTCCAGGCGCCTTTAGTTTATGTCCCAATCGAAGACGTAAGGACTGTTGCGTCTGAAGTGGTTTTAGGTAAGTTAGTCCTCACCGATGGACTAGCCATGGAGCCTATCGTTCGTACGCTCGAAGCCAAGGGTGCGTTAGGTGTGGTCTTTATTACGGGCGAATACATTCACAATATGATTGTGTCGCGCGTTTGGGGGTCACCTACGCCAGAGACCCTCCACAACTACGTGGGTATCCCGGTTGCGAGTATTTCGTTGGGGGACGGCAATGCGATCAAGGCGCGCTATGCCTCGCAAGGTGCGTTAGAGGCTAAGCTTGCTACGACGGTGTGGAGTCGCTGGGTCGAGATCCCGTGTTTAGTCGCAGAAATCCCGACACCTCATAAAGACTTTGTGATGGTGACAGGGCATTTAGACAGTTGGCATTTGGGAGCCATGGATAATGCATCTGGTAACGCATGCGCCGTTGAACTCGCACGCATCTTGGCGCCCCATGCATCGAAATTAAAGCGTGGGGTTCGCTTTGTCACGTGGTCTGGACACTCGCATGGGCGTTATGCTGGTTCAACCGCTTATTGTGACGCGCACTTTGAAGAGCTTCACGAACACTGTGTGCTCAACATTAATGCGGACTGCTTGGGTGGGTGCTGTGCTTCAGTCATGACAGAGTCGCCTGCCATGGCTTCAACAGCTGAATTAGCAAAACTCGCGTTGCGTGAAGCCGCAGGGGTCACAGTTTGGGTTGGATGCCGCTATTCACGCTCTTGCGACCAAAGCTTTTGGGGGCCTGGTGTCCCGTCCGTCTTTTCGCAGGTCTCTGAACAGGCGCCCTTTGAAGGGGTCGCCGCGGAGGCCTTCAAGAAGATGTTTGGAAGTGGTCGTAGCGGAGGCTTCGGCTATTGGTGGCATTCGATTGAAGATACGCCTGATAAATTAGATCCTGTGCTTCTAGCTCGCGACGTTCGCGTCTTTGCGGTGGCACTTTGCCATGCTGTGATGGATGAACGTCTTCCGTTAGATGCTAAGGCTGAAGTCGATGAACTCACGGCCTTCATTAAAGAGCGTCAAACGAAAGTCGGTGACTTGCTCGATCTATCCATGGTGATCGATCGTCTTGAATGGCTGTCGCGCGTTTTAGCTGATCGCATGAATGATGAGCCCGAAGCGGTGAACCGTTTGACGCACGACGTGCTTGCTGAAATTATTCCGCTTTCTTATGTCGAAGGGTCGATCTATTCGCACGACGAAGCTTTACGTGCGCCTGCCGTCCCGATGCTTCGTGACATTGATCGTTTAGAGAGTATGAACGAGCATGAACGACAAGCTACCTTGGTGAAACTACGTCGTCAGGTTAATCGCCTCAAGATGGGCGTTCGTCATGCATTACAGGTTGCGGGGGCCGATGTGCCAGTTTAAGGCGTTCGCCCGTTAAGGTGATAGAAGAAGCACTCGAAAGCATCAACCTTCGAGTGCTTCTGTCTTTTGGTGACCGCTTTTTGGCTTAATGGTTGTCAGGCAACTGTAAGCCTAAACGGATCGCGAGTTTACGAAGTGCAAGCTCCCACCAGTCTACAAACTCGGTGGGCACTTCATCGGTTTTAAGGCGTAACACCAAACGTTCTGGGGCTAAGTCCATTGGAGCGTCTAAGAGCGCAAGGCTTGATTTAAGTCCAGGCTGCGTGAGTGCCACGGCTTTAGGCACAATCGTCCAACCAATGCCGCGTGCGGCTAAACCAATGGCCCATTGAGGACTGTCGACTTCCCAACAGTCACTACTGATCGTAATGGGAGGTGCCGACTCACTGTCTCTCGCAATAATCAGAATTTGACGATAGTCGCGCAAGTCGTCCGTTGTGATGTCGGTGCGTTGTGCCAAAGGGTGTTTTTTAGAGACCGCAATGACACGGGGTGATAGCCCAATGAGGCGCTCTTCACACTCGGGATCGGAGCGCAAAGAATAAATGACGGCCATCGTCATGGCAGCACGTCTAAAGAACCAGTTGGTTTCAGAACTTGAAATGTTTTCAAGCTGCACTTTGGCTGACGGAAAGTGACGCGAAAAGTCACGCAACAAATCCAACACCATCGGAATTTCGAGCCCCATGTCAATCCCCATATAAAGAAGGGGATTGGGCGTATGAAAGAGCGCTGCGGCTCGACTTTCAAAGCGAGAGGTTTCGAGTAGAACGCGCCTGGCATTAGGTAAGAGTGTTTCGGCTGCAGGCGTCAGGAGGGCAGGTGTCCCACGCGTAAATAATTTAAAGCCTAATTCATTTTCCATCCCGGCAATATGGGTCGAGACGACACTTTGACTTCGACCAAGTGCACGTGCAGCGGCCGAAAACGTGCCCTCGTCAGCGACGGCAACAAAAGAACGGATTTCGTCAATCTTGAGACTCATAGCAAAACTCTGAGAGAGGATGGTTAGTGCCTAGTCTATCAAAAACTTGATGGATCTTATCTTGAGCGATCGGAAATTAAATGAGAGAATGCTCGCGTATAAATAACAATTAGGCACTTTATGCAGATCCAAACCACAATTCCAACCAATCATATCAATCCATCTTCTTCAATGAAACGGCAGCTCTTGGCTGCCCGTGCTGGCTTTTTTACGGGTGGTTTTACGGTCGCTAGTTGGGCACCGATTATCCCGTTTGTTCAGTCTGGTCTTTCGCTTGAACCCGCGATTTTGGGTTCGCTCCTCTTAGGTCTTGGGATTGGTTCCTTTGTTGGGATGCCGGTCGCTGGAACCATCTCTGTGCGTTACGGTAGCCGTTTTGCCTTAGCGCTCTCTGGTGTGCTCTCTTGCCTTTTGTTGGTCATCCTCGCGATGATCCCTGGATTTTATATTGAATGTGCCGCGCTCTTTATGTATGGCGTGACCTTGGGTTGCTTAGAAGTAAGCGCCAATATTTATGGTGCGCAGCTTGAAAAGCAAGTAGGTCACCCGATCATGTCTGGGCTCCATGCGTCCTATTCGATTGGTGAAGTGGTCTCCGCCGCTGCGGTCACGGGGCTTTTGATCATGGGGGCGCCGCTCGTTTGGGTGATTGGTGGTTTGATGGTCGTGATCGCTTCTGGCTTGCTTTGGACGCTCTCTGGAATTCCAGCCGACGCCGGTCGAGCGAAAGGTCAAAAAGCCGAAGGCATGGTCTTTGCTGCGCCAAAAGGTCGCATCCTCATGTTTAGTTTGGTTTGTCTAGCGGTTTTCTTGGCTGAAGGTGCCATGCTTGACTGGTCGGCCATCTACGTGCATGAAGTTGGTGGCGTGGATTTGAAGGCCGCGGGTATTGGTTACACGCTCTTTGTGATTGCCATGGCGATCTCTCGTTTGACGGGGGACCGTTTGGTTGAAACCTTTGGTCGAGCCAAGGTGCTCTTTGCAGGCATGATGCTCAACATTGTGACGCTTCTGATCATGGTGTGTTTCGAGTCGCCGATTGTGCTCTTTGCTAGCCTCTTCGTGATGGGCTTGGGCGTAGCTAACGTGGCGCCAATTATCATTTCGGCCGCCTCTTCAGTTAAGCACGTTGATCCGACGAGCGCTATTACAACTGTGACGACGATTGGTTATGGTGGTTTGATGGCGGGGCCAGCGATCCTTGGTTTTATTGCTCAGCATCAGTCTCTTGAAGTCGCCTTCCTCTTTATTGCGTGTCTTTTGACTGCGGCTTTGGTCAACCAGTTGGTGATGCGCAAACATCTCTCGGCGTAAGTTAAGCTGTTGCAATAAAGCCACAAGTAGTGACGACGTTATGCGTGTAAACCCTTATGCGTGATAACATTTCTGCCTGGCTGTAATTGGCGCTGTCTCTTGAGACTATCTCAAAAGGCAGCGTCTTTTTTTAAAGTGTTGTCCCATGTCTGAACCCGTTCGTCGTCCGATTGATTTAAGAGCTTTTCTTCTTTGCGTGTGCCTCAGCATGATTTGGGGCTTGCAGCAAACGGCCATTAAGGCTTGTGCGCTTGAGATCAGTCCTATTTTGCAGGTGTCGATCCGATCGGGGACGGCCGCTTTGTTGCTTTGGCTCGCGAACCGCTGGTGGCTCCACGAAACTTGGAATGCCAATGTGCGCTTGAAGGATGCTTTGCTCGTGGGTTTGGGGTTCGCGGGTGAATTTTTCTTTGTGGCTCAGGGACTAAGCTATACGAATGCCTCGCACATTTCGGTTTTGCTCTACACAGCGCCCTTTTTTGCGGCTATGGGTTTGGCAATTAAAATCCCTGAAGAGCGTTTGAGTCTCGTTCAGTGGGGTGGCTTAGCGACGGCGTTTTTAGGGATTGCATCCGCATTCTTATTACCGGTCTTTTTAGAGGGTGGGGCGATACCCGAAGGGGACCATTGGATTTTGGGTGACTTTTTTGGTTTGATGGCTGGGCTCTCGTGGGGGCTCACGACGATTTGTCTACGCACGACTACCATGAATGATGCGCCAGCAACTCAGATGCTCTTTTGGCAGTTGCTCATGGGCTTTTTGCTCTTATTTCCGATGGCCTTTATCACCGATCAAGCGTACGTGACGTTGACGCCGATGGTGATCGGTAGCATGGCCTTTCAGATTTTGATTGTGGCCTTTGCGAGCTACCTGGTTTGGAGCTACTTGCTAAAGCAATATTTGGCAGCGCGCTTAGGTGTACTCGTCTTTATGACGCCGCTTTTTGGTGTGCTTTTCTCGGTTGTGCTTTTGGGTGAACAGATCGGGGTACCGTTTGTGCTCGGTTGCGCTTTGGTGATGATTGGGCTTTTGATGATGCAGGCTAAGAACTTGAGGTTCTTGCGTCAGCGTCGAGACAAATAGTGTTGAAGAGAAGAGGCAGTTCGCATGAGTGGACTGTCTCTTTTTGCATGGAGAGCCAAGTCCTGTCCTGCTAGAAAAACAAAACCCGCTCTGCCTAAACAGAACGGGTCGGTGTCTTGGTGCGCCCTGCTGGACTTGAACCAGCGACCAAGCGATTATGAGTCGCCTGCTCTAACCAACTGAGCTAAGGGCGCGAGAAGAAGCATTCTAGCATGTCAAACGAAAAATGCCAAATTTTGTTTAAAAATAGCGTCTTGCTAACATGAGAGTATGCGCTTGAGGGCAGAGTGCAACGGGATCCTCGACGAAGAACGGGTGTTTTTGGTGTGATGCCTCATCTTCGTTTCGCGCAGTGCGCTTTGTTCAGGTATCATACGTGGCAATCCATAAATAACGTCCCCACGAACGGGTCACAAACGAATGACTGAAGAAGAAAAGAAAAAGCCGATCGTCATCAACGGTGCAGATATTGCCGAAGAATTAGTCGAATTGTGTCCAGGTATGCCACCGACGCTCACGCGCGAAGTGTATCGCTCGGTGATGCATGCCATGCAGGATGCGCTCGTCGAGGGTAAGCGTATTGAAATTCGTGGTTTTGGCTCGTTTACGACCCGTCATCGCGAAGGCGGTCAGCGCCGCAATCCGCGTACGGGCGAATATGTTTATGCCGAAGAGCGCTATGTGGTGGCGTTCCGTGCGGGTAAAGAACTTCGTGAAGAAATCGACTTCACGCGCCATCTCAAGTAAAAAACCCTTAATGCAACAAGAACACCTCGTAGGTCGACAGGACGCGAGGTGTTTTTTTTATGACATTTTGATGTGTCGTAGCACTTAAAAACGCCCGATTTGACACTCAAAATTCACTTAGGTGACACGAATCTTTCACAGACAGTTTCTAGACTTTAGCCACCTTTCGAGGAGATGTATCGAAAGGCGAACGTATTGTTATAGGAATGATCAAGTGAAACTCAAAGCTACGACCGCTGCCGTTTCTGCAGCGATGCTGTCTCTTCTTTGTGCCGCTCAGGCGGGTGCAGCTCAGATTTATCCAGTGGACCAGGCGCGCTTTATGACCAATGCGCGTTTTGACTTCAAGGTCGAATTGGATAGCACCATGGCTCGTAAGGATGTCACGGTGCAAATTAATGGCGAAGATTACACCAAGACGCTCTCGGGCAAGGAAGTTTGGGTTGAAAAAGAAGACGGCGTCCATGGTTCTGCGTTGGTGGTGCGTGACGTTGAAATTAAAAAGCCTGGCCGCTATACCGTGACGGTGAAGAGCGCTGAAGGCGAACAGACTGCGCATTGGGATATTTATGGCACGCCCGAAAAGCCGGTCGCAAAGAACGTGATTCTTTTGATTGCTGACGGTTTGTCTGTGGGTCACCGTACTGCCGCCCGTATTCTTTCGAAGGGGGTGACAAACGGCATGTATAACGCCCCGTTGGCCATGGACGATATGCCGCACATGGCTTTGCTCGGTACGAGCTCTGTCGATACGATTGCTGCTGACAGTGCTAATACGGCTTCTGCTTATATGACGGGTCACAAGTCGAGCGTCAACGCGCTTGGTGTCTATGCTGACCGTACGAAGGCAAGCCAGGACGATCCGAAGCAAGAAACGATTGCTGAAATCATCCGTCGTAAGACCGACATGGCCGTGGGTGTGGTGAGTGACGCCGAAATCGAAGACGCAACGCCTGCTTCGGTGGTCTCTCATACGCGTCGTCGTAATGACAAGGCCGATATCGTAGGCATGTTCTACAACGTGAAGCCTGAAGTGATGTTGGGTGGCGGTTCCGCTTACTTCTTGCCGAAAGAAACCCCGGGCTCTAAGCGCAAAGATAGCGTTAACTACATCGAAAAGTTTAGTGAAGCGGGCTACCACTTAGTCACTGACCGTACGGCCTTGAATCAGGTTGTGACGGGCGAAACGCCTGACCGCCTCTTAGGCTTATTCCATACGGGTAACATGGACGGCTGGATTGACCGCCATCAGTGGAAGGGTAACACCGTCAAGAAGTTCCCGAATCAGCCTGACCTTACCGAATCCTTTGATGCGGCCGTCAAGGTGCTTGAAAAGAACGACAAGGGCTTCTTCTTGATGCTCGAAGCCGGTCTTGTTGACAAGTACTCTCATCCGCTTGACTGGACGCGCTCCGTGGCTGACACGATTGCCTTCGATAAGGTGGTTGAACGCGCCAAGGCTTACTGCGAAAAGAATCCAGACACGCTCTTGATTGTGACGGGTGACCATACTCACTCGATCTCTGTGGCGGGTACCGTGGACGACAATAAGCCGGGCAAAGATATGCGCGAAAAGGTCGGTGTTTATGCCGATGCTGGCTACCCCAACTACGAAGACAAGGATAAGGACGGCTTCCCGGATGACTTCCAGCCCTCTAAGCGCTTGGCCGTCTTCTTTGGTGCACATCCTGACTACTACGAAACCTATCGTAGCTTCCCTGACGCCACCTTCACGCCGGCCGTCAAGGATGAAAAGGGTCACTACGTGGCCAACGCCCAGTATAAGGATGTTGAAGGCGCTCACTTCGTTGAAGGGAATCTCCCGCGTAACGAAAGCCAAGGTGTTCACACGGTGGACGATCTGGTCGTAACGGCTCAGGGGCCCAATGCTGACAAGATCCGTGGCTTTATGAATTCCACGGAAGTCTTCCGCGTCATGGCTGAAGCGCTCGCGCTTGGTAAATAAGCTGACTGACGAGTGACATCTGACGGAGGGACGTCCCTAAGGCGACGAACCCTCCGTTTTTACTTTGACTTTTCATAAGACGACAGACCATGAAACGACGCACGCTTCTTATTTCGATCGGTACCGCGTTACTTGGCACAAGCCTCAATGCACGCGCCGAAACGCCGTCCATTACTTTTGAAGATATGTATGCGAGCTCTTCGGTGTTAGGGCTCGCCTTTTCTGACACCTTAAAAAAGCTCGCTGGTCAAAAAATTCGTATCCGCGGCTTTATGGCGCCACCCTTGAAGGCTGAAGCCGACTTTTTGGTGCTCACCAAAGAGCCCGTGAGCCTCTGTCCCTTTTGTTCTTCAGACCAAGACTGGCCAAACGACATCATCCTCGTGCGTTTAGCCAAACGGAAAGACTTCGTGCAATCAAACACTTTGATTGAAGTGTCTGGGCAATTGCAAATTGGAAGTGAAACGGATGAAAAAACAGGCTTTGTGAGCCTGGTTCGCATTGTTGACGCTGATTACAGGATTGTCTAACGATGGCTTCAATCTTGAGACTTAAAGAGGTTCGGCTCGATGTCCTTGATGGCGTGGGTACCCGTACGATTTTCGATGTGCCGCATTTTGAGTTAGAAGAGGGCGCTTTTATGGGCGTGAGAGGTGCATCGGGCTCTGGCAAGAGTACGTTTTTAAAACTCATTTCTGGGATCTTGCTACCAACCACGGGCACGATTGAGGTTGGACACACGGTCATTAACCAATTGACTGAAGTCGAGCGAGACCGTTGGCGAGGACGCCACATTGGTTTTTTATTTCAAGACTTTAGGCTTTTTGACGGTCTGACGGCGCTTGAAAACGTGTTGCTCCCTTTTACGTTTCATCAAAGCACGATCTGTCGTGAACTTCGCGAAGACGCCGTGGCCAAATTAAGTGCCGTGGGTGTGCGCCCTGGCACCCGCGCCGAATGTTTATCGCGTGGTGAAATGCAGCGTACGGCGCTCGTGCGTGTGTTGATGCAGTCGCCCAAGATCATTTTGGCTGATGAACCGACGGCAAGCCTAGATACCGTGCGTGGCGATCAGGCAGTTGAAGTCCTGCAAGAAGCGGCGAGTAGTTTGGGGGCGACGCTACTTTTGGTGAGCCACGATGAACGTGTGTTATCGCACTTTAATCAAACGATTACGCTTAGCAACGGGCGACTCTTTGATGGAGAAGATGAATAATGAACGTCTTCATGCTTTTAAAAGCTGAACTGCGCCGTAGTGCTGCAGTGTTAGCGGGGCTCGCCTTGGTGCTCGCGCTTTCGTTGTCGCTCTCCATTGCGACCGGGCTCACCGACCGAATGCTGAGACAGTCGTCAGCAGCGGCGGCTGACCGATTTGATTTATTGATTGGCGCTAAAGGGAGTTCAACGTCCCTTCTATTGTCGACCGTCTTTTTGCGTGATGAGCCGCAAACGCTCGTGCCGCTTGAAGTCATGAAGGGGCTTGACGACAAACACGGCGTCAAGTGGGCAGCTCCCGTCGCTTTTGGTGACCGAGCCGACGCTTCGCCCATTGTGGGAACGACCTCGACCTTGGTCACCTTTGGTGGCACCCTAAAGCCCGAAGAGGGTCGAGCTTTTACAAACTTATTTGAAGCGGTCGTGGGTGCTGAGACCGACTATAAGATTGGCGACAAGATTGAGCCGATGCATGGCCGAACACCAGGCGCTGGTCACAAACATTCGCACGCACATTTCACGGTTGTAGGACGTATGCCGGCAACGGGTACGCCTTGGGATCGCGCTGTGATGGTGCCCATTGAGGCGCTCTGGTCGATGCACTCGTTGACCTTACAGTCCAAGTGGCAGCAAAACACCCTGACATTAGGCGAATGGTCTGACGAAGACATGAAGCTTTTGCCAGGGGTCTCGGCGGTGGTTGTGAAACCCATCAGCATTGCGGACGCTTATCGCTTACGCCAGTCGCAGTCAACACGCACAGTGACGGGGCAGCAAGGCGAAGCCGTCAATTTGATGGGGGTCTTTTCGGGTGAAGTCTTGGTGTCGCTTTATGGCTTATTAGGTAACGCCTCTGAGGCCATCACGCTCTTGGCTCGATTGACGCTCATTACGGCGCTGACCGCTACAGTCATTGCAGGTGTTCTTTTAGGGGAACTCCGTCGACCATCACTCTTACAGTTGCGTGTTCTAGGTGCGCCAAGACGCTACTTAACCACCTTGATTTGGCTATTGATCATGACCGTGATCGTGGTTGGTGCCGTGGGTGGCTTAGTGTTGGGGACAGGGTTTGCCGAAGGGGCAGCTATCTTATTGGGCCGCGAAACAGGGATTGTGATGCATCCGAGTCCTGGGGTCGATGAAGGTATGACGGTGGTCATCACGCTCATTGCAGGCGCCTTCTGTGCATTGTTGCCAGCTTGGCTTGCTGGACGAAGTGCCATTCGTTAAAGCGTCATTTCTGGCGATTCACTTGTGAAATGTCCATCTAGATTGGCTACATTGGATGGACATTTCAGTTAAAAAAGCGTTTGACTTTGACTATGTCGCCCTCATGAAACATACCTGGCGCCACATGTACGGTGCCAGCATCGATCGCGAAAATACGCGTGTTGCCGCGTCCTTTGCTAACGGGGCGAGCAACGGTCTTTTGTCCCTCTTGTTCAATCGCGACACAAAGCTCACCTTCGGTTTCGACGGTGAGCGTTTCACTTATAGGGAGCAAAAGTTCTTCTTGGTGTGGTAACTCGAGGCCATACAACTGCGCTAGCATAGGGAGTAAAACTCGTTGCGTCAGCATGACCGAACCTAATGGGTTGCCTGGGAGCCCAATGATAGGTATGCCATCGAGTTCAGCCATGATAAAGGGTGGGGCCTTTTTTTCGTCTTCGGATGCTTTATCGTCGAGCGTGCCGCCAGCGGCGAGAATAGCTTGACGTGTGAGGTCGTGTGAACCTCGACCGGTTCCACCGATACTAACAATCAAGTCAATGCCTTCATGCTTAGAAAGTGCATCCGCGATTGCATCAATATTGTCAGCGACGCGCACGATGCGACTTTGTTCGATATTCAGGACATCAAATAGTGTTTGTAAGTAAACGGCATTACTGTTACGCCGACAAGCGATAGGATTTTTACCGGCGGTCGCTATTTCACTTCCTGTACTTATGATCAGAATACGCGGTGCCACGCGAAGCTTTACTTCATCTACACACGCTTCACTTAATAAGGCACATTCGCGCACACCCAAACGCGTGCCGTGACGCAGAATGACTTCACCATGACGGCGTTCTTCGCCACGACGCAGGATGAATTGGCCAGGGTGGGTCTCAAGCTTCGCTGTAGCAATATCCGAAGGATCGTTGGCCGGAATAATCGCGTCGCAACCTAACGGAATCATGCCGCCCGTATTTATCCAACGGGCATGTCCTGACGAAAGCGGCGTGGGTACGGTGCCATTCACAATCCTATCCGTATCGATGATGCGATTAACGCCATTCGTTGAATTGACTGCCCATCCGTCTCGCGTGGCCATGTCGTAGGGTGGAATGTCGACAAGGGCAATGACGTCTTCGGCTAAGGTGGCACCATGAGCCCACTGCAAGGGTCGAGTCTCGTTGCGATTGAGCGAGGTCGAAAAAGCGATCGGCTCAAAATGCTTCAGAATAAAAGCTTTTGACATATCAAGTTGTTCATTCTTAACTGAGTGAATCAAAGTATCACTCAAATACAGCGCCTAGGACGAGTAAAGATAACTACTTCTTTAGATCTAGATCTAAAGTATATGTAAAGACTAGTACAAAAGGATGCCTTTGATCAAAATAGATTTTCTTTCTGTCGCAATGCGTTCTTAAAAAAAACTATATTTCAGTCGTTACCACTGATTACCCCACTTTAAAACGCTTATTGAAAAGCGTTTTGTCGTTCGCTTTGGATGGTAACGGCATCACTAACTTCATCAACGCTCAGAAGACCAGGATGAAGTTGATTGACCATTGCATCAGGAGAAATACTATGGAGCTTAAGGATTTCCTATCCAAGCTCAGCCTGCCACAAGACTTCACACGTCGAGGATTCCTCAAGGCGACGTCAGTGATGGCAGCTGTCGGCATGATGAATCAAGCACGAGCTAAAAGCGGTGTGAGACCCTACATCGTTTTAGAGTCTGCTAAAGGCATCTTGATTTGTGACCCTAACTTGTGCGTTGCATGCCATCGTTGTGAACTCGCTTGTACTGAATTTAATGAAGGCAAGGCCGATCCTCATCTTGCTCGCATCAAAATTACTCGCAACGTCATGTTTGGGCCTGAAGGCTCGAACGCATTCCCGCCCAAGAAAGGGATTTGGGGTGACCTTAACTTCCCATAAAAGTTGCACTCAAGCACTATGAGGCGCGTAGGAAGGT
>CALEAW010000074.1 GCA_937943605.1 uncultured Sutterella sp. | reverse complement strand
GCTGACCATCTAATTAAAAACATGCGTGCTACCGTCCCTATCAAAACAAAAACCATCGTAATAAGTTTTCAAACGATAGATGAGCTTTGGTACAGTGACCTGACAAGCATCTGCTGCGTCCTTCAAATATTCTCCAAAATAAGACTGAAGCTCCTCCTCAGTAATACCAATCAGCGTGCCATACTTGGGATCTAGCGAGAGATCCGTCAAATTATTGAAACCAGAAAAAATACTCGTATGGCTAAACCGCGTGATGCCAGTGATAAAAACAAATCGAAACACTGACGAAGCAGCCTTGATCCAATTAAAGAGCTCTCGCAAGACTGACTGCACGCCATCAAATAGTTCTCGGTCATGTAATACACTCGTTAGCAGCGCATCGTACTCATCAATTAAGAGTACGAGTGAGTGATTGTCGTGCGATCGTAACCAACGGCCAAACTCAAAAACAAAGCGCTCAGGATCACCTGATGCCACGAAACCGTGCGGTTCGAGACAAATCGACAAGTAAGCAAAAAACTTTCGTTTAAATGACTCAACGGACGAAAAGTCGACCACCAACGAAAAATTGAGATCAATCACTTCGTAGGTCTTATCTTTCCACAAAGACGCAATTTTTAGACCTTGAAAGTCACGCAACCCGTGCTCAAAAAGAGAAGCAAAAGTCGAAACCAGTAATGTTTTTCCAAAGCGACGTGGTCTTGCCAACAAAAAAGGCCCTTCAAACTGCGCGATCTCAAAAATCATGTCGGTTTTATCGACATAAATTTGCCCTGCCTCACGCAATTGATCGAAGGACTGAGTGCCTTTAGGAATTTTTGTCGGATCCAACATCGCAACGACTTCTCAAAAAACCTTCACTTCTGACAACACGACCACCATATAGCGCGTATTAAGCGCATCAAGCCCAGTTCGTACTTTAGCCGATGCGCGCCACCCAGTCACTAATGGTGCCAGTTTCAGAAGAAAAATTCACGCCAATCAGATTAACGGTGCGTCCATCGGCTTCATAAGGGCGTGCATAGCCTTTATCTTGAATTTGTTGCAAAGCTTCTTCTGCAGAACCATCAAGCTTGAACTCAAAGATATAGACAAACTTGGGCGTCTCGACGATACAATCCACCCGCCCTTCACTTTGCACTCGTTCAACAAAAACGGTATAGACGCTCATTAGGCGAAGCAACAAATAGAAAGTGTATTGAAAATACCGTTCCCGTTCAGGTTCGTTTGACTTACGCCGCATCGAATATGGGATGCTAGCCAAAAAGGCGGTGAGCGATTTTCTAAATACGTCTAGTTCGCCATCTTCCAAAGCGAATGATAGATTTTTTGCCAAATTGCCTACATTCTCTTTGGTTTGCAAATAATTGGACGCCACCATCGTTAAAAAGCCCGTCTTCACCTCGTTATTTGGAAAATCTAAAAGAAACGTATTGCGGCGCCGATCATAATCTTTGATTGTTAAATACCCGCTTTGATAGATCATCGGCAGCGGATATTCGACATCAGCCTTGTAGTTGATAAAGGCATCCAATTCATAGTACTTGCCGGAAAGCGCATCAATGCCTTCTTGAAAATGATTCATAAGGCGAATCAAATAGGACGGCGTGCCCGTTGTGAACCAATAGTCACGAATGGCCATCGCGTAGAAAGCGTTCAAAAGGCTAAACGGATTGTAGATATCTGTCATGCCTTCACTGAAGTGATAGCCGTCATAATATTTCTTTAATTCATGGCGAACCTCGGCTTCACTATAGCCATAGACCTGAGCCAACTCGCTAATCGAATCTCCAAACCGTTCATAGAGCTCCGGCTCAGTGATCCCGCAAATTGCCTCGTACTTTCGAACCATACTGATGTCAATCGGCTGGTTGAAACCGCTAAACACGCTCACCTGTGAAAACTTCGTGACACCGGTCAGAAAAACAAAACGAATATCCGCGTCAGCTTGTTTGAAAACGCCATAAAAAGCTTTCAAAATCTCACGATTCTCTTCGAGCAAATTGGCATCTTTTTCCAAAACATCAAGTAATGGCTTGTCGTACTCGTCGATGAGCACGACAACAGCCCGACCGCTTTTCAGCGCGGCAGCCTTTATGATTTGTTCAAATCGAGACGCCAAATTAAAGTCAGGTCCCTTCGAAATGCCAAAGTCAGCCTCCCATCGGGACAAATAGCCTTCCAACTTCGCTCGTAAGGCATTTGGCAGCGTATAGTCGATGCCGTTGAAATCAAAGTGAAAGACCGTATGCGGATGCCAATCCTTTTCTAAGGCTTCTATCTTTAATCCTTGGAACAACGCGCGCTTACCTTCAAAATAGGCTTTGAAGGTCGATAACAAAAGGCTCTTGCCAAAACGGCGAGGACGACTCAAAAAATAAACTTTGCCCTCTGTGGCAAGCGAATAAACCATATCGGTCTTGTCAACGTAAACAAAACCATGCTCAATGATTTGATCAAAGGTTTGAATGCCAATCGGATATTTCATAGTTGCGGAGAAAAAAGTCTGTACTCGGACGGTATTAACTGCAAGATGTCTATAGATTATAGGTGTTCACGTGAAATAAGAATTCTCAAGTTGAAGGACTACATTCTATCTTTTGACATCCATAGAGCCTCTTCCTACAATGAATCAGCCGTAATTTTTTTACGGATAAGAGAGGAAGCAGATGAGTGTAGCGCTGAGATGTGTTCGAGTTCAAAACTTTAAACAGTTTAAAGACATCACGTTTGATCTAACAAAGAAACGCGATTACGCCTTTAATATCGATGCAGTCACAGAAGACGAAAAATATATCAAAACTGCGTTGGTTTACGGAAAGAATGGAGCCGGGAAAACAAACCTGGGCCGCGCTTTGATGGATATCATTTATCATCTCACAGATAATGTTAAGGAAATGGAACCTTATACATTTTATCTTAATAGAGATAGTGATGAAGACTTTGCCACCTTTACTTATGAGTTTGACATCAATGGAAAGGTTGCTATTTATTCTTATCGTAAGAAATTAGTCGATTTATGCATCTTTGAACAATTATCTATCGACAATGATTTAGTTTTTTCTTACGACAAAGAACAAGGTAAGCTGGAAACACCCGGTAAAGATAAATGGATGTTTAATGATATTGGCTATGATAAATTCATGAATGGATCAATATCATTACTAAAATACATTACAGTAAGTTCACCCTTAGAACCTGACAACGATCTTTTACAGCTGACTGATTTTGTCGATGGCATGCTATTTTTCCATCGCATTGATCGAGGGAATCATTTTGTTGGTTTCTTACAAAGTCCAAGAGAAAACATGGCTACTTATATTATAAAAAATGAACTTTTAGCCGACTTCCAAGCATTTCTCCAACAAGGCGGCGTCAATGAGCAAGTGATTTCAAAAGAAACAGATGGTACCGTGAGTTTTTTCTTTAGACTTAAGAAAGCAGACCTACCATTTATGGATGTTGCATCAAGCGGCACAATCGCTTTATTATTGCAATTCTACTGGCTGCACAAAATTCAAAATAATAAACGAAAAGCATCGTTTGTCTTCTTGGATGATTTCGACGCTTTCTTTCATTCAGAGTTGTCTGAGTTAATATACAAGACTTTTAAGAAAGTTTCGGATATTCAATGTGTTATGACGACCAATAACACAAATTTGTTATCTAACAAAACGGGACGACCCGACTCATTCTTTATTATTACACCGGATAAAATTTCTGCTTTATCTGAACTAACTAAGCGAGAAATTCGCGAAGGCAACAATATTGCAAAACTCTATCTCGCTAATGAGTTCGGTATCAAATAACAAAATATTGGCCAATTAAATTGGTCGCAAAGACAAACCACGGCCTTTACGAAATTTTCAGTTTTTTCTTGGCGCCGAATGAAGAAATCAAAGCAAAGATGGCTGATCCACTCTCGAACCAGCCATCTGCTTAATCAATACGGCGCTTAACTCACCAAACTACTATGCAAATCTTGCAAGCGATTGACCTGCATATTGCGTAGGTGACCAATGCCTTCTGCGGCAGCTAGACCACCCGCCATCGTGGTGTAGTAAGTGATCTGACTCGCTAAAGCCGTCTGACGAATCGAACGTGCATCCATCAATTCGCCCTCTTCTTCAGCTACCGACATAATGACAAGCGTTATGTCACCCTCATTCATCAAGCGAACCGCGTCACCGGTTGGATCACCCACACGACCAATCACCTTGCAAGGAATCCCAGCACTCTGAATCACCTTGGCGGTACCTGCGGTCGCAATCAACGGGTAGCCAGCCATGTGTAAACGGTGAGCACAAACGACGGCCTTAGGCTTATCTTCTTCTTTGACTGAAATAAAGACGCGCCCCTTTTCAGGCAAACGTGATCCTGCAGCGAGCTGACTCTTAAAGAGGGCTTCACCGAAGGTTTCACCGACACCCATGACTTCACCAGTAGAGCGCATTTCTGGCCCCAAGACTGGATCCACACCCAAGAACTTCGCAAACGGGAAGACCGCTTCTTTGACACTCACATACTTAGGCGTCGTCTCTAAATTGACACCCAAATCCTTGAGTTTGGCACCGGCCATCACTAAAGCAGCAATCGCTGCGACCGAATGCCCCGTCGCCTTAGACACAAAAGGCACCGTACGCGACGCACGGGGATTCACTTCAAGGACATAAATCGTGGGCGTTTCGCTATGCGCATCTTTAACGGCAAATTGCACATTCATGAGCCCAACGACACCTAGGGCCTTCGCCATCAGACGGGTCTGACGCTTGACTTCGTTGACAACATCGTCAGAAAGACTATAGGGTGGCAACGCGCAAGCAGAGTCCCCCGAATGAACGCCAGCTTGTTCAATATGCTCCATGACACCAGCGACCTGCACTTCGTCACCATCACAAACAGCATCGACGTCCATTTCAATCGCATCATCTAAGAAGCGATCGAGTAGTACCGGGCTTTCGTTACTCACCGAGACGGCTTCGGTCATATAGCGCTTCAAAGCTTCCGGGCTATGCACGATATCCATCGCACGACCACCCAACACATAAGAAGGACGCACCACCAACGGGTAACCGATTTCGTCAGCCAAGACTAAAGCTTCTTCTTCAGTACGTGCCGTACGATTAGGCGGCTGCACCAAACCGAGTTTTTGAATCAGATGCTGGAAGCGTTCACGGTCTTCGGCACAGTCAATGGCGTCTGGCGTCGTCCCAATAATCGGAACACCGGCTGCTTCTAAGGCGCGGCAAAGCTTCAAAGGCGTCTGACCACCATACTGCACAATGACACCCACGGGCTTTTCAACCTCACAGATCGCCAAAACGTCTTCAAAGGTTACAGGCTCAAAGTAGAGTCGGTCAGACGTATCAAAGTCCGTAGAGACGGTCTCAGGGTTACAGTTCACCATAATGGTTTCGTAACCAGCTTCATGCAGAGCCTTGGCAGCATGTACACAGCAATAGTCAAATTCAATCCCTTGACCGATACGGTTGGGGCCACCGCCCAACACCATGATCTTTTGTTTCGTCGTGGGATTCGCTTCACAGACCTTTTCATAGGTCGAGTAGAGGTACGCAGTCGTCGTGGCAAATTCAGCAGCACACGTATCGACTCGCTTATAGACGGGCGTCACACCAAAACCCACGCGTGCTTCACGCACGGCTTTTTCAGTGCTAGCCAACAAAGTCGCCAAACGCTTATCAGAAAAACCTTGGCGCTTCAAATAAAGCCAGTCAGCGTCCGTTAGGGTATCAAAAGTCGTCCCCTTCACTTTTGCTTCGAGCTCGACAATCTCACGCACTTGCGCCAAGAACCAAGGATCAATAGCCGACCAGGCATAGAGTTCGTCATTAGTGACACCTTGACGCATGGCATCAGCCAAATAGAAGATACGGTTGGGTCCCGGCACCGAGACTTCATACTTGAGAGTTTCAAGATTCGTTTCGCCCGTTTCGTTAAGCCCATCGTGCCCCGTTTCTAAGCTACGCAAGGCTTTTTGAAGCGACTCTTTAAAGGTGCGCCCCATCGCCATCACTTCGCCCACAGACTTCATCTGAGTCGTCAAGCGATCGTTTGCTGCAGGGAACTTTTCAAACGCAAAGCGCGGCATCTTCGTCACGACATAGTCAATCGTGGGTTCAAAGGACGCTGGCGTTAAACCACCTGTCATCTCGTTACGCAATTCGTCAAGCGTATATCCAACAGCCAACTTGGCCGCAATACGTGCAATCGGGAAGCCCGTCGCCTTAGAAGCCAAGGCAGACGATCTTGACACACGCGGATTCATTTCAATGACGATCATACGACCGTCTTTGGGATTCACCGCAAACTGCACGTTGGAGCCACCTGTATCGACGCCAATCTCACGCAAGATGGCCATCGAGGCATCACGCATGCGCTGATACTCACGATCCGTCAACGTTTGTGCCGGAGCCACGGTGATCGAGTCCCCGGTGTGTACGCCCATCGGGTCAAAGTTTTCAATGGAGCAGACGATAATGCAATTGTCAGCCGTATCGCGAACGACTTCCATTTCGTACTCTTTCCAACCTAAGAGCGACTCTTCAATTAAGAGTTCATGCGTGGGCGAGAGCTCAAGGCCGCGATTACAGATTTCTTCAAAGCTTGCCATGTCATAGGCAATGCCGCCGCCAGAACCACCTAGCGTAAAGGACGGACGAATCACGGTCGGGAAGCCAAACTGCGCTTGCAGGGCTTTGGCTTCACGAAGCGAATACGCAACGCCAGAGCGTGCGGACTCTAAACCAATACGTTCCATCGCTGCCTTAAAGCGTTCACGGTCTTCGGCCTTATCGATGGCATCGGGCTTAGCGCCAATGAGTTCGATGTCATACTTATCAAGAACGCCGTGACGCGCTAAATCCATGGCGCAATTCAAAGCCGTCTGACCGCCCATCGTGGGCAAAATGGCATCAGGACGTTCTTTAGCAATGATGCGCTCCACGACTTCCCACGTGATGGGTTCAATATAGGTAACGTCGGCCGTCTGCGGGTCAGTCATGATGGTCGCGGGATTGGAATTCACCAAAATCACGCGGTAGCCTTCTTCACGCAAGGCCTTACAGGCTTGCGCCCCCGAATAGTCAAATTCACACGCTTGCCCGATGATGATCGGACCAGCACCAATAATCAAAACCGATTGAATGTCTGTACGCTTTGGCATTTTTATCTCTATCTCGCAATATGTCCGCTATTTTTGTCTAAAGGTCCCATCTCTGACCCATGTTTAACCACGCGCTTTTGCGGCCTCGTCAATCAAGGCGCGGAAGTGGTCAAATAAGGGCGCGATGTCGTGGGGACCTGGGCTTGCTTCAGGGTGCCCCTGAAAACAAAAAGCGGGCGCGTCCGTTAATTCAAAGCCTTGAAGTGACCCATCAAAAAGCGATTGATGCGTAGCCTTGGCGTTTGCGGGTAAAGTCGTTGCGTCCACCGCAAAGCCATGATTTTGGCTAGTGATATATACTTCGCGGGTTCGCAGATCTACCACGGGATGGTTAGCGCCATGGTGACCAAACTTCATCTTGAGGGTCTTCGCACCCACGGCCAAACCCATGATCTGATGGCCTAAACAAATCCCAAAAAGTGGCTTCTTCTTTTCGATGAGCACCTTGGCAGCCTCAATTGCGTAGTGGCAAGCGGCTGGGTCGCCTGGCCCATTAGACAAAAAGACGCCGTCAGGATTCATGGCCAAC
The DNA here is from genome assembly GCA_937943605.1 of uncultured Sutterella sp. GTDB lineage: Bacteria > Pseudomonadota > Gammaproteobacteria > Burkholderiales > Burkholderiaceae_F > Sutterella. The sequence goes on along the minus strand of CALEAW010000074.1, from coordinate 1,792 downwards.
ACGTCGTTGACGGGTGTGGTTGCCGGCACCACGGTTACCTTCAAACCGCGATCCACCAACAGACGAAGAATGTTGGTTTTGACACCAAAGTCATAAGCGACAATGTGGCGCGTCAAGGGCACGGTCTCATTAAAGCCTTCTGGTGTTTGCCCCTTCTTAAAGGCAAACGACCCTTGTGTCCATTCGTAGGGCGCGTCGCATGTGACGGTCTGGGCGAGGTCAAGGCCATTGAGCCCTGGCCACGCCTTGACTTTCGCCAATGCTCTGTCGAACTCCTCCTCGGTGAGCGTTCCATTTTGCGCGACCACGATCGCACCCGCTTGTACCCCCTTCGTACGCAAATACTGTGTAAGGTGGCGCGTATCGATTTGCGCAATGGCGGGCACGCCCTGAGCTTTCAGGTAATGCGTGAGGCTTTCAGTCGCACGATAGTTTGAGTAGGTCGCTGGTAAATCTCGCACGATCAACCCTTCGGCGTAGATTCGTCTCCCTTCTTGGTCGGCTAAATTGACACCGACATTACCGACGTGTGACCCCGTCAAGGTCACCATCTGTCCCGTATAACTCGGATCGGTCAGAATTTCTTGGTAGCCCGTCATGGCGGTATTAAAAACCACTTCAGCAACGTGCGTCACGGGCGCGCCAACGCTCACGCCACGAAATACCGTCCCATCAGCCAAAATCAGTGCCGCTTCAATGGCGGCGTCTTCAAATTGAGAGTGCATAAGTGAATGCCTTCTTAGCTCATCGTTATTGTGTCCCTAATGTCTAGTCGAGCCGTAACGACAAACGGGAATTGACCATTCATTCTATGAGCGTTATTAGCTTTTTTTGGGCGAAGGCTTTTAGGTATTTTGCTTAGTCAAATTGCGGAAAATCGACTGTCTTGCAATTCGAATCAACAAAGGCGACAAAGGTCGACGAGTCGAAAATATTGGCGACAAATAGCCTGTCTTTGGGTGAACTTTATCGTGGTTTTGTTGAGGTGTTGAGTCGGCAATCAGTGGTCAATAGCCGCCTGACACACCATCATTTTGCTAACATAAAGGCATCAAGACCATCTTTGAGGAGAGCATTATGGCGATTACGTCAGCTGAACAACGCGGCAACGTCGTCTTTGTTTATGGTGAACGCGGCAAGGTTTTGTATACGCGTCCTGGCACCTTGCTTGGCTATACAGGCTCATCGGTGACCATTGCGAATTCCACGGGCGTCTATTCTCAGACGTACAACGAAAAAGGTAGCGTGATGTATACGCGTAGTATCCGCAAGTAATTCATTGCCTGTTACTTGCGCCAACACTCAAACCCGGCATCGATGTCGGGTTTTTGTGTTGATAGCCAAAGAGAAATAAAGAATTGTAAATTTCGAGCGATAACTACCGAGAAATACAAAACGCTTGATGCTGAATCGTATGTCGGATTCATTTCGTCTTGAAATGACCCTAAAATGATTAAAAAAGCTAAACAAAAAGGCTTACACCCATGAATATCGAAGCTTTACGATTCTTCATCAAACTCTACGAACTCCGAAATTTATCTGAAGCAGCTGACGCCACTGGCATCAGTCCGTCCGCAGCGAGTCGCATGCTCGGCAAATTGCGCGAAATGTTTGGTGACGAACTCTTTCATCGTTATGCGCATGGCATGACGCCGACCGTTCGCAGTCACGCGTTATATGAGCCAACGTTACAGCTCCTCTCGGCCTACGGAAAACTCTTTGAGACTTCGACTTTTGATCGTACGCTCCCTATACACGTACTTTTACAATTTGGCTTCTCAACAAGGTCAAA
>CALEAW010000073.1 GCA_937943605.1 uncultured Sutterella sp. | reverse complement strand
CCTTCCTACGCGCCTCATAGTGCTTGAGTGCAACTTTTATGGGAAGTTAAGGTTATCGTTCTTGGACTCTCCACAAGCCCACATAAGCTCAACCACCCGTCATGCCAATCCTTGAACACGAAAGCGTAACAAGGCATTGTCTTCATTGCGAAGCGTGATACCTTCCGCCTATACTTGAACGATCTGTTATTCGTTCATATTGGATGTGTTTTGCGCATTTTGAAGTTTTATTGTCGCTTCAAATGACCATCCGATAGTGACAAAGTAAAAAGGACGTGTGATATGCCGATCTACGATTCGATCACCGAGCTCGTCGGCTCAACCCCCTTAGTGCAACTCAACCGTTGGGCTAAAGCTCATGGCCTTGAAGCTACGCTTTTGGCTAAGGTTGAAAGCTTTAACCCGGCCGGAAGTGCCAAAGACCGTATTGCGCTCTCCATGATTCGTGAAGCCGAGAAGGCAGGCAAATTAAAGCCAGGCGCCGTCATTATTGAACCAACGTCTGGTAATACAGGTATTGGGCTAGCGAGCATCGCCGCCGCGAGAGGCTATCGCGCCATCTTTACGATGCCCGAAACCATGAGTATTGAACGCCGTAAGCTCCTTCAGGCCTATGGCGGTGAAGTGGTTTTAACTGAAGGCTCTAAAGGCATGGCTGGTGCCGTTGAAAAAGCCGAAGCCTTAGCCAAAGAAATCCCTGGAAGCTTTATCCCGAGCCAATTCGATAATCCCGACAATCCTAAAGCCCATATGCTGACCACGGGTCCCGAAATCTGGGCAGATACCGAGGGTAAGATCGACTGCTTTATAGCGGGTGTCGGTACAGGTGGCACTGTAAGTGGTACGGGGCGCTTTCTAAAAGCCAAGAACCCCAATATTCATATCGTTGCGGTTGAACCGAAAGCCAGTCCTTTGATTTCAGAAGGCGTTGCGGGTCCACATGCCATTCAGGGTATTGGTGCTAACTTCATTCCGAAAAACTATGACGGATCAGTGGTCGACGAAGTCATTCAGGTTAGTAACGAAGACGCTTTGGCCACTGGTCGCGCATTACCGCAAAAGGAAGGTTTCTTGATCGGTATTTCAAGTGGTGCCGCGCTGTGGGCAGCCACCCAAGTGGCATTACGTCCTGAAATGAAGGGTAAAACCATTGTGGTGTTGCTCCCAGACTCGGGCGAACGCTATCTCTCGACGGCGCTCTACGCCTAAATTGTGGAGCTACAGAGAATGATCAAAAATAGCACGAAGCCTGTGGACTTCACGATAAACGGTGATTTGCGCGAACGCGTCAGCCGCCAAATGCTTTTACGTGAACTCGGCGAAGAAGGCCAAAAAGCCATTAATCAAGCACACTTCTTAGTGATTGGCGCTGGGGGCTTAGGGTCTCCGGCCATCATCTACTTGGCAGCAGCGGGCGCTGGCCGCATTACGGTCGTAGACTCCGATACCGTCTCAACCTCTAATTTAAGCCGTCAGATTCTTCATTGCACGAGCTCAGTGGGCCTCAATAAAGCAGTGAGTGCGCTTGAGGCCGTTGAACGTCTCACACCCCACTGTGTGGTCACGCCTGTGACCGACTATGCCGATTCGATTCGCTTAAAGACGCTCGTCAAAAAAGCAGATGTGATTTTGGACTGTACTGACAATCTCGCCACGCGTATTGCAGTGTCACGGGCAGCAAGAGAAGCGGGCAAACCACTGGTCTTTGCGTCTGCTGTCCGTTTTACAGGCCAATTAACAGTCTTTGATCCGACGAACCCTGCGTCCCCTTGCTTTGAATGTATTTTTGAAGAGGATGATGCAGGTAACGACGTTAAGGCTGCCGATGTTGGCGTATTTTCAGCTGTCACCGGTATCATTGGCACGATGCAAGCCTGTGAAGCCTTAAAGATTGCCGCGGGCATTGGCTCTACGCTCTGTGGTCAGCTTCTCTTTGTTGACGCGCTCTCGATGCGCTTTGATACGATCAAAGTGGGTCGCCGTCGCCGCTGTCCCACTTGCGGTCAACTCGTCTAAAAAAAGGATCCGGTCAAAATTGCTTTGATCGGATCCAACATCACCTGGAATCTTGTGTCTTCAAAGAAAATGGCAGTCCGTCCGTCGCGAGTTATCGGCGGTGAAAGAATGATTCCAACATAAAGAACCGGGACACGGAATCATTCAAAACTCGCTTCTAGAAAGACTGCCGAAAATATGAAGTACCCGGTTCAAATGTACTTCATGAGGTCTAACGCCGCTCTCCCCCGAGTTGACGACGCGAGTCCTCTTAAGACAACGCACACATTTTCCAATATTTTGGCCGTGAAAACAAAGAGGAATTACCTCTAAGGGAATACGCCCGAAAATTCTGTATTAGTACGTAGTAACCCCGATAGGGAACAGTCCTTGACACAAATTTTGACCACTGAAGTGATGACAAATACCTAAATCGTCTTATTTTGTAGCTTTATCCTTCGATCCGTTGCTTAAATAGCGCTTGTTGCTTTAAGGCGCATTGGGTGCCGACACAAACGTCATCTTCGTAATACCTGCGGCTTGTAATAGCCGCATGACGTGGAGTAAGCGTCCATAGGGTAGGGAGGTATCAGCCATGATTCGTACGCCAGAGAACGTAGACTCAGCCCCTTTAGCCGACATCAAGCTCATAAAATCATCTTCAGACATTTTAATGCCATCCACAAAAAGCGCTCCATCAGCTGTGATCGACAAAGTCATCATCGAGGCATCTGATTGGGTGGCTTCAAGCGCTTCTTTAGGTAAATCTAAGGGCTGATAGCGAAACATCAAAGGGGCTGTGATCATAAAAATCACAAGGAGCACCAACATCACATCGACCATCGGAGTCACATTCATGTCAGTGATCAAACCCTTGGAGCCACTTGTTTGACTAGGGCGAATCGGCGTCATGCATGAATCTCCTGTGTCTCATCATGACCCGACTGATAGGTTTCTTCTACCAACCAACGATTTACGCGGATGGCAAGTTGTGAAACTAATCGCTGACGCCATTTTTCTAAGAGGTTGTAGCCTATGACGGCGGGAATCGCGACCGCCAACCCCAAAGCCGTCATAATAAGCGTTTCACCTACGGGACCCGCAACATCAGCAATTGTTAAAAGGCGTTCTTGGCTGCCGAGCTTGACCATGGTCAAGTAAATACCCCAAACGGTACCTAAAAGACCAACAAACGGTGCCGTTGAACCAACAACCGCTGGAATCACTAAGCCACCACCCAACCGTAAACCTTCTTCATCCACAGCAGTTTGAAGTGCGAGATGCCGTTGCTCAGCATTCCCTTGAAACGCTTGTGCACGCTGAATGCTTGCTGGCATTGTGCCTTGCGGTCTTAAATACTGACGAGAAAAACGCCCATAATGCCAAGCACGTCCTAAGATCACGGTCCAAGCCAACACCGACATCACAAATAGGAGTAGGGCACAGCCGCGAATCACTCCGTCAGCGTTTTGCCAAAGTTCGATGATACTTTCAAAAACCATTTTATTCTTTGAGTTTGAAGTGAATAGGGAGTTCGTATTCGGTGTCGACTGCTTGTCCATCGCGCCGTGCTGGTCTAAAGCGCCACCTCTTGACCGCTTCTAATGCAGCTTTATCTAGCCGAACATAACCACTGGTTTCTTTGACCCGAACGTCCTTCGCAAAACCCTCAGCTGTTACTGTAAGCGTCAACCACACGGTACCGACCTCTTTACGCCTGAGACTCAGCTTGGGGTACTTAGGATATGGGTTATTGAGATAGTCCGCAGATGCCGAAGGCCCAACAAAAGTATTGGCGCTAGCCCCTGCCGACGCTGACCCTGTCATCTCACCACGATCTGTCTCAACACCAGACGAGGTCTTGAAATTCGTAGATTGAGGCGGTACTGTGTTCGTCTTAACTCGCTTAGACGGTGCGGGTTTCGTTACCTGAGTTTGTGATCGTAGCTCTCGCTTTGCTACGACTTTAGGTTCAGCCTTTTTAGGATTAACGGCTTTATCTTTAGTCGTTTTAGACACTGTGGCTTGAGTCCTTGGCGCAGGATCAACCAATGTGGGTTCAATCAACTTTGGATCGGCTAACGCCGGTTTGGCTGACGCCTCGACTTGGTCGTTACGGGCCTCTCTATGCTGTCTGCCTTCTTCAACACTTACCATCGCCGTGATGATGTTCGTTTCGCCAAGCATCGTAGCTGGGGTCTCAGGGACGACACTTTGCACAACCGCAAAAGCGCCCAAATGTCCCACAACGACCAAGCCGCCAAGCATCAGCCAACGAGGAGCGTCTTTCGTCATGCTTCACCCATTAAGACTGACGAAACGAATGACGTTTGGGCGAGATGGCATAAGCCACCATCAAAAGCACCGTGGCACTTAAGACAATCGCGACACCCGTGGGGATTGCCCAAGCAGTTGAAGCGACCAACCCGATCACAACCGACAATGCCCCAAAGCCCGCCGCTGACCAAAAGGTCGCCTTGAGGCTCGAACACAACTGCAGCGCGGTGACGGCAGGCGTTACCATCAAGGCATAGATGAGTAACCCACCAATGGATTGCAACGAAAACGCTACGATTAAACTCAAAAGCGTGAGACTTCCGTAATAAATGGCTTTGACAGGTAACCCCATCGCTTCAGCGGCTTCACGCTGCGTCAAGGTCGCTTGAATTTCTTTAAAGAAAAGCCACAGAAAACCAACAAGCACCACGGTAATACCGCCCATCACGCCAATATCAGACCATTGAGCAGTTAATAAATTCCCCCAAAGGAACGTAAGACCATCCGTTTGGCTCGCCGGCAACATACCTAACGCCAAAATCGCCAAACTCAACATGACAGAAAAAATAATGCTTACCGCCGCGTCAGGCGTAAAAGTCGCTTTACGTGTCAAAGGCCCCGCGACGCTCGCTGCGCCCACGCTCCCAATCAAGGCACCGGGAAGCGCTGGCAATCCACCCCAAAGAGCCAACAAAGCCCCCGCAAAGGCGGCATGCGAAATGCAGATCCCAATAAACCCAATACGCCACAAAACAATAAAGACGCCAAGCACCCCACAGGTCGCACCAGACAAAAGCCCCATGGCAAGGGCTCGCTGCATGAATTCATATTGAAGCCAATCCATACAGTCAACCCCTTAAAAGAGCACCACCGGGCGACCATTGACATGACTCACGTCGATGGGGACTCGATAAAGTGTCGACAAGCGTTCAGCCGTCATCACGGATTGACTTTCTCCGACGGCCAACACACGACCGTCTTGCAAAAGAATCGCTTGATCGCAGAGTTGCAACACCGCATTTAAGTCATGTGTCGCCATCACCACCGCAAAGCCATAGGTCTTTTGTAAGTCGGCAATTAAATGCAAAATGGCGCGCTGCGCTTCCCAATCCAAAGCTGACGTCGGTTCATCAAGCAAAAGGAGTTTAGGGCGTTGCGCTAATGCGCGAGCAATCGCGACACGCTGCAATTGGCCACCCGACAACGCACCCAAAGGGCGATCGGCCAAATCAGAAAGACCAACGGCCTCTAAGCACGTTTGTGCGAGCTGACGCTCTTGGTCACCCGGTTGTCTAAAAAGCCCTAATCGACCAAAGGTACCCGAGAGCACCGTTTCAAAGACCGTTACGGGCATTTGTTTGTCAACAGGGATTGACTGAAACACATACCCAATATCAAGTCGAAACCGACGTTGTGTAAAGGGCGTCAAAGCCGAGCCTTCAAATAACACATGCCCGTTTGACGCCTTAGTGAGTCCATTAAAAAGCCCGAGGAGGGTTGATTTACCAGCTCCGTTAGGACCAATCAACCCCATAAAGTCGCCTGACTGGATTGAAAGCGATACGTCAGACAAAATGGTTTGATGCCGAGTTCGGACGGTCACGTGTTGAAGTTCGGCTAAGGGTTTTGAAGACGGCATCATGGGTGTTGAGCTGCCTCCGAGGTAGCCGCCGACAAGCGATCAACGTTGGCCTTTAAGAGCGTAAAGAAGGTCGACTCGTGGCTATTAGGGACTGGGAAATTCGAAAGTGTCACATGCGGAATCTTTAATTCAGACGCTAAAGCGCCCCCCAAATCTGCGCCCGATTGTTGGTTATCAATAACAGCCACAATCCCTTTATCACGCCCTAAACGAATCAATTGAATGAGCGCCATTGGACTCAAGTCTTGTGCTCTCATATAGGTCGCTTCGACCTTAAAACCAGCCCAGGCCAAAAAGTCCGCTTGACGTCCAGAAGCAATCACTGGACGGCCACGCATCGGCGCTAACTCTGTTTCGAGTTCCAAGCTTAACGCATCAATTTTAATTAGACGCTGGGCGAGATTCGCATCAACCATCGCCGTGATCGCGGGAAACGCCTTGACTAAACATTGAGCGATCATTTGTGAGGCGGCTTTTTGAACGGGTGGCGTCATCCAATTACCAACTAACTGGAGGGTTTCTAACCTTAATCCAGGATGCGACGCGGCTCTTAAGACGCCATGGATTGCTGGAATCTTTTTCTGAAAGTCATGAATCAGAATCATGTCGGCTTCAGAGGCAGCAAAGGCATCTTGAGACTTCATATCGCCATGTATTGGACAGCTTGACCCTTGCGAAAGGGTCAAGATCTTAGCCTCAGGCAAAAGGTCAGACAAAATATCGGCAATAAGCGACGTCCCAACCACAAATCGCGTAGGCGTTTCGTTTGTTACATTCGAATAAGCCTTTTGCGCAAACACGCTCTGAGACCATA
>CALEAW010000072.1 GCA_937943605.1 uncultured Sutterella sp. | reverse complement strand
CTATCGGATTCTCCGTCGCTCTTCGCATGGCACTCCTCTCCGCTGTGGTTGGTGTCAATTAATTGACTACCACCTGACTTCAGCAGAATGGCACTCCAGTTTGCTGTTCTGCTGAAGGACTTGCAGAGGTCACATGAACTAGTAACCAAAGGACACCATCATGACCGAACCTAAAGATACGAAGCAAAATGCTCCGAAGAAGCAGGGTTTCAAGATGCCAGATATCTACATTGTTCTAGGCACATTCATCCTCTTCATGGCCCTTTTAACCTACATTGTTCCCGCTGGTCAGTACGATCGCCAGGTCGTTGAAACGGCGCACGGTGTTCAGAACTTGGTTGTTGCTGGGACGTACAAACCAGTACCTCAACATCCTGCAGGTTGGCTCGATGTCGTGAGTGCTATACCGTACGGGTTCGAACGTGCCGCTGGTGTGATTGTGTTGACATTCCTCGTTGGTGCTTGCATGGGGTTGATCAAACGTGCAGGCCTGATTGACCTTGGCGTGCAAAAACTCTCAAAAGCGGTCGGTACTTCGGAATTTCTGGTTGCACCAGTTTTGATGTTAGTACTTTCGCTCTTAGCAGCTTTCATTGGTGTTCCAGAACTATCGCTTGCTTATTTACCAGTGTTCTTGCCTTTGTTCTATAGACTTGGTTATGACGGCATGACAGCTACTGCTGTTGCACTTCTGTCTCCTTGCATGGGTTTTACTTTCGGTATTACCATTCCTGGTTCTGTCGGGATGGGGCAGCAGATCGCACAGGTAACGATGTTCTCAGGCTCTGGTCTTCGAGCCATTGTTCTTGGCATTGTAATTGCTGTGTCTATCATCTATGTCATGATTTACGCTGCTCGTGTGAAGAAAGATCCAACCAAGAGTCTCACGTATGACACCGATATCGAAATGAAGGCTCAGCTAGCCAAGGAAGGTGCAAATGATTCCAAGGAGCTGACCTTCACTCAGCGTCAAGTTTATGCGGGGCTTTCATGCTTGGTTCTTTTCCCGATAGCTATCTACCTTATCCTCTCGATGAACCTTGGATTCGAAGCTATTGGTGGTCTCTTTTTAGTGATTGGCATTATCGCTGCAATCATTGCTGGTAAATCAGCTCAACAGATTTGTAACGATATTAATGCGGGCATGCATGACCTTATGGTCGGTGCTTTACTATGCGGTGTGGCATCAGCTATCGCTGTTGTGATGGACAAAGGTGTGATCACTGACACGATCGTGTATTGGCTCGAAAATATGATGGCGACGATTCCGCCGGCTTTCTCGGCTATCGGAATGTTCTGGGAACAAGCTCTTTTCAACGCGCTCATTCCAGGTGCGACGGCATTGACGATTCTGACAATGCCTATTCTTTCTCCTTTAGGATCTCTCCTTGACGTCTCTCAGCAGGCTATTGTCAGTGCTAATGCCTGGGGCGGTCAGTTAACCGATATTTTCTTCCCTACATCAGGCTTCTTTATTGCCACGCTGGTGATTGCTAAGGTCGAATATACGAAATGGTTGCGATTCTATACCCCACTTATGCTGATTCTGGGTGCAATTGCCTGCTGTGCTCTTTATCTTCAACAGGTCTTTGGGCTTAACTTCTAAGGAACGCGCATCATGTTCGACACTCTTATTAAAAATGGCCGCGTTGTTCTTGCGGATCGTGAAGAAACTCTGGATATCGGAATCCGCGATGGACGTATCGCAAGCCTTGCTCCCAATCTTGATTCTTCTCTCGCCAATGAAATCATTGATGCTACCGGGCAATATGTCATGCCGGGTATGGTGGATGCGCACATGCATATTAGCGAACCTGGTCGTACCGAATGGGAAGGGTACGCCACGGGGACGCAGGCAATGGTTGCAGGTGGCATTACATCTTTCATCGAGATGCCTCTCAATACGGTTCCCGCTACGACGAATGTAGAAACGTTGGAGTTGAAGCTGAGTTGTGCTCAAGGAAAGTGTTGGGCTGATTACGCCCCAATGGGTGGTCTGGTGCCGTGGAATCTTGATGATTTGGGGCCGCTTGCTGACGCTGGCGTTGCGGCTTTTAAGGCCTTTGTTGCAACTTGTGGTTCCGGTAAGCCAGGTGACTTTAAAAATGTGACTGATTTTGAGTTATATGAGGGCTGTCGTCGCATTGCTGAAAAGGATGGCCTTCTTGTAGTTCATTGTGAAAATGCGACTATCACTGATGGTTTAGGTAGAGCCGCTAAACAAGCTGGTCTTACGAAGCTCTCAGACTACGTTGCGTCACGTCCCATCTTCACGGAAGTTGAAGCTGTTCATCGTGTTCTGTTGATTGCGGAGGCTGCAGGTTGTCGCATTCATATTGCTCACTGTACGTGTGCTGAAGTCGTAGAGGAAATCAAGCGAGCTCAAGCACGTGGTGTGGATGCGAGCTTTGAATCGTGCCCTCATTATTTCCTTCTCTGTACTGAGGAACTGGACGCCATTGGTCCCAAAGCTAAATGCTCACCTCCAATCCGCGATCGTTATCATCAGCAACTCTTTTGGGAAATGTTGGCCAGCGATGAAATTGAAATGCTCGTTTCTGACCACTCACCTTGCACGATAGATCTTAAATCGTCTCCCAATGCCTTCCATGCTTGGGGTGGTATCAGTGGGTGTCAAAATTGCGTCGACGCGATGTTCGATGAGGCCGTACTCAAGCGACACATCAGTCCTGTGATCCTTGCGCAAGCGTTGTCTACTCGCGCAGCGCGTCGCTTCCGCTTGGAAGGTAAAGGAGAGATTGCACTTGGTATGGATGCTGACTTGGTTCTGATTGATCCGTCTAAGAGTTACACAGTCACACCAGAAACGCTTTACTACAAGAACAAGTTCAGTGCTTATGAGGGGCGAAAAATTGACTGCCGAGTCTCGCGCACATTAGTGAGAGGGTCGACGGTCTATACCCTTGAAAAGGGAATTGTAGGTGATCCGATTGGTCGTCGTATTTCGTTGTTCTAAGTAAGTCTCTATTCAGTATTACAACACCGTTGATATTTAAAGGGCGCTCCAACAGTTTTGGATTGAGCGTCCTTTTTTTATATCAAATTTGAATAGACATTTAATCATGCTTCATGAAGTCAATATCGTGTAGCGTATGTCTTATCGCGTCACTGGATTCGGAATTTTCTTTCTTTTTTGGCTACTTTTGTTGTGGTTTTGTTCCCTTACGACGTTTGACATGAAATGACAATTAGTTGTCGTGTTCGGGTAGTGACCAAATCCTCAGTTTTTCCTAAATTGGTGGGGAAATAACTACTGGACGGCATTTTCGCGACACAGCGGAAATGGTGTGCCGCAAGGAGCTAATCATGACAGACGTCGAAGCCACAAGAGAGGCCTGTAAAGGCAGTTTTTTGGCTAACGAAGACCTTCTACCGACCAAGCAGACATGGAATTGGTACAACATCTTTGCGTTTTGGATGTCTGATGTGCATAGTGCTGGTGGGTATGTTTTTGCTGGGACATTATTCTCACTTGGATTAGCGGGCTGGCAAGTATTCGTCAGTCTGATTTTGGGGATTCTCATTGTGCAAGTCCTGGCTAACCTCATTGGAGTTCCAAGCCAAAGATGTGCTGTGCCTTTTCCAGTTATGAGTCGAATGACTTTTGGTGTATTGGGCTCAAATATTCCAGCTTTAATTCGTGGGATCATCGCGATCGTTTGGTATGGCATTCAGACCTATCTAGCGAGCGCCGCAATGCTTGTCATTGTGCTGTATCTCATTCCTGCTGCAGAAGTGCTCACGGAATCACGTGTCCTTGGATTGTCTGTTTTGGGGTGGATTTGCTTTTTGACAATGTGGCTTCTTCAGACTGCACTCTTTCTTTGTAGCATGACCGTAATACGCCGCTTCATTGATTGGGCTGGGCCTATCGTCTATGTGGTAATGGTTGTTCTGATGATTTACATCATCGTTGAAGCGGGGTGGGAAAATATTTCGTTTTCCTTGGCAGATAGAGAACTCACCGCTGGTCAGATCGCCTGGAACATTGTCGTAGGTATTTCATTAATTGTGTCCTATTTTGCTGGTCCTACCTTAAATTTCGGTGACTTCTCACGATATGCAAAAAGCATCAATCACATGCGAAAAGGGAATTTCTGGGGGCTGCCGATTAACTTTGTGTTTTTCTCTTCTATTGCAGTAATCACAATTTCTGGTACGCCAGCTGTTTTTGGGCAGATGCTGATCGATCCCATTCAAGTCATGGGGCACCTCGATAACAAATGGGTGGTGCTACTACTTGGATTCACGCTTCTTACCGCGACTGTAGGTGTCAATATTGTGGCAAATTTTGTCTCAGCATCCTTCGATATATCAAATGTATTTCCTAAGTACATTACGTGGCGGAGAGCCTGAACTTCCCAAAAGAATGTGCACTCAAGACAAAAATCTGAGCAGACATTAC
>CALEAW010000071.1 GCA_937943605.1 uncultured Sutterella sp. | reverse complement strand
GATAAGGAATAGTTGGGGCAGTTATACCCCAACTAGACCGAGATTTTACGTTTTAATCTAAAAGAATGGGGAGGAGAGAAGCTAAAAGATGATTCTCGTTGGGACTACGCGATTCCGCCTGAAGGAAATGCAAACTTTGCTTGGTTACAGCACATGATCCACCATCTTTCTGTAAAAGGCAAAATGGGGGTTGTGCTAGCTAATGGCGCGCTCTCGTCTCAACAAAGTGGCGAAGATGTTATCCGTCAGAAAATTGTTGAAGACGATCTTGTCGATGGCATCGTAGCTTTACCTCCACAGCTCTTTTTCAACACACAAATACCTGTCTCTCTTTGGATCATTTCTAGGAATAAAGAACAACCTCAAAAGACTCTCTTTATAGACGCACGAAACTTGGGCTCAATGATTACAAGGACCTTACGTGAGCTGAGTGATGAGGATATAAAAAAGATTGCATCAACATTTGATAAATTTCATTCAGGATCGCTGATTGAAGAAAAAGGGTTTAGCGCAATTGTTGATATCGATACCATCAAAAAGCAGGGGTTTATTCTTACCCCAGGTCGTTACGTTGGTGTTGAAGAAACAGAAGAGGATAAAGAGCCTTTTGAACAAAAGATTTCTCGATTAAAAAAAGAACTATACAAAATGTTTGAAGAATCATCAAGATTAGAAAAAGCAATCAGAAGCTCTCTAGATAATATTAATTAAAATAGCAGTATAAATGTTAAATTCACTGGAGAAAATAATGAGTTGGAAAACTGTTTGCTTATCTGAAATAGGCACGGTAGTTGGAGGGGCAACTCCTTCTACTAAAGATTTATTGAATTACGGAGGAGATATTCCATGGATTACTCCTAAAGATTTGTCAGGATATAGATATAGATACATTGAACGTGGAGAAAGGAATATCACTGAACGAGGTTTTAATTCTTGCTCAACCGTTAAATTACCTAAGAATACTATTCTATTTTCATCAAGAGCTCCTATCGGCCTAATTGCCATAGCGAGCAATACAGTATGCACAAATCAGGGTTTTAAGAGTATTATCCCGAATCATGATGTTGATCCTTTATTTTTATACTATGCATTAAAGTTAGCTATTCCGAAGATTCAAGCGTTAGGAACTGGTACAACTTTTAAAGAAGTATCAGGATCCATTATGAAAAAAGTGGAACTTCGTTTACCAAATAACATTGAAGAACAACAAAAAATCTCTCGGATTCTGAATAATCTAGATGCGAAGATCGAGTTAAATTATCGAATAAACGATAATTTATCACCACAAAAAGCTGCGTCAATTATTTATTGTTAAAAAAGTTTAACAATAGCCTATCCCTTAACTCAGTTAGACGACAATTCTCTGTAAAGTTCAATCTGATAAGATCGTCCATTGGCCTAGCAATTGCTTCGAACTCTTTAATCTTTTCTTTAGGTGGTAATTTAATCTGAAAATTATTCAGTTGCTCTTTATTAATACTTCCGAAAACTGTACCTTCTGCATTAAATACTTCAAACTGACGATTGAGGTATCTTAATGTATATAACAGGAACGAGGATTCCCCAGTCTTACTTTCAATAGCACTAAGACCACGACCAATGCAGCATTCTTCATAAGCAACATTAGTGTCTCCAACAGGGGCTCTCACACTCAACAGAACATCCCCTGACTTTGCCATACGTTTTGGCTCGGTTGTAAACAATCTTCGAGTAGGAAAGCGGAACCCGAATTCTGCCCGACCTTGATAAAAAACAGCTCCGACAGCATTTTCATTACAGCTATGACCCGCTGGTGATTGCCCCATTGTAATATGGGTGATATCTTTCAACGGGACCTGGGTACAATTACTAGCTTCGTCCATTAACTTTGAATAAGCCGCTTCAGCTTGTTGCTGTAAATTATCGTTTATCTTATTATTGAGTTCGATTTTCTCGTCAATGTATGATAAATATGCTGCGATTTTTTTCTGATCTTCTAAACATGGTAATAAAATATCTATATCAGAAAACTGTCCTTTATTTAAAATAGAGATGGTAGTAGACTGCCCCTCAAAATTTTTAAATATAGGCCACAAAGATTTCATCAAATAAAATACGAAATTTGGGTCGTTATCTTGATTACAAATAATAGAATTGATCTGCTGATTTGTTACAGATGGCTTTGTAGTCATTCCTACGTACCCAATATTTCCGATACAAGAAACACAAATTGCATTAGCAGGTAACAGAGAAGAAGCTACAGCTTTCATCCCTTCATAAGATAAATTTCTTTCAGTATTAAAGACGTGTTTGGTTACTTGTATATCCTTAGGGGTAATGAAATCAATTTCCCCTATCCAAAACTGAGGATTTTTAGTCGATGGAGTTTTTCCTGTAACAATAGTTCCTAAGTCTTTAATTTTCGATTTCTTAACCATGGTTCAGCCTTTCCTTTTAGAAATTATGACGCTTTGATTGAAAGTTAAATAAACGATAATTTATAGTATCAACTAAAAAACTTCGACAACAAGCTATCTCTAATTTTAGTTAGAGTGCAGTTCTCTTTTTCTAACATTTTTTGCTGTTCAAAAAGAGAATGAGTAAATTGATTAAAAATTCGTAATGACTCCTGACTTGGTATTGTTACGGGCACCTGTTTCATCACAGATCCAGAAACCTCTTTAAATGTCGATCCTGATGACATACTTTCAATAAGAGGCAAGTTTCTTTTTAAAAAACAATATATAAATGCCGTTCCTATGGTTTGATTCGGAATTACAGACTTAAATCCCTGGTTGGTAGTTAACTCATGTCCCGCAATAGCGATATACCCAATAGGAGCACGTGATGAGAATAGTACTGTACCTGCAGGAACAAGTCTTGCGCTACTCTTTTTAAGCCCTAAATCACTGATATCAATTTCGCCGTGATATATGTATTTAGACTTATTGATAGACAGATCTTTAGGGGTAATCCAGGCAATTCCGCTTTCTGCGTAATATTCAGTGCGAGATTTAGATGGTGTTCCCCCACCAACTATTGTACCGATATCACTTAATGTTCCCTTCGCCCAGTCTGATTCCTTTTGTTTAACAAACAGATGATCGTACAGAGAGAGAATTTGATGTTCTAAATTATCGTTTATGCGATGCAGCGTCGGTGAGATTGCTTAACATTCTCCTGTTTCACCATAGCATATTGAAGCGTTGTGTCGATTTTTTGGTGCCCCAACAACTGCTGTACTTGCTCAATAGGCATTCCTTTATCAATAGCAACTGTCGCTAGAGTTCTACGGAATTTATGCGGATGAACTTTAGTCATTCCAACTTGCTCTCCTAGAAAGCGCAATCGAGATTCAACCGCTCCAATACTCAAAGGTCTATGAGGAGCTTTTAGAGAGACAAATAAGGCTGAGTTCTCATCTTTCCTATGTCCTAGATAGAGCGACAAGTGAAGCTTAGTCCGTGCATCAAAGTAAACTGTACGAGACTTATTTCCCTTCCCAAGAACTACGCATTCTCGTTCTTGAAAATCAATGTCAGTGCGCTTTAGGCGTACAAGTTCTCCGACACGCATACCAGTGGAAGCCAAGAGGTCGACAAGAGCCAAGTCTCTAACTTGTTCACAGTGATCTCGTAATTTTTCTAACTCTTCATCAGAGTAGGTTTCCTTAACTGTTTTAGGAGTCTTGACTTTATGGATCCGGCGGATAGGGCTCTTGACGATGATATCTTCATCTTCAAGCCAACCAAAGAAGCTGGACATAATCCTGCGCATATTGTCAAGCGTAACACTACTCACATGATGTTCCGATTGATAAGCGGCCATAAAGCTACGAACATCTTCCGTTGTGATTAAACGAATAGCTTTCCCAACCATGCGCTTCATTAGGTTTAAGGTCTGCTTGTAGTAGTGTAAAGAACGCTCTGAACAACCTTCGATTTTTTTAGCCGTCAGGAAAGAATCTACATAGTCTCGTTCATCAATCGTTGGCTGTGCACCACCATAGCTGACATTGCTTAAATGCTTAGTCAGCACAACCTTCAAGTGAGATAGTTGTGAATTATTGAGATACGGGAGCATTTCTAGCAAAACTAAACTAGCGAGAGAACTGGTGGTAGTCATAACAATCTCCTAAAGAGAAAAAGAAATACACGCTACCATCCTACAAATTTCCTTCTCCTATGTAAAAAAATCCTCCGCTAAGAAAATTTATGGAAAGAAAAGAATCTTACAGAATTCTGTTACACATAAAAATACTTTTTATTCATCACTATTTTTCTTATTCTGCTTTTTATTAGCAACCTCCTTAAAACCTAATTTATAACTTTTGCCCACAGATTCAAAATCAACTCTATCAAACAAACCTCTTTCGCTCGCATAAAGTATAGCTTTATTTATTCTAGATTTTATAGATGATTCAGAAAACCCTAACCTTCCAAACTCCTTATTACTAAGCGCGACCGATACAGAATTTAAGCCTTCTCTAACTTCAGAAAATATATTTGCATAAGCAATACTTCCATTCCTTTTCTCAATGTTTTGAGGCTTCCACTCCGAAGCAATCATACATAACATAAATATTAACATAGAATCAGAACTTTTCTGATCTCCCTTTTCATCGCTAACTGAATACTCTTTTAATTCTCTGTCTTTACTATCAAGCAGCCCTTGCATAGACAAATTAGCCTTAAGGAGATCATCTTTTTCTTTTTCTAATTTTCTTTTTTCTTCTTCTAATTTTCTCTTTTCTTCTAATTGATCTATACGCTCATTAGAATCACTCTCACCACGATCTAGATCCTTCCCTTTCTCTTGAAGATCTTTGTTAGCACGATCAATAGAATTCCCCTCTCTCTCAGCATTAGCGACAATCACAGCCAAATTACTCAACAAAGGATCCTTTTTAATCTCTTCATCAGAAAATGACTTGATAAAAAGCTTCCTAAACAAAAAAATATCTTTGAGTTGCCTTTCAGAATATTTAGCACTAAAGTCACAAATTATCCAATTGTCTAAACAAACACAAAATAAATAAACAGCCCATGCAAAAATAATACAACCAGAAAACAGATAGGCTGACGTAAACATTGAAACAAATATAAACAACACTGAAAGAACAAAAAGTGTCGAACCTATTGGATAATCACTTAAAAAACACAAAAAATATCGTATATTCTTTTCATTCCAATCTCTATGTGGACTCTCTTCAGAATTTATAAACTCCCTATAAGATTCCACATATGCAGACATAGGAAATTCCAACGCTAATACCTGTTTACGCACACTTGAACAAACACAAGGAACCGCCCGTCCCTCAAACTTAGATAGAGTTCCTTCATAAGGCGTTTTTCGTTTAACTTTTCCAAAGAAATAATTTCTAAGATTAGTAGTACTATTTTTATATCCCTGTACATTCCCAGAAAATTTAGATATTTTCAAATATCTAAATTCATTTTCAAACAAACGCTCATCTGTAATTGCTAATGCTGCATCACCAACATTAAGCATAATGTCACGACTATGATTCATTTTTTTCTTCTTAGATCAAACTACGTTGAATTTCATGATATATCGATAGACAATAATTTCCCCACGCCTCCATCACAACTCGTCGTTCATCTTCAAGAGTAGCGCGATTGTAAGCGCCGTCATAGTCATCCTTAAGGTTATGTGCCATGCATAATTCAACGGCATCTACATCGAACCTCTTCCTGTTTTCTCCCGTGCTACACCAAGTCTTGAAACCTGCTCTTGCTGTTCCATGCTGAGTAGCAATAACAGGAATTCCTCTCTTTTTTGTTAAAACCGGATCAACCCAGCCCACTCCATCTCGTTCCAAGCGTTCCTTATGGAGCATATGCATGCAATTACTCACTGCGTTGTCACTCATTGGTTTGTTGATGTGTCGATAGCTAGGAAAAACAAACTCACTGTCAACAACTTTCGGCATTTGAGTCAAAATTTCCACAGCAGCCTCATACAAATAGACAGTGTGTGCTCCGCGACCTTTTGTTTTTAATGATTCCTCTGGAATGGTCAAAGTTCTATTTTTTAAATCAACATCTGACCATTTTAAGAGACGTGCCATCTTACCTCGCAAGACGGTCACAATTGAGAATGCAAGCAACAGATACGAAAAGTCCTTTCGTTGCAAACAAACTGCTAAAAATTTTGGAATCTCATGAAAATCCAGTGCGGCGAGGTTTTCTGCCTTTTTCTTGTTTTTTTCGAGAGGTTGTAGCAAAACCCCCAAAGGACCTCTACGATCTGCTGGATTGTCACCTGAACACCACCCCTTAGCCTTTGCCCATGAGTACATACGTCTAATGATCGATAACGTTTCCGGTGCTGCGCCAATTTGCGTTTGCCAGATATATCGAACCACCTCAAATACGTCCTGATGTGTCAAAGTGGAAATTGGTATATGTCCAATGGTAGGAACAATGTTTCGACGTATATAGGATCGAGCTACTGACTCACCACGAACGTTATGAACCCAATAACCAGACTCAACACACATGTTTACGTAAGCATTTAGACAATACTCCACTGTACGTTGAGCTTCAGCCTGCGCTTGCGCATCAACCTCAGCCTTTTGCCGCGCCTGTTCTGCTATTTCTTTACGCTCTTGTTGAGGATCTATACCCGCTTCTATTTTTTGCCGAATCTCGCTTGCACGGCGACGCACATCAGCCAGACTGATTGAACTAAAGCTTCCTAAACCAATCATTGTGCGTTGACGAGTTGTCGGTACGGTATAGCGAAGAATGTAGGATTTCGCTCCAGTTTTCGAAATCATTAGATAAAGACCTGTGATTACACCTACTGGGTAAAGTCCAGGCTTCGATAGAGCTGTCAACTCTCTTACGGTCTTAGGCTTGCTAACTTTTGGCATAACAAGGATGGTATAAGCGTTAAACAATCCAAGTGGAAAATTCTTGAATCCATCATACCATCCGCTATACCATCAACCATGAGCTTCAGTTATACAAGCAAAGACAACTAGAGACACAAAATCACATGAAAACGCCTGTAAAACAAAGCTATAGATAACAAAAAAGGACGTCTGTAGACGTCCCTTTATTCCGGCGTGGTGGAGAGGAGGAGGATCGAACTCCCGACCTCTGCATTGCGAACGCAGCGCTCTCCCAGCTGAGCTACCCCCCCAACTTTGGTTCAATTCCTACACTTAAGAAGTGTAGGAATTGAACTTTATACCCATAAGGTAATTATAGAAATACCATAAATATGGTATTTTATTTCTTCCATCGACCACGAACGAGTACGACACGATAGCCATCTGGGTCTTCATAAGTGGCTGTCCCTGCATCTGCATAAAGCTGAGGCGGCGTGACCTGTTGGTAGCCACACTCAAACAAAGCTTTGAGACGCTTTTCCCAATGTTCACCTTCAGGGATACAGAACACCACAAAATGTTCAGGCGTAGGCGCTGGAGGCACAACTGTCCCGTCACGACGAGACGTAAATTCAAACTGATACGGCCAATCACGGTGACCGAGAATCAAACCATCCCACCCCTGCTGATTGTCAAAGCGATCCAATACTTCAAAACCAAGACCGTCAACATAAAACGTCAACACATCTTCCAAATGATTGGTTGGACGGGAAAGTCTGAGTTTGGGCTGAGCATCCATGAGTGACTCCTTTAGTGAAATCGTTCTTTCATTATCCGATAGCTTTTCAGCTTTTGCTACATTGCTTAGGGATAACTCGACGGTAGAATGAGAAGACACACATTTGATAGGACTTACGGGTATGTCTTCTGTTTTACCGCATTTAAACACTCACATCTCTGCCCTCTTACCTTCCGATATCAACACATCGCTCTTTGTGGTTGGTATCTTTATTGAAAATGACAAAGCTGTTTTGTCGCCCTCTGCCGCTCTCTTCGATGCTCGTTATCAGGGCATCATTACTCAATATGTCGAAAAAGGCATTTTTGAAGCCAAAGTTGGGCAGACGCACTTTATCACCCAAAACGAAGATTATCCTGGTGGCATCGCGGTGCTTGGTTTAGGTGAACTCAAAGCCTTCAATGCAACCGTTTTTAAAGAATCGATCGAAAAAGCTGCATCATCGTTATCTTGGGCAACCTCACAAGCGTACGCTGTTGAAGAATGGTTACCTAGTGATTTAACTGTTCAAGAAGCAGCTTCTCTCTTCGCTGCCACAACACTGAACACCTTAACTCAGCGTACCACGTTAAAAACGCTGTCCACTCAATCTTCTAAAACTCACTCCATTCATTGGGTGACAGAAGAACTCACAGATGCTATTGCTCAAGGTCTCAAAGAAGGGCAGGTCGCCGCCGAAGGCATGGCCATCATGCGCTATTTGGCCGAACTACCTGGCAACTACTGCACGCCTTCCTTCTTGGCTAACGCTGTAACGGAATCAGTCAAACAAATCCCCAACACCTCTGTGACTATTCTTGAAAAAGCCGATATCGAAGCTTTGGGTATGGGCGCCTTCTTGTCGGTAGCCCAAGGTAGCATTGAACAACCTCGATTAATTGCCATCCAATATCAGGGGGCACAATCAGAAGAAGCACCTTACGCTCTCGTAGGCAAAGGGATTACTTTTGATGCTGGCGGCATTTCGCTTAAGCCTGCAGCCAACATGGCGGATATGACCTTTGATATGTCGGGTGCTGCGGCTGTCATTGGTACTCTATTAGCCATTGCTCGCGCCCAGCTACCGATCAACCTTTTGGGAGTTGTCGCCGCTTGTGAAAACCTGCCTTCAGGGAGTGCAGCCAAACCTGGCGATGTTGTAACCTCTCTGTCGGGTAAAACCATCGAAATTCTCAATACCGACTGCGAAGGTCGTATGGTATTAGCTGATGCTCTCACCTGGACAGCACGCCATAAACCGCAATGCATCATTGATGCAGCAACGCTGACTGGTGCGTGTTGTATTGCACTAGGCGCGCCTTATACAGGCCTCTTCACGCCGAACGAAAAACTTGCCAATGATCTACTAAGGGCCGGCCAAGCATCGCTAGACCCTGCTTGGCGTCTTCCTGTCGGCCCCGAATACGCCAAACTCATGCGTACACCCGTTGCAGATATCGCCAATCAGGCCACTGTTCGTGATGGTGGTGCCTCGAGCGCAGCCGCCTTCTTATCAACGTTTGTTGAAGACATTCCTTGGGCACATTTAGATATCGCTGCAACCGCAAACACATCGGGACGAGATCGTTATTCGACAGGACGCCCTGTTCCCATGCTCATCCAATTCCTTTTTAACCAAATGCACTAAAGCGTTCACATGCATTTACAGCCTGAAAGCGAGTAGAAGTCACGCGACTGCTCGCTTTCAGCCATAATTAGAGTCATGCAGAAAATCGACTTTCATTACAACGTTCCTCATCGCCTTCGTTATGCCTGCCTTGTTGCTCGTACCGTTTATCGGCGCGGGCTCACTTTGGCTATCTGGTCTGCGGACGAACGAAAGCTGAGAGAACTCAATAGCCTTTTATGGCGTTTCGATGATCTCGCTTTTTTGCCTCATGTACCCGCAAACAGTCCTCTCGCCTCAGAAACGCCTATCGTGTTTTCGAGTCAGCTTGAAGAACTCAATGCCGATGTGCTTCTACTTCTTGACGACAATTTGCCGCCCGCATGGGAAACGTGTTTCGACCGATTCTCGCGCATTATTGACGTGGTCAGCACAGATCCTCAAGAACTTCAAGCATCTCGGGCTCGTTTTCGCGCGTACCGCGCAGCGGGTGTTGAATTAGCTGCTTACGATCGCAAACAATAATCTTTTTGTAGAGTGCCTTTTTATGTCTACGCCTAGAAAAGAACCCGTCATTGACACGCAGTGCTTTGATCTCACTGACCGCGTCAAGTTGACTTGGCGAGATGTTCGTCTCATGGCCGAGACACCTGCCACACCTCCCGAAGTCGTCCAGCCCCAAGAAGTTACGCAGCTCGGCGAAGCAACACGCATGCTAACCGATGAAGAGAAAAAAGCTATAGCGCTCACTTTGACGCCTCTGATAGAGTCAGCCGTTCGTCAAGCGCTTAAAGATACTTTAGAGGTATCTCTACAAAATGCACTTTCTCGTGTACGAGTCGATATTGATCGTTCGATTAACGGATTAGTCACTGAAGCCGTGACCAAAGAACTCGACAAAATCGACCTCAACAAACTTCATTCCAACTAAATCCCTTCTCAAAACCCATCAAAACAACAAGTTGATGGGTTTTCCTTTCTATTTCGTGCGACAATAATAAGATTTTCTGACTAGAGCTAAGCATTGGAGATCCTTACGCCTCATGCTTAACTTCTGTCAATCTTTTTTCGTCTTACTACTGGCTACAAATGACTGATACGAATACTCAAGAGCTCGCCAAGAGCTTTGACCCGGCCGAAATCGAAGCCCGTTGGTACCCCGTTTGGGAAGAACGTGGCTATTTCAAGGCTGGACTTGACCCCAAGAAGCCGAGCTTTGCTATTCAGCTTCCGCCCCCGAACATTACGGGCATTCTTCACATGGGTCACGCCTTCAATCAGACAGTCATGGATACGCTGACGCGTTACCATCGCATGGCTGGCTACAATACCGCTTGGATTCCTGGTACGGACCACGCCGGTATCGCCACCCAGATCGTGGTTGAACGTAAGCTCGAAAGCCAGGGCATCGACTTTAAGTCTTTATCTCGTGAAGAATTCATTGCCAAGGTCTGGGAATGGCAAAAATTCTCTGGCGGTACGATTCTTAATCAGATGCGCCGCATGGGTGACAGCGTCGACTGGGAACGCACCTACTTCACGATGGATGACAAGCTCTCCAAGGTTGTGATCGAAACCTTCGTTCGTCTCTACGAAGAAGGTTTGATTTATCGTGGCAATCGCCTTGTAAACTGGGATCCGAAGCTTCAGTCCGCTGTCTCCGACCTCGAAGTCGAAAGCGCAGAAGAAAATGGCCACATGTGGGAAATCCGCTACCCAGGTGCTGACGGTAGCGAAGGCGTCGTTGTAGCGACAACGCGTCCCGAAACGCTCTTTGGTGACCAGGCTGTTGCCGTGAATCCAGAAGACGAACGTTACACCGCGCTCGTCGGCAAGTCCTTGGTTCTCCCGTTAACAGGCCGCACGATTCCGGTCATTGCTGACAGCTATGTTGATCGCGAATTTGGTTCCGGCTGTGTGAAGATCACGCCGGCTCATGACTTCAATGACTTTGAAGTCGGCCGTCGCCACAACCTCGCCATGCTGAACGTGCTCACAAAGACCGCTCGCATGAACGATAACGTACCCGAAAAGTATCGTGGCATGGATCGTTACGAATGCCGTAAAGCTGTCATTGCTGACCTTGAAGCCGCTGGCCTTTTGGTCGCAGTCAAGGATCATCGCCACATGGTGCCTCGCGTCACACGTACAGGTGAGATCGTAGAACCGATGCTCTCCGACCAGTGGTACATGGCCATGAGTAAGCCCGCCCCCGAAGGTACGCGTTACCCTGGCAAGTCGATTGGTGAAGTGGGTCTCGAAGCTGTTGAGTCTGGCGAAGTCAATATTTTCCCGAAGGAATGGCGTGGCGTTTATCGTCAGTGGCTCGAAAACATTCAGGACTGGTGTATCTCTCGTCAGTTACTTTGGGGTCATCAGATTCCTGCTTGGTACGACGAAACGGGCAACGTCTACGTCGCCCGCTCTGAAGCCGAAGCTCAAAAGCAGGCTGGCGAAGGCGTGAAACTCACGCGTGACGCTGACGTCCTTGACACGTGGTTCTCCTCTGCACTCGTTCCGTTCTCTACGCTTGGCTGGCCTGAACCGCAGGGTGACGATCGCACGGCTTATGACCTCTACTTACCGAGTTCTGTCTTAGTAACGGGTTACGACATCATCTTCTTCTGGGTGGCTCGTATGGTCATGATGACCAAGCACTTTACGGGTCGCGTCCCCTTCCATAACGTCTACATCCACGGTCTCGTACGTGACGCTGAAGGCAAGAAGATGTCTAAATCTGAAGGCAATACGCTTGACCCGTTAGACATTATTCAAGGTATCGGTCTTGAAGACCTCGTGAAGAAAAACACGACAGGCTTGCGTCAGCCTGAAAAGGCACCGCAAGTCGAAAAGAAGCTACGCAAGGTCTATCCGGAAGGCATTGCGGCACACGGTGCTGACGCCCTTCGCTTCACGATGGCTGCCTATGCCACCTTAGGTCGTAATGTGAACTTCGACTTGAAACGCGCTGAAGGCTATCGTAATTTCTGCACGAAGCTCTGGAACGCCACGCGCTTTGTGTTGATGAACGTTGAAGGCCAGGACTGCGGCACGGGTGAAACTGCTAATGCGCCAATGAACTTTACGTTTGTTGATCATTGGATTCAGAGTGAACTCGCCAAGACCATTCGTGATGTTCGTCAGGCATACGCAACCTTCCGTCTTGACGTGGCAGCCAACGCTATCTATTCGTTCGTTTGGAATGAATATTGTGACTGGTATCTTGAGCTCACCAAGGTTCAATTGAAGGGTGATGAGGCCACTTGCCGCGCTACCCGTCACACCCTTGTGACGGTGCTTGAAACCGTTTTGCGTCTCGCACACCCGATCATTCCGTTCATTACGGAAGAGCTTTGGCAAAAGGTATCTCTCGCCGCTGGTACTCGCCGTGCTGACGAAGATACGTCCATCATGATCCAGGACTATCCAGTCTTTAGCGAAACTACTTTGAACGCTGACGCCGACGCTCGTATGGCTGATATCAAGGCCATGATCGACGCCGTTCGTAATCTGCGTGGTGAAATGCAACTTCAGCCAGGTAAGCGCATTCCGCTCTTGATTTCTGGTCCGAAGGATGCTTGCCTTGCTGCCGCACCTTATCTTCAGGCTTTGGCTCGCTTGGAAAGCGTTGAACACGTCGAAAGCATTGAAGCCGTCAACGAAAGCGCTATCGCCCCTGTGGCCATTGTGAGCGACTTCAAGTTGATGCTTAAGGTTGAAATTGACCTTGCTGCCGAACGTGATCGCCTCTCTAAGGAGGTTGCTCGTCTCGAAGGTGAAGTCAAGAAGTGCGAAGCTAAACTTGGCAATGAACGCTTTGTGGCACGTGCACCAGCCCAAGTGGTTGAGACTGAGAAGAAGCGTTTAGCTGACTTTAGCGACCTGTTAACCAAGGTTCGCGAGCAGCTCGCTCGTTTACCTCAGGCTTAACATTGTCATAGTTTGACTAAAAGGGACCTTTCTTACATGCGTGAGAAAGGTCCTTTTTAACTCTCTAGGGATCCACCATGGCTCTTCGTATTAGTCTGCACAAAATCCGTCCTAGCTATATCCTGAAACCTCGCGGCAAAAATTTGAAGTTTGTCTACTACCTTCGTTGCGCCTTGCGAAACTTAGTCCCTCAGTGGTGGCTACTGCACCATAAAACCGCACTATTAAATTCCCTAGAGCATCGCATCGATAAAGACTACATTCTCGACCGCGTCAATTACTACAATAAACTAACTTGCGTCTCCCCTGTCACAGGCAAAAAGTCTGTCGCTGATATTCCTAATAAAGGCAGTACTTGTACTCGAGACACCTTCGAAATTACGCGCTATTTTGATTCTAGGCTTAAAGTCGATACCCTCTTGGGCGACAATACGCTCATTGGGGAAACGCCCTCTATTGTTAAAAGCCGACCTATTCATGGCGACAATCAAAACGACGTCGTCCTCAATTTGGACAAAGTTCGCCATTTCACTTTCTTGAAAGATAAGCGATCTTTTTCTTCGAAACGCAATATGGCGATTTTCCGTGGTGCGACCTTTCAACCACATCGTCAGCGTTTCATGAAAATGTATTTCGGACATCCATTGGTAGATTGCGCTAATACAGCACACAAGTCTGATTTGCCCGCAGAATGGAATAAACCTCTGATTACCCTGTACGATCACCTCCACTACAAATTTATCATTTGTCTGGAAGGTAATGACGTCGCGAGCAACTTGAAATGGGTGATGTCATCGAATTCCATCGCCATCATGCCTAAACCTAAGTATGAAACTTGGTTTATGGAAGGTCGACTTAAAGCAGGTGTGCATTACATTGAAATTAAGGACGACTTCTCAGACTTAGAGGAAAAGATTCAGTACTACAGTCAACATATCGATGAAGCTGAAACCATCCTCCAAAACGCACATGAGTTCGTTCGTCAATTCTTTGACAAGCCTCGAGAAGAACTCATTGCCATACTCGTGATGCAAAAGTATTTCGAGCTAACGGGTCAAAACACACAAAGTTAAATCAAGCTTTTGAAAGATATTTGAGACAAGTCATGCCATTTACATCGTTTTAGGTTGATAATGGAACAAGATATCAGCTCGTTACGGATAACTTTCGCACGAGCTTGATCCTTTAACCGTTTGACAATTGACCAAGGAGAACGGAAATGACGACAGTAGACACCATCGCACAGGCCATTAAAGAAAACAAAAGCCTGGAATTTGCCTATCACGGTTTTGACCGTGTGGTATCCCCTTATGCTTGTGGCTTGACCCCCACGAACGAAATTAAGATGATCGGTTTCCAAACCGACGGTGGTAGCAACTCAGGTATCACTGAAAAATTACGTTTCTATACGGTCGCAGATATCGCTGGTATCGCTATCTCTGAAGCACCGTTCCGTCCCTCTACAGAAGAAGATAAGACCATCTTCTGTCAATTGAGCAAGGTTTACGAAGAGGTTCACTAAAACTGAACCTGCTGATAAAACAAAAGAGACCGACAAAATGCGGTCTCTTTTGTTTTTTATACCGGATTTTTCGGATCCAACCCTGTGAGGTTGTCCACGCCCGACGCCTCCTCAACGGCCAAGTTAGCTTCTGCTCGACCGCCTTCCCAGTACGTCGCATGCTCAATCCCTAACTGTTCTGGATGGAACACAGGATTGCGACCTTCACGTAGCTGTGTTTCATAATCCTTCAAAGCTAAGAAAGCAGGCTTTTGCAACAGCAAAATAGCGATGATATTCAGCCAAGCCATCGTACCCACACCGACGTCAGCCATCGTCCAAATCAGCGTAGAAGAATTAATCGCACCAAAAGCCACGGTACCAATAAAGATCGCCTTACACACCGTAATCATCACAGGTTTTCTAATGTAACGATTGAGGTAGGCCACATTGGTTTCGGCCATATAGTAGTAGCCCAAAATCGTCGTAAAGGCGAAGAAGAAAATCGTAATTGCAATAAATGGTCCACCCCAACCAGGCATCAACTGGTCAATAGCTGCCTGCGTATACACGGGGCCAGCTTCTACGCCAGGCAACCCTTCGTAGAGCGTCTGACCATTGGGGCTCACCATGTTATAGCAGCCCGTCATGAGGATCATAAACCCTGTGGCAGAACACACAAAGAGCGTATCGATATAAACCGAAAAGGCTTGCACTAAACCTTGCTTTGCGGGATGAGAAACGGCAGCCGCAGACGAAGCGTGAGGCCCCGTGCCTTGACCGGCTTCGTTAGAGTAGATACCGCGCTTGACGCCCCAAGCGATGGCTGAACCAAGCAAACCGCCCGTGATCGAATCCAAACCAAAAGCACTGCTCACAATCATGTGGAAGACATCAGGAATCTGCTCCCAATTGACCCCAACGATAATCAAAGCTACCACGATATAGGCTTGCGCCATAAAAGGCACAATCCACGACGTAAAAGTAGCAATACGGCGTAAACCACCCACAATCACGAAGCAAGTAATAGACGCGACAATAGCAGCTGTAATTTCAGCCTCTAAACCAAAAGCTTCATGCCACGCCAAAGCAATCGAATTACTCTGGACCCCTGGACAGAAAAAGCATGAGGCAAGAATCGTCACAATCGCAAAAGCCCAAGCATAAGGCTTCATGCGTAAACCGCGTTCAATATAGAAAGCTGGGCCACCACGATATTGGCCTTCGATTTTCTCTTTATAAATTTGTCCTAAGGTCGACTCAACAAAAGCCGATGAAGCCCCCAAGAAGGCGACCATCCACATCCAAAAAAGAGCGCCAGGGCCACCGAAACAAATCGCCGTTGCAACACCTGCAATATTACCTGTCCCTACACGTCCTGCAAGCGTAAGAGAGAGAGCCTGAAAACTCGATAAACCAATTTCATCCTCTTTCTTTTGAAACAACAAACGCCACATTTCGGGAAACATGCGAAGTTGAACAAAACGAGAACGTATTGAAAAGAAAAGACCTGCCCCTAAACATAATGAAACAAGCACTGGAGACCAAATGATGCCGTTTAGGGTATTAATAAAATTTTCCATACTTGGGGATACTTTGATTTTTATTTCAGGCAGATAAATGAAGAATTCATCTGATCGGAAGCTTTCAGTGTAGTCTGCAGACTAAAAGAGCCCGGATTTCTCCGAGCTCCTTTTTTCAGAGAATCTCAGGAAGTCTGAGTTGGATCAAACCGCCTGAATATTTCTCTCTAACGTCTTACTTGGCAGCGCGTTCAGCGATGATGCCTTCCCAACGTTCGACCTGAGCACGAACCTGAGCAGGTGCCGTACCACCAAGGTGGTTACGGGCATTCACAGAACCTTCAAGCTTAAGCACTTCGTAGACGTCTTCTTCGATCGCCGGGCTGAAGCTCTTGAGCACATCAAGCGGAAGATCTTCAAGACCGCAGCCACGTTCAGAAGCGGCACGAACCGTCTGACCCACGATGTCGTGAGCCGTACGGAACGGCGTACCATGACGAACGAGGTAGTCAGCCAAGTCAGTGGCCGTCGGATAACCAGCCTGTGCAGCATGATGCATAGCATCAGCCTGAGGTTCAACACCAGCCATCATGTCGCAGAAGGCACGCAACGTATCTTTGACCGTATCGATCGCGTCGAACACAGGTTCCTTGTCTTCCTGGAAGTCCTTGTTGTAAGCGAGCGGCGTACCCTTCATCAAGGTCAACATCGCAATCAAGTCGCCATAGACGCGACCAGCCTTACCACGAGCCGTTTCAGGCACGTCAGGATTCTTCTTCTGCGGCATGATCGAGCTACCCGTCGTGAAGCGATCGGGCAACTTGATGAAGGCAAAGCGCTGGCTCATCCAAATGATCAACTCTTCGGAGAGGCGAGAGATGTGCATCATCAACACAGCAGCGGCAGAGCAGAATTCGATGGCAAAGTCACGGTCGGACACAGCATCGAGCGAATTCTGGCAAACGGCTTCAAAACCGAGCAATTCAGCAGAATAGTGACGATCGATCGGATACGTCGTACCAGCGAGCGCAGCAGAACCCAACGGGCTACGATTCACACGGCGACGAAGGTCGAGCATGCGTTCACGGTCACGTTCGAACATTTCGACATAAGCCAACATATGGTGACCAAACGTCACCGGCTGAGCAACCTGCATATGGGTAAAGCCCGGCATGATCAAGCCGGCATTCTGCTTGGCCTGATGAACGAGCACTTCCTGAAGGTGTTCCAGGCGGCTAACGATCACGTCGATTTCGCTACGAAGGTAGAGACGAATATCGGTTGCGACCTGGTCATTGCGGGAACGACCTGTATGAAGACGCTTACCAGCATCACCAATCAAAGCCGTCAAACGAGCTTCGATATTAAGATGCACGTCTTCAAGTTCAAGCTGCCATTCAAAAGCGCCAGACGTGATTTCCTCACGAATCTGAGCCATACCACGGCGAATGTCAGCCAAATCCTGTTCGGTGATCACACCCACCTTGGCCAACATAGCAGCGTGAGCTAACGAGCCGTCAATGTCAGCCATCGCCATACGTTTGTCAAAATCAACACTAGCGGTATAGCGAAGCACAAAAGCGTCCACGGGTTCCGAAAAACGACCAGACCAGGCCTTCTTCTTGGCATGTAACGGATCGTTGGAGTTATCGTGTTCTTGCGTCATTGTTTTTCCCTTTTTCCCTATAAAAAGAGGAGTCAATCTCCGATCCTTCATTGTACAATTTTGAGACGAATGTCACAGCACGAAACGTATCAATCGGGGTGGTTTCTTAAAGAAATCGCTTTTCTTGAAGTTTTTTCAAAAAGAATTTGCTTTTTTTAATTTTTCGTGTAAAATTCATTTTCTCCGGGGTGTAGCGCAGTCTGGTAGCGCGCCTGCTTTGGGAGCAGGATGTCGGGAGTTCGAATCTCTTCACCCCGACCAAATTCTGGTCCAGCCGGACATTGAGATCAATCTGCCCGTAGCTCAGTTGGATAGAGCACCTGCCTTCTAAGCAGGTGGTCGCAGGTTCGATCCCTGCCGGGCAGGCCAAAGATTTCTGGTGGGAATAGCTCAGTTGGTAGAGTCCCGGATTGTGATTCCGGTTGTCGTGGGTTCGAGTCCCATTTCCCACCCCAGAACAAAAGCTCGTACAGTAACAACTGTACGAGCTTTTTTCATTTTTCCGCTTGAGACTGAGGTGTTGAATTTGTCTGATTTAGACTCCCTCAACACCTCAATCCGCTTAATACTCCATTTCTGTCGTCACAATCTGCCCACTATTACGCAAATCAGTTCTTAAATTGTCGATATTGCCGACCGTGAACGGTAGATAAATTCGACCTTGCGCTTTCTTCGTACGCACATTCAGCACCACCGTTACACCCGTCTCTTTCTTAGACTTGGCAAAAATCGGTTCGAGATCTCGGATATTACGTGCGCTACTAGCATCAACGTCAACACGTAGACATGAAGCAGCTGTCGCTCTGAAGTCATCCAACGTCATTGCATTGTCAACGTTGACCGACACACGCTTATTGAATCCATCGTATCGCACACGCCCTTCAAGACAAACAACCGAGTCGACAACGAATTTGTTCTTACACTTTTCCCAAGCGTCAGAGAAACAAACTACCTCTAATGCCGCAGTGCCATCGTCTAACTGGACAGCCCCCATACGACCGCGTTTCCCTTGAATAACGCGGATATTCGTCACAATCCCTGCCAGCTTGACAGTCTCTCGTGAAGGCTGAATTTGCCCAAGTTCAAGAGACGTGTAGTGAGCAACTTCTTTTTGATAAAGATCGAACAAGTGCCCGGACAACCAAAAGCCTAGCGCTCCCTTTTCTTCGATCAGTTTTTTACGCTCTGACCAAGCAGGCGCATCAACCCAACTGACAATACGCTTAACCTGAACATCATCACCAAAAAGGCTACTCTGCCCTTCACTAGCCGCAACCGCATGACCAGCCGTCAATGCCTGAGATACATTCGCGAAAAGCTTACCGCGATCAGGATCAACAGAGTCAAAAGCCCCAACCTTGACTAAACCTTCCAAAATCCTCGAATTTAAGCCTGGCACACGCGCGGTCAAATCAAAGATGTCAATAAACGGGCCATCTTTACGACGTGTTTCCATCATGGCATCCACTTGCTGACGACCCATGCCCTTGATCCCACCTAACCCAAAGCGAACATGCTTTTCATCAGGTGCAGTAAAGAACCATTCTGAGGCATTGATGTCTGGCGGAAGGATCTCAATCCCGTTCATACGAGCATCATCCAAGAGCGCTTTCATCTTTTCGCCCTGATCCATCACCATACACAAGTTAGCCGCCATAAAGCAGGAGGTGTAGTGCGTCTTTAAAAAAGCCGTCTGATAGGCCACATAGGAATAAGCTGCCGCATGCGACTTGTTAAAGCCGTAGCCCGCGAACTTTTCCATCAAATTGAAGATCTCTGTGGCCACAGATTCTTTCACACCACGCTCACCCGCCCCTTTCACGAACACGGCACGTTGGCGTTTCATTTCTTCGACGTTTTTCTTACCCATGGCACGACGCAACAAGTCTGCACCGCCAAGCGAATAACCACCGACGACCTGTGCCACACGCATCACCTGTTCCTGATACACCATGATGCCGTAGGTTTCTGCCAACACCGGCGCCATGCGTTCATCTAAGTACTCCACCTTTTCTCGACCGAATTTACGTGCGATAAAGGATGGAATCAGATCCATCGGACCTGGACGATACAAAGCATTTAAAGCCACTAAGTCTTCAAGACGGTCTGGGCGCGCCTGACGCAACAATTGACGCATCCCTTCCGATTCAAACTGGAAGACTGCTGCTGTATTGGCATTTTGGAAGCAACGATAGGTTTCTTCATCGTCAATAGGAATTCGCTCAAGCTCGAAATCACGCTCAGGATAAAGCTTGTCAATATATTCTTTACACTTCGCCAAAATCGATAGCGTCGTCAGACCCAAAAAGTCGAACTTCACCAAGCCAACATTTTCAACGTCTTTCTTGTCAAACTGACTCACCGTATTTTCTGGTGCGCCATCGGAGTTATAAAGCGGGCAAAAGTCCGTCAAACTTCCCGGTGCAATCAACACACCCCCAGCGTGCATCCCTAGGTTGCGCGTCAAGCCTTCCAAGGGACGTGCCAGTTTCATGAGCTCTTTATATTCGTCGTCCTTTTCGACCGCCTCACGAAATTCCGGTATATCCGTCATCGCGTCATTGAGGGAAATATTTTTCCCTGGCTGCACTGGAATGAGCTTAGCCAAACGGTCAGCCTTCATAAAAGGCATATCCATCACGCGCGCCACGTCACGAACCACCGCTTTAGCACCCAACGTACCAAAGGTTGCAATCTGACTCACGGCACTTGCGCCATACGTCTTCTTTACATATTCGATCGTACGGTCACGGTTGTACTGACAGAAGTCCACGTCAAAGTCAGGCATGGACACACGTTCTGGATTCAAGAAACGTTCAAAAAGGAGGTCAAACTTGAGTGGATCAAGGTCAGTAATCCCTAACGAATAAGCGACCAAAGAACCAGCGCCTGAACCACGCCCCGGCCCCACAGGTACGCCATGCGTCTTGGACCAGTTAATAAAGTCTTGCACGATCAAGAAGTAGCCAGGGAACTGCATCTTCTTGATAATCCCTAGTTCATATTCCAAACGTTCCACATACGCAGGACGTCGTGCTTCACGTTCCTTTTCATCGTCATATAGGAACGTCAATCGCTTTTCGAGACCTTCATGAGAAAGATGATCCATATAATCATCCAAACTCATG
The DNA here is from genome assembly GCA_937943605.1 of uncultured Sutterella sp. Taxonomy (GTDB): domain Bacteria; phylum Pseudomonadota; class Gammaproteobacteria; order Burkholderiales; family Burkholderiaceae_F; genus Sutterella. The sequence goes on along the minus strand of CALEAW010000071.1, from coordinate 2,643 downwards.
CCATCGGGCGTCGGGAATAACGGCAGTTGAGGTTTTGACAAAACCCCGTCCAAACTACAACGCTTGGCAATTTCGACAGAATTCGTGAGCGCGGACGGAATATCACTAAAGAGTTCGCACATCTCGTCTTCAGTCTTCATGTACTGCTCACGCGTCACGCTCTTATCTCGGCGCGGATCGTTCAGGGTATAGCCTTGTGCAATACAACAACGCACTTCATGGGCTTCAAAGTCTTCCTGATCCAAAAACTGAATAGGATGCGTCGCCACCACCGGTAGGGCGTGTTCAGCTGCGAGATTCGTCAAAAAGTTCACGCGCATTTCGTCTCTAGGACGACCAGCACGTTGCAATTCGATATATAAACGTTGCGGAAAACGAGACTTTAAACGACTGATAATCGAACCGGCCTGGCGTTCACTCCCAGTATCCAAAAGTTGTGACAGACGCCCTTTCGCGCCACCAGTCAAAGCAATCAGACCGTCCGTTGCGCCAGGCTCGTCTAACCATTCATCACGAATTTGACCACGATACGGATCCTCAGACTCCAAAAACGCTTTGGTTAGCAATACGCAGAGCGAATGGTAACCCGTATGGTTCATACAATAGAAAGCCATTCGGAACGGGTTATCCGGGAATTTATTGTTTCGTATCTTGATGTCACACCCCAAAATCGGCTTAATACCAGCCGACAAAGCATGGGTGTAAAAACGCAAGCCCCCGAACACATTCATCAAGTCGGTAATACCTAAAGCAACACCACCATTTTCAAGCGTTCGATGAATCGCAGGATCTATGCGAACAATACCGTCCGTCACAGAGTATTCAGAGTGGAGTCGAAGATGAATGAATCGAGGATCGGTCATGATCTGATTAAAAGAGAAAAAAATGAATTGAAGAGCGTCAGTTTAACGGAGTCATTTGAAATCGTCACGCTTCATATCAGATACCTGACATCAGCTCCACACTAGAACGGGACTTGTTAGCTTCGATAACTAAGTTCTAGTAACACACTTTTATAGTGATAAAATGACATGACAAACATTCCATAGCCTACTTACTATATCGAATTTTACTCAACCACACTATTCAACACACAAAAATACGAAAGTATTGACATCTAGACTTAAAAGCAACTGACGAATTCCAGCAATGACCTTTTATAAGTTCCAACAACCCTAATACTATTTAAAAATCGCTGTTACATCTACTTCAACCTCACTAAATAAAACAATGATTAATAACATTGACGAACTTAAAAAAATCTAGCAATTGTAATACTTGCATACTCAGATTACGAAAGTCTAGAAATATCACTAGCATTACATTCAAAATTTTTACCTTATAAAACAAATGATAATGACCGCGTTAAGATTTTCATTTTACAAAATGGCAGAAACACATACGACTGCGAGCGTACTTTAGAAGTAGCCAAACGATACAGAGACTTAAACCCATATGACATCGAAGTTGTAACAGACATCAATCCTGGCATTCCTTACTTTAGTCTTAGAGAACTTTTCAGAAGTGAACGCTTTAAAAAGTTTAAGTATATTATCAAGCTCGACGACGACGTTTTTCCAATTACTCCTAATTGGCTAGATCAGCTGTGTCAATGTTTTATTGACAGCAAGAAAAAATACAATGACAATCTAGCTTATGTTACTTCATTAGTTAACAACAACCCTTATGGGTTTGGAAAAATCCTCGATTTACTCAAACTTCGTGAAGAATTTAATTCCACCTACGCTAGAGAGCATATTGTTGGTATAAAAAACCTCCCTCAAAAATATTCCCCTTATAGAATATTAAATAAAGGAGAAATCTCCACAGGAGGAGCAGGAACAATCTGGGGATGCCCGTACATCTCTAGATGGATCCATAAAAAAACAACATTGACTCCATCTTCATTTGCTAAAGCTTGCGCTAATTTAGGTTACTCTGAAGTTAACAACAAAGAAAGATACTCTATAAATTGCCAATTATTTGAAAAAGAACTTTGGGATACGATTTATGATGGAGAATCTTCCGACGAATTCATGTGGCAAAAATACTGCTATCACAATAACAAGAAAATTATTGCAAATTTAGCCGTACCAATGATTCATCTATTTTTCTTTACACAAAGATTTGAAAATAAAGATTTACTTCCGAAAATTAGAGAAGTATACACTGAATACACTTCTCTTCCATTCCCAATCTCTTTATGTTCTAACAAGGAGTTAGAACTAGAAAGACGCTTACAATTTATCGAAGATAAGATAAATAAGCAAAACTCTAGTCCTTTCACTCGACTAAAGATCAGCATAAAAAAACGCTTACAAAAAATTAAAACAAAGTTGAAAATTAAAAATTGAAGCAAAATTTTTACTAGAATACAAAAGGTTCAAAGCCGATAAAATGCCTAAGATTTCTATTTTAGTCCCTTGTTTCAACGTTGAAAGATATGTTGCCGAATGCCTGCAAAGCCTCCAGCAACAAACCCTAGACGACTTTGAAGTCATTTGCCTCAACGATGGTTCAACCGATAACACGCTAAATATCATTCGTCAAACTGTTGGCAATGACAATCGCTTTCATATCATCGACAAACCCTTAACTTCCCATAAAAGTTGCACTCAAGCACTATGAGGCGCGTAGGAAGGT
>CALEAW010000070.1 GCA_937943605.1 uncultured Sutterella sp. | reverse complement strand
TGGCTACGAACCAGAGGGTCGTGGGTTCGAATCCTGCCATCCGCACCAGCCATTCCAAGCCGCTGTTTTCGTGAGAAAACAGCGGCTTTTTCAGTAAATGTAACACACGTTTTGTCCACAGACCTCTGCGTGTTGATTACACCACAAAGAAAACAAGTTGCTTAAAAATTGAGCAAAGCTGAAATCCTCTGAAAACTAAGGATTTCACGATTGTCACAGCAAGATTTTAAATGCTTATTCACAAATTCTGTGGATAACTTATTCACCCATCTGTGCACAACCCCCTTATTTTCCCCCTACCTCCTCCCCAAACAGTTAGTCTTACACGCCAAAAGGTAAAAAAAACTCCATTGCCTAAGATTTAAGCAACGGAGCTTTTCTGTTACATTTAAAGCGTTTTCAGCGTCGTTTCGCTAAGCAAAAGTCCACCTTGAACGGGCGCTTCTCGGTCGGAGCCAACGTCGATAAAATCGTCGTTTCCCATTCATCTTCAGAGAGCGTCGGAAAGGTTGTATCGCCCTCAAAAGCCTGACCAATCTTCGTAACCCAAACTTCGTCGGCTTGCGCCAAGGCTTGACGGTAAATCTCTCCACCACCAATCACAAACACCTTTTCCACATCCGACACCGCCTGATAAGCCTCTTCAAGTGACGAGACCACTTCGGCTCCCTTCGCTTCGTAACCTGGTTGACGTGTGATCACCACATTCTTTCGACCAGGCAACGGACGACCAATGCTTTCCCAGGTTTTGCGACCCATGATGATCGGGTGCCCCATCGTAGTCTTTTTAAAGTGAGCAAAATCCTCTGGGACATGCCATAGCATTTGATTGCCACCACCAATGACACCATTCGAAGCGGTCGCTACGATCATTGCGATTTTCATACGTTCCTCTTACACAGCGACCGCCGCCTTGATATGAGGCCACGGATCATAGTCAACAATTTCAAAGTCTTCAAAGCGGTAGTCAAATATCGACTCAGGTTTACGCTTGATGACTAACTTTGGATAAGCACGCGGTTCACGCGAAAGCTGTAGGGCCGTTTGCTCCATATGATTGTCATAGAGATGGCAATCTCCACCCGTCCAGACAAAGTCACCCACTTCAAGGCCTGCCTGCTGCGCAACCATATGCGTCAACAAGGCGTAGCTAGCAATATTAAAAGGCACACCCAAGAAGATGTCACAGCTACGCTGATAAAGTTGGCACGATAACTTGCCATCGGCCACATAGAACTGGAATAAGCAGTGGCAAGGCGGCAAGGCCATCTGATCCACTTCACCCGGATTCCAAGCACACACGATCATGCGGCGACTATCAGGATTATTTTTTAGTTGCGCCATCAAGTTGCTGATCTGGTCAATATGACGACCATCGGGTGTCGGCCAACTACGCCACTGAACACCATAAACCGGTCCCAAATCACCATTTTCGTCAGCCCATTCATCCCAAATCGTCACGCCATTGTCGTGAAGATATTTGATGTTGGAACTCCCCCGTAGGAACCACAACAACTCATGAATGATCGAACGAAGATGAAGCTTCTTCGTCGTGACGAGTGGAAAGCCTTCCTGAAGATTGAATCGCATCTGGTATCCGAAAACAGAACGCGTACCGGTACCCGTGCGGTCCGACTTATGCGTGCCATGTTCGTATACGTGACGCATGAGGGTTTCGTATTGATTACTTGGCACAGCCATCCCCTTTGCGAAAATAAAACTTTAAAAAAGCCCGCTTGAGCGGGCTGTTGACCTTATCCGCATTAGCGGCGCTGAGAACCTTTATAAATCAGGAACCCCATCGGAAGATCAAGCGTCGTTTTTTTGCCGCAGAAGACACCGCTCCAACCAATCATGAAGTCAATGTACTCCTTCGGCTCGATCTTACGCCCCATCATTTTTTCATGCGAATCGCGCGCTGTCATCAACTCGAGATCCTTGAGATAGCAGCTTAGCGCCAGCGTCACCGTCTCTTCGTCAGACAAAGCTTCGACTTCGTCCGTACGACCAAGCGTTTCGAGCTCAGCCTTTAAGTTCAGAGCAATGGCCTGACGAAGGTGTGCAGCAAGCGCAGCACCTGCCCAACCGTTCTGAACAATTCGAGAGGCATCAGCCCCCGTCGTCAAAATCATCTTCATATCGGACAAAAATTCTTCTGCCTGATCATGAACGGCCTTCGCATCCTTATTCGTTGGATCATTAGCGCGAATCCAAGCGTCTTGCATATAAGCAATACCAAGCTCTTCGAGAGCCAAGAACATACAGTTTTGATCGTGTAAGTCAATCGCTTCATGCGGCGCGAATTCAGGATCGCGTTCTTGCTGGGTCATAGTGAGCTCCGAGAAAAAAATTTTGAGTTGTATGCCATTGTACACGCGCGTCAGCTTAAGGGCTTGAGAACCGCATCAGGCAAAGGAACCACCGGGATCCCATCCTCTCGAAGTGCCTCCGCTTCCTCAAAAGAACATTGCCCTCTCACCAATCTAGCTGGCTCTCTACCATCGTGCGACGCTCTCACCTCTTCAGGGAAACGTTCACCGACATCCTCTGCTTTTTCTGCGACTTCTCTGAGAACAGACATTGCGCGTGCTTGGATCTCTTTGGCCTTTATCGCATTACGTTGCTTAACATCTTTGGCCACTTCTGAGCGTGTCGTCCCTTTGACCTTAGCAATACGTGAAGCGCTTGGCCGCTTTTTTATCTGACCATTTCCGCAAATCGGGCAAACAAAGCGTCCTTCTCGGCATTCAGTTTGCCAAGCCTCATCGGACTTAAACCAACCTTCAAAAAGATGACCGTTATCACAGCAGAAATCGAAAATTTTGATACCCATTACAAAAACTCACTCTGTGAGCAAAAAAAATTCACACAAAAATAAATTTTCATGTATACTTCGTCTCCTGACTGACACGCCATGTCAGAAAGCACCTTGGAAGGGTGGCAGAGTGGTTGAATGTACCGCCCTGGAAAGGCGGCATACGGAATATCCGTATCGAGGGTTCGAATCCCTCCCCTTCCGCCAGAATTCAAGAGGCAGAAAACGAAAGTTTTCTGCCTCTTTTGCTTTGGAGATTGACCGTGTCCTATTTTCGTCCAGTGCCCACTACCGGCTTGCTGCCCAAAGTTGTCGCTTTCGATCTTGACAAAACATTGATTGGTGGCGATGCCACGATCATGTGGACAGAGTATCTATACGAAAAAGGCGTCGTCACTGATCCTATATATAAAGCGATCAATGCAGAGATGGTTCAGCAGTATCGAGAGGGCACACTCGACATCGCCACTTGGCTTAAGCAAGCGGTTCCCGCTTACGCCTCACTCGAGGCGCCTGCTCGCAATCAGTTAGTTGATCAATTCATCAACGAAAAAATTGCACCCCTCGTGTATCAGGAAGGTCTTCACCGCATCCAAGCAGCAAAAGCCGCCGGCCTTTTGACCGTAATAATTTCCGCGTCCAACACATTCTTTGTCCAACCTTTGGCGACCAAACTTTTCGGTGTCGATATCGCACTTGGATGCAATTTGGTGATGCAAGACGGTCGTGTAACACCAGAACTAGACGGTGTGCCTACTTTTAAAGAAGGCAAGATCACACGCTTACGTGACACTTTATATGAGCATTCACTCTCTTTAGAAGAAACGGTCTTCTTTACCGATAGTCGTAATGACCTGCCGCTTGCTTTAGCAGTCGGTGACTGCGAAACTGTGAACCCAGATCCAACACTCAAAAAAACAGCGCTTGAAAAAGGCTGGCGTATTCACGCGTGGACGACTAATTGTTGACAATATGTCGCCTTTAGTTCGAATGGTTTTACGATTGGGGCTTTTAGCTTAGATGGGCTGAGGCTAGTCCAACTTTTGTTGATTCGTTCTGCACGGCGCCCTCATTTTGGTTATAGTGCAATCATGGATGAAGCGCACTCCCCTTGCGCCCGAGTCCCGATTTATCACTCATGATTCTTTTTCAGAGGACCGCCTTACCATGACGTTCAAGAAAGTTTTCGTTACCGCCTCCGCAGCTCTCGCCATTGCCGCTTCCTTTGCTGGCAACGCTATGGCTCGAGACCTTTTGCATGTCGGTACGGAACCTACCTTTGCCCCGTTTGAATTCCTCGATACCAAGACCCGTGAATTCTCTGGCTTTGACATCGATCTTATCAAGGCCGTTGCCGACAAGGCCGGTTACGATGTCAAGATCATGAACATGGGCTTTGATGCTCTTATTCCGGCTTTGAGCTCCGGCACGATTGACGTCATCGCCTCTGGTATTTCTATCACGGAAGAACGCCAGAAGAAAGTTGACTTCACCACGCCGTACTATCAGTCTGGTCTTTCTTACTTGATCCGTAAGGATAGCGCTGATCAGATCAAGAGCTTTGATGACCTCAAGGGTAAGCGCTTGGCTGTTCAGATTGGCACGACCGGTGCTGAATATGCCAAGAATGTTGAAGGTGCCAAGGTTGCTTCATTCAACACCACTAGCGAAGCCTTCATGGACTTGAATGCTCGCAACGCTGACGCCGTTGTGCTTGACCGCCCGGTTCTCGCTTACTTCTTGAAGACCAAGCCGAAGGTTGCCAAGCAGCTTCAGCTCTCCACGGACGTGGCTGACGCCGAATACTTCGGCTTTGCTGTGAAGAAGGGTAACGCCGAACTCCAGCAGAAGCTCAATGCCGCTTTCGAAGAACTCAAGAAGTCTGGCGAATTCGACAAGATCCAGGACAAGTGGTTCGCCAAGTAATTTAAGGCATTCACTTTGTTTCGAGACCCAACAGGCATGACCGTTGGGTCTTTTCTTTTGCCACCTCAATCGCTATAGAAAAATTTAAATTACATTGCATTTTTATTGAAATTTTTCTATCAAATACAGATTTTACTGGCATTTATAGACGAGTAGATACTCACATCACTCACTATTTCGTCATTTTTTGATAGAAATCCCTTTGAGGTGGCTCAAGAAACATTCACAGCAATTAGACAGATTGGCAATAGATCTGTAAAATTCAGCAAATTTTGCCTTACACTTTTAACTATCCGTTTCGTAGTAGCCCCCCAACCGACGCACCCCCGCGTCTTCTACCTCGAAACGAAAGACAATCTGCTTAGAGGTTTACCGTCATGGAATTTGATTTTTCCCTGATCGTCAACAGCTTCCCCTTGCTCTTAAAGGGTGCTTGCCTGACGCTTGAAATTACGGCACTCGCCGTGGGTCTTGGCCTTATCATTGGCCTTTTCCTCGGTCTTGCCCAGCTCTCAAAGAGTGTTTTTCTGCGTTGGCCAGCCAAGATCTATGTGGACATCATCCGCGGTACCCCGCTTCTGATTCAGATCTTCATTATCTACTTTGCGCTCCCGAACATCGTCGGTGAACGTATTGACCCGTATATCGCTGCCGTTGCTGCCTGCTCATTGAATTCAGGCGCCTATATCGCTGAAATCTTCCGTGCTGGTATTCAGTCGATCTCTAAGGGTCAGCTCCGCGCTGGTCTTTCTTTGGGGATGACCTATCCTCAGACGATGCGTTATATCGTGTTGCCGCAGGCCGTCAAGCGCATCATCCCGCCACTTGGTAATGAATTCATCGCCATGTTGAAGGACTCCTCGCTCGTCTCTGTGATCGGCTTTGAAGAATTGACCCGTTCTGGTCAGCTCGTGATTGCTGAAACCTACGGCACGATGGAAATCTGGACCTGCGTCGCTATCCTCTATCTGATCATGACGCTCACGATTTCTCAGCTCGTTGGCTACTTTGAAAAGCGCTACCGCCTCTCCGACGAACGCTAATCGAACAAGTCTCAAGAGAGCCCCGAATCGTCATGGTTTCGGGGCTCTTTTTTCACCGCTTTTCCCCTGAAGAATTGAAGGGTTAGCGGTCGATTTTTAGTCGCTTGAATGGTTTTCTAGTCAATAACCCAAACAAACGAAAATTTCCAACAATTTCACTTGCACTGTCCGTGACCTATCGGTACAATCACGGCTTTCACGGCTCGAGTCTCAACGCTCGTGTCCGCAAGTTTTAATACTATTTTCTTTATTCAGGAAATCAAATGTCCGTTGAAATGAACAAGTCTGAGATCGTTGCCAAGTTCCAGCGCGCTGAAGGCGACACCGGTTCTCCCGAAGTGCAGGTTGCTCTTCTGACCGCCCGCATCAACCACCTTACGGACCACTTCAAGGTTCACGCCAAGGATCATCACTCCCGTCGCGGCCTTCTCCGTATGGTCTCCCGCCGCCGCAAGCTGCTTGACTACCTCAAGCGCACCGACCTCAATGCTTACCGCGCTTTGATTGAAGCTCTCAATCTCCGTAAGTAAGACGGAACATTTCTCCCTGACAACGGCCTGCCGAATGACGACAGGCCGTCGTCGCATCTAAAAAAGTCGTTCGTTGACGAGAACTTTCGTTCCACGTGAGGCAACCGCGTTGCGACATGAGTTTTCCACGGAAGCTGAAAACTGATGCCGCAGCGTGCCAATAACAGCGCTTTCAAACGCTGTCTTGCGCTCGGAAAGTTGAGGGTAAACGTCAGCGACGACCCTACAAACACAGAGGATTACATCATGACGATGTTTAACAAAGTGTCCAAGTCTTTCCGTTTCGGCGAACACGACGTTACGCTCACCACGGGTGAAATCGCTCGTCAGGCCACTGGTGCCTGCCTCTGCCAGATGGACGACACCGTCGTTCTGGCTACGGTAGTTGCTAAGAAGGAAACGAAGCCTGGTCAGGACTTCTTCCCGCTTACCGTCGACTACATCGAAAAGACCTATGCTGCTGGTAAGATCCCCGGCGGCTTCTTCAAGCGCGAAGGTCGTCCTTCCGAAAAAGAAACGTTGACCTCCCGTCTCATCGACCGTCCGATCCGTCCGCTCTTCCCGGATGGCTTCTTCAACGAAGTTCAGGTCATCATCCACGTTCTCTCCGCTGATCCTGCTGTCGATCCGGATATCCCTGCCATGATCGGCGCCTCTGCTGCGCTCGCCATCTCTGGCATTCCGTTCCGTGGCCCGATCGGTGCCTGCCGCGTCGGTTACATCAACGACCAGTTCGTGATCAACCCGACCAACGCTGAACTCAAGGATTCCCGTCTTGACCTCGTGGTTGCTGGTACCGAACGTGCCGTTCTCATGGTCGAATCCGAAGCTGACGTGCTTCCTGAAGCCACGATGCTCGAAGCTGTGATGACGGGTCATCGTGCTATGCAGGTTTGCATCCAGGCTATTAACGACCTCGTCGCTGAAGCTGGCAAGCCGGCTTGGGATTGGCAGCCTGCTCCGAAGAACGAAGCCCTCGTTGCTCGTATCGTTGAGCTCTCTGACGCCGGTCTCAAGGAAGCTTATAGCATCCGCTCCAAGCAGGCTCGCACTGAAAAGCTTCGCGAAGTCTACGCTGCTGTTGAAGCTCAGCTCGTGGCTGACGCTGAAGCCGCTGGTACCGAACCTGCCGACATGAACGAAGTTCACGGCATCCTCTTCGAACTCGAAGCCAAGCTCGTTCGTTCCAACATTCTCAATGGTGAACCGCGTATCGACGGTCGTGACACCCGTACGGTTCGTCCGATCGAAATCCGTCAGAGCGTCCTTCCGCGCACCCATGGTTCTGCCCTCTTCACGCGTGGCGAAACACAGGCTCTCGTCTGCACGACGCTTGGTACGAAGCAAGACGAACAGATTATCGATGGTCTTTGCGAAGAAACGCACGACCGCTTCATGCTCCACTACAACATGCCTCCGTTTGCCACGGGCGAAACGGGTCGTGTTGGTAGCCCGAAGCGCCGCGAAATCGGCCACGGCCGTCTTGCTAAGCGCGCCCTTAAGGCTGTGCTCCCGACGGCTGAAGAGTTCCAGTACACGATCCGCGTTGTGTCTGAAATCACCGAATCTAACGGTTCTTCTTCCATGGCTTCCGTTTGCGGTGGCTGCCTCTCCATGCTCGACGCTGGCGTTCCGTTGAAGGACTACGTCGCTGGTGTGGCCATGGGCCTCATCAAGGAAGGCAACAAGTTTGCTGTGCTCACCGACATTCTCGGTGACGAAGACCACCTCGGCGATATGGACTTCAAGGTGGCTGGTACCGCTGAAGGCGTGACCGCCCTCCAGATGGACATCAAGATCGAAGGTATTACCGCTGAAATCATGCAGGCCGCTTTGGCTCAGGCTCACGAAGGCCGTCAGCACATCCTCGGCAAGATGCATGAAATGGCTGGTGGCGGCGCTAAGGAACTTTCCGACTTCGCTCCGCGCATGATCTCCTTCAAGATCGACCAGGACAAGATCCGTGACGTGATCGGTAAGGGTGGCGCTACGATCCGTGCGCTCACCGAAGAAACGGGTACGAACATCAGCATCGAAGACGACGGTACGGTGACGATTGCTAGCCCGGATACGGCTCGCGTCGAAGAAGCTCGCCGCCGCATCGAAATCATCACGGCCAAGATCGAAGTCGGTCAGATCTACGAAGGTACGGTTCAACGCTTGCTCGACTTCGGTGCCATCGTTCAGCTCTTGCCGGGTAAGGATGGTCTCCTCCACATCAGCCAGATCGCCAACGAACGCGTCAACCAGGTTTCTGACTACCTCAAGGAAGGTCAGAAGGTTCGCGTCAAGGTTATTGAAGCTGACGAAAAGGGTCGTGTCCGCCTCTCTATGAAGGTTCTTCTTAAAGAAGAAGCTGCCCAGGCCTAATTAAGGCTGTGGTCAGTGCCTTCTAAGGCCTGAATCAAGCCCGGTGCTCCCGGCAACAGGAGCGACCGGGCTTCTTTTTCCGATCGTTTTTCCCATGTTTCTTTGATGACTGGAGAAAAACCGTATAAAATGCGAGGGTTATGCATTGTCCGTTTCAAACGGTCAAATCGTATTCTTCGCTGAATTGTTGGAGATCAGTAGCGTGCGTGAACAGATCGTTATCGCCAACTGGAAAATGAACGGCTCTACCGAAGCAAATCGCCTTTGGGTAGAAAAATTCCTTGCCCTCCGTGGTGATCTCACCTGCCGGACCGCCGTCTGCGCCCCGTTCGTTTACCTTCCTCAAATGATCGCTTTATTAAAAGGAAGCGGTGTTGAAGTCGGTGCCGAAACGGTTTCTACTCGTGCTGAAGGTGCCTTTACAGGTGAAGTGTCTGCCACCATGCTTGCTGACATTGGCGTCACGCTCGCACTTGTGGGTCACTCTGAACGTCGTACCCTTTGGGGTGAAGACGATGAAGCCGTTGCCATTCAAGCCGAACGTCTTGTGGCCGCAGGTATTAAGCCCATCGTTTGCGTCGGTGAGACACTCGACGAACGTCAAGCCAATCAGACTGAAAATGTGGTCTTGCGTCAGCTTCGTGCTGTGCTTGAGCGCGTTCCAGCGGAAAAAATTGGCGCCGTTGCTTATGAGCCGGTTTGGGCCATCGGCACGGGACATACTGCAACCCCTGAGCAAGCACAAGCAGTTCATGCTGCGCTGCGTGCCGCATTAGCGGATGTAGATGCAGATGTTGCTGCTCGCATGCCTTTGCTTTATGGCGGTAGCGTCAAGCCGGCCAATGCTTCTGACTTATTTTCCCAGCCCGATATTGACGGCGGCCTCATTGGAGGTGCTGCACTGAAGGCTGAAGATTTCCATCTTGTCTGCTCGGCTGCCCGTGCGGATTGATTTTTCACTCTAAGGTTTAACAGCCATGCATTTTCTTCTTAGCATCGCTCTCGTTCTGCAGATCATTTCTGCCGTTGTCGTGATCGTGCTCGTGCTCATGCAGCACGGCAAGGGTGCCGACCTCGGTGCCGCTTTCGGTTCCGGTGCCTCCGGTTCTGTTTTCGGTGCAACGGGCAGCGCTAACTTCCTTTCCCGTTCTACGGCTATCGCTGCGACGGTGTTCTTCTGCTCCACGATCGCTCTGACGTTGGCTTCTGGTGCCTTCAACAAGCGCGTCGCCCAACCGGCTGGTGGCGTTTTATCCACCGTTGAACAACCTGCATCCCAGGAAAGCGGTATGGGAGCTAGTAATAACCCTAAACAAACCCCCACAAACGAAATTCCGCGCTAAAATACGTTTTCTCTGCTTCTGACGAGCCTCAACTCTAAGTCTTAAGCAGAGAAAAAACTGGGCCGCGGTCGTGGCGAAATTGGTAGACGCGCAGCGTTGAGGTCGCTGTGGTGAGAACCATGAGAGTTCGAGTCTCTCCGACCGCACCATTTGACTGGGGTATCGCCAAGTCCGGTTAAGGCATCGGATTCTGAATCCGACATACGTAGGTTCGAATCCTACTACCCCTGCCAGTCAAAAAAACAGAGTGACTGCTCTGTTAAATCTACAGTCAAGATTTTCGCGGTCGTGGCGAAATTGGTAGACGCGCAGCGTTGAGGTCGCTGTGGTGAGAGCCATGAGAGTTCGAGTCTCTCCGACCGCACCAATTTGATTGGGGTATCGCCAAGTCCGGTTAAGGCATCGGATTCTGAATCCGACATACGTAGG
>CALEAW010000069.1 GCA_937943605.1 uncultured Sutterella sp. | reverse complement strand
AAAAATGAGAAGGGGGCACTGCTTAGTCGACATGCGACTTTTGCAACACCCCCTTTTTTCATGGATGCGGGTAATCTTCGTTGGGAATGAATGTTGTTGCTAGTAAGGCAATGATGAGGAGGCTTGCTGCAACGAGATAAGGGGTGCCCGCTAATAGGAAATTCGTCGTATTCGCAGATGTTACGATAAGCAAGGGCGTGCCGATGAGAGGGGAAATAGCGCTCATAAAGCTATTAAGGGAACTCACAGCTCCCATGTTGATGCCTTGATGAGAAGCGGTGCTTCTTCTACTTATGAGACCTTGAATGGCGGGGGCGACTAAACCCATAATTGCACAACTACAAATGAAAGGGAGGGTTAGCCATCCCACAGGGGCTAAGCCAATCGCAGTGAGTGATATAAGACCAACCCATAGTCCAATTAAGATAAGTTGCTTCGCATTAAAACGGTTACTGAGCTTGGGTAATAGAACACCTTGAGTAAGACTAATTGATAGGCCGAGTGCGAAGATAGATAAACCAATGCCTAACGGGGTCCAAGTGTAGCGATATTCGGTATAGAGTGCCCAAGTACACTGCATCAAACTTTGAGCTAAGGTAAACAACGTGATAATTAAAAGATAGGGTCGCAATCCGTCAATTTTGCCCAGTGATGCAATCGCGGATAGTGGATTAAGACGTCGAATTGTGAGTGGCGTTTGATCGTGATGAACGAGGCTTTCTGGCAGGATAAATAGGCCATAAAGAAAGTTGAGTGCGCAAATGCAACTCGCAACTAGAAAAGGAATTGTGGGATCGTTATGGCCTAAAATACCGCCAATCGCTGGCCCTAAAACAAAAGCAATGCCAAAAATGGCGCCGATCTTACCAAAAGAATTTATGCGTTGAGTCTCTGGTGTGACATCTGCAATATAAGCTTGCGCGACAACGATATTGGAGCTCATCATGCCTCCTACAATCCGTGAGCCTAAGATCATGGCTAATGATTGTGAAAAAGCAGGAACGAGCATCATTAAAGAAAGTCCAAAAATACCCGTCAGTAGTACAGGGCGTCGCCCGATACGATCAGAGATTGCACCGAGCAGAGGTGCAAAGAAAAATTGCATGAGTCCGTAGCTAACCATGATCAGTCCATACCAGCCTGTTTGTAGGTCACGAGTCTCTGCGAGCGTACCAATTAACCTTGGAAGGACGGGCACAATCAAGCCAATGCCAAGCGCGTCTAAAAAGACGCAAGCAAGCACAAACCTGATAGCTGGCTTTCTGATCATGAGAGATGCGGTAAAAGAAAGGTCATTAAAGGAAGAGTAACCAATATTACCGCGGGTTGCTTTAAGGTTGGCTGAAGTCTTCTTGCCAAGGATGAAGGTTGATATCCCAGTAAGAAGAAGGGGATAGCCCTGTTGATTTAAATCAATGATAGCAAAGGTGAGTGATTCATAAAGGGTGTCTAGATGTGGGGTTTGCAACCTGATTAGGTATGGTTTTTGGTAATGTAAACAAATGTCGTACTTTGTACAAAAAGTACGCCCAATCATAAGCCTGGAGTTCTTAGATGAAAAGAGTCTTTAATTTTGCGATGCCGTTCTTACAGGCTTCGCTAGTGAAGCAGATTTTGGTGGCTTTGATTCTCGGTATTGCAGTGGCCTATGTGGCTCCTGCGATGGCCGTGAAACTTGGTTTCTTAGGTACAGTCTTTGTGACGGCTTTAAAGGCTGTAGCCCCTGTTTTGGTTTTTGTGTTAGTGATGAGTTCTATTGCTAACCAAAATCTCTCGGGCGAAAGTCTGCATATTAAGCCCATTTTGTTTCTGTATCTAATCAGTACCTTCTCAGCTGCTATTGTGGCTGTAGCTGCTAGTTTCATTTTTCCGACGAAGTTGATTTTGCACGCAACGGACGCAGTAGCAACAACGCCCGGTGGTATTACTGAGGTGTTAGGCAACGTTATTCTTAATGTGGTTGATAATCCAGTGCATGCAATTGCTTCAGGTAACTACATTGGGATTTTGGCTTGGGCTATTGCTATGGGGGTGGTTTTACGTCATGGCACGGCAGCTACGCGCGAAGTTTTGAATGATGCTGCTAAGGGCGTTGAATTCGTTGTGCGCTTGGTTATTCGTTTCGCTCCCGTCGGTATTTTCGGTTTGGTTTCCAATACTTTTGCAACAACGGGGGTTGAGGTCTTCGCAGGCTATGCTCAATTGCTAGCTGTTTTGCTTGGTTCGATGTTCTTCGTGGCGTTGGTGATCAATCCGTTTTTGGTTTGGTTTTGCACACATCAAAATCCATTCCCGGATACGCTATTGACCCTTCGAGAATCGGGTGTAAGCGCATTCTTTACGCGTTCGTCCGCTGCTAATATTCCTGTCAATTTGGAAATCTGCCGTCGACTCGGTTTGCCTGAGTCGACCTACTCGATTTCGATTCCAGTTGGTGCCAATATCAACATGGCTGGCGCAGCAATTACGATTACCGTTCTTACTTTGTCTGCTGCCTATTCTTTGGATGTGCCTGTTGATATGGGAACCGCGGTCTTCTTGTCGTTCGTGGCTTCGATTTGCGCTTGTGGTGCTTCTGGTGTGCCAGGCGGATCCTTGATGTTGATTCCGTTGGCATGTGGTCTTTTTGGCATTGATCAAAATACCGCTATGCAGGTTGTGGCAGTTGGTTTCATTATTGGTGTGCTCCAGGACTCCTGTGAAACTGGCCTGAACTCCTCTAGTGATGCGCTCTTTACAATCGCAGCTTGCCGTAGAGCTGAACGCCTAGCTAAGGGCGAATAATTATCGGTTCGAGGCAATTCTCGGAATTGTCTACTGCTTTAAAATGCCAGACTTCGGTCTGGCATTTTTTTTATGAGCGCAATGCAACGGTATACGACTGCTAAAGAAGTCTTGAACCAAGTATTTGGTTATGACACATTTCGTGGATTTCAGGAACAGGTTGTGAAATCTGTGACCCAAGGAAGAGATGCGCTTGTACTTATGCCAACGGGAGGTGGGAAAAGTTTGTGTTACCAAATCCCTGCTTTGCTTTTGGATGGTGTGGCGATTGTGGTGTCGCCTCTCATTGCGCTCATGCAAGACCAAGTGGATGCGTTAGAAGAAGTCGGGGTAAGAGCGGCGTATCTAAATTCGACGCAAACCATGGCAGAAGCCGACTCAGTGCGTCAACGACTATTGGCAGGTGACCTAGATTTACTTTATGTAGCACCAGAACGATTGATGCTGTCCAGTATGTTGAATTTTTTAGGACGTATCAAGATTTCATTATTCGCAATTGATGAAGCTCACTGTGTAAGTGTTTGGGGGCACGACTTTAGGCCTGAGTATGGTGAATTGACCGTCTTAAAATCGATGTTTCCAACGATACCAAGAATCGCTCTTACCGCGACAGCTGATGAGAAAACGCGTTCTGAGATTGTGTTGAGGTTACTGAACGACCCTCAGCTTTTTATTGCAAGTTTTGATCGTCCTAATATTTTTTATCGCATTGTAGATAAACGTCATGTAAGAGAACAATTATTAGAGTTCATTCGGTATGAACATTCAGGGGATAGTGGCATTGTTTACTGTCTTGCCCGAAGAACTACGGAAGAATTGGCAGAGTATCTGAAGCAATGTGGTATAGAGGCTTTGCCGTATCATGCAGGTCTAAGTCCTGAGGAACGTGCACGTAACCAATCCCGTTTTCTAAGGGAGGATGGTGTGGTTATTGTGGCTACCATTGCTTTTGGAATGGGGATCGATAAACCGAATGTCCGTTTTGTTGCTCATGTTGATATGCCTAAATCGATAGAGAGCTATTTTCAGGAAACAGGGCGTGCTGGCCGTGATGGTGAACCAGCAGATGCTTGGATGGCTTACGGGTTAAATGATGTTGTCAATCAACGCTTTTTAATTGATGCAAGTGAAGCTGAAGATGTGCATAAGCAGCTTTGCACGCAAAAGCTAGATGCTATGTTAGGCCTTGCGGAAGCACCTGATTGTAGACGACAAAGGTTGTTAGCGTATTTTGGTGAGGCTTCGCAACCATGTGGACACTGTGATAATTGTTTGAATCCACCAGCGCTATTAGATATGACGGTACCTGCGCAAAAGTTTGTGTCCTGTATTTATCGAATCCAACAAGCGAGCCTCATAAGTTTTGGTGCTCAACATGTCATCGATGTTTTGAAGGGGAATATGACGGATCGTGTTGCCCAATATAGTCATGACAAAATTTCAACTTGGGGCATTGGTGCGGACTTATCAGCCAGTGAGTGGAGAGTTTTGTTGCGCCAGTTGATTGCGCGTCATATGGTATGGGTAGATGTGCAACATCGAGGAGCGTTACGTTTAGGTGAGAAGGCTAAAGCATTATTGCGAGGCGAACTAACAATTCAGGTTAGAAAACGAGTTACAGAGAGGAGGAAGAAGCAGAAAGAGCGTTCAAGTCTTGATGGTGTTCTTGA
This sequence comes from uncultured Sutterella sp., assembly GCA_937943605.1. Taxonomy (GTDB): domain Bacteria; phylum Pseudomonadota; class Gammaproteobacteria; order Burkholderiales; family Burkholderiaceae_F; genus Sutterella. The sequence goes on along the minus strand of CALEAW010000069.1, from coordinate 72,383 downwards.
GGCTTTTTCTAGGCGTGATCGAGCTTTGTTTGAAGATTTAAGGCATTGGCGCAGCGAAAAAGCTAAGGAAACAGGGAAGGCGCCATATATGATTTTTAAAGATGCGACTTTGGTTGAAATCGTAGAAAACAAACCAATGACAGTAACGCAACTTCAAGAAATTTCAGGTATTGGTGAAAAGAAGATTCAAAACTACGGTGATGAGGTTTTGGAAATTGTTGAAAACCATACATAAACAAACCGCGGATTATGAGTGGTCCGCGGTTTGTTAGTGTGAAGTTATTTCGTCATCAAGGTCGTTTTCACGCCTTTCTGCGTGGCATCATTTTGAGCTTTTTTTGCTTCGTCACGAGAAGCGAAAGGACCGATACGGACACGCCAAAGCTTGTTAGCTTCAGAGATGTGTACGTTACTAATTGCCGCCCAAGCTAATTCTGAAGCACGAGCATCGGCTGCATCACGAGTCTGATAAGCACCTACTTGAAGCCAAAAATGCCCATTGTCAGTAGTAGCCGTGATTTTTTGCCCCGATGGTGTTTCGGAAGAAGTTGTTACAGTTTTGATGTCGACGTCCGTAGCAACTACGGTGTCTTGCTGTTCATTTAGGCGACTGTTTGGGTCGATAGATCCGTCTAATTTTTGAGAAGGATCTACGTCTGCCGTCACCTTTTGAACTTTTTCGACGAAAGGAATGGGGCTGTTAGTAATGAAAACAGCAGTGCCTGCAGCGATACCTAGCCCCGTCACTACGCCAATTAAAAAGCCAGCAAAACCAGATGCAAAAGAAGAACGAGCCACGATTAACAATCCTTATGGTTATGCTTCTTCACGACGAGCCATGTATTCTGGAGCGCTAATACCCAAAAGCGCTAGACCATTACCTAATACTTGGCGGGTAGCAAAAAGAAGCGCGAGGCGAGCATTACGTTCAATATCCTGATCGATGACAACACGTTCGGCGTTATAGAACGTATGGAACGCAGCAGCCAGCTCTTTTAGGTAGTAGCAAAGCATATGAGGAGCATGTTCTTTGGCTGCCATCGTCAGGAGCGTCGGATATTCTGTGATCTTGGCCATCAATGCAGACGCTTGTTCGCTCGTTAAACTCGAGAGATCAGCTTTGAGGAATTCCTCAGCTGTTGGAACACGGAATCCCTTGTCTTTGGCATTGGCAAAAACGGAGCAGATGCGAGCGTGAGCGTATTGCAGATAGTAAACGGGATTTTCGTCGCTCTTTTGTTGGGCGAGATTGATGTCGAAAACAAACTCAGCATCAGCTTTGCGAGCGACTAAGAAGAATCGAGCGGCATCCTGACCAGCCATGTCAACCAAGTCACGAAGTGTGACGTAGTTCCCGGAACGCTTGCTCATCTTGACGGGTTGGCCATCTTTGACAACGGACAACATCTTGTGGAGGATGTATTCAGGGAATTCCTTTGGGATGTTCAGTTTGAGAACAGAGGCGCAACACTGAAGACCGCAACGAACACGAGCGATCGTACCGTGATGGTCCGAGCCTTGAATATTGACAGCTTTTGTAAAGCCACGTTCAAACTTAGCCAAGTGGTAAGCCACATCAGGTACGAAATATGTGAATGTACCATCAGCCTTGCGCATCACTCGATCTTTGTCATCGTGAATGCCAAGGTCTTCGCAGGCAGAAGTGTTGAGCCACAGAGCGCCTTCATTTTCGAAAGTGCGGCCAGAGTCAATCATAGCCTGTACGGCATTTTGTACTCGGCCAGATGCATACAGCGAGGATTCTAAATAGAAGTTGTCGAAGTGAACACCCAGGGCAGCAAGGTCATCGTCTTGCTCGTTGCGAAGATAGGCCACACCGTATCGGCGGATGCAGTCGGTATCTGTAATGTCCCCTTTTGAGTCGATAACGGTGCCATCATGAGCGTGGACGGGTTTTTTATCTAAATAGTCACGAGCAATAGCAATGACGTATTCACCATGATAGGCGTTTTCAGGCATTTCGATAGCTTCGCCTTGCAATTGTTTAGCGCGCAGACGAATCGACTCGGCCAGATTGCCAATTTGAACCCCAGCGTCGTTGTAATAGAATTCGCGAGTAACTTTCCAGCCTTGTGTAGTGAGCAAATTGGCTAGTACATCGCCGAGAGCACCTTGGCGAGCGTGACCTAAATGAAGGGGGCCTGTGGGGTTGGCCGAGACAAACTCAAGTAGAACAGACTGATTCTTGTGAGAATCATTGAAACCGAAGCGAGAGCCAGCAGAGATAACTTGACGAATAATTTCTTGTCGAGCACTATCCTGTACTCGGAAATTAATAAAACCAGGGCCAGCAATCTCGATAGACTTGATCAATTTGTTGCTTTCGGGATTGTCTTTTAAGGCATGAACGATGGAGGTTGCGATTTCGCGTGGGTTCTTTTTGAGAGCCCGAGCCAATTGCATTGCAACGGTACAAGCAATATCGCCATGTTCAGGATCTTTAGGTTTTTCGAGAACTACCTTTACGTCTGTAACGTCTAGGGTAGCGAGAGCGTCGGTAATGAGAGAGGTAAGAGCCTCTTTTTGCTGAGCAAGCATAGTTTCGTCTTTAGTTAAAAGGAATTTATTCGCTTCAGTGTACCCGTAGACCTCGTAAATGTGTAAGAAGTAGACGGGGTAAAAATATTTCGGCCTGCCGTCCGTTCAGACAACAGGCCGACGATGCGATTCAAGAGACATTCAATGAATTAATGAGTGCGCTTGTCGTGAGTAATGTAAGCGTACGCAGAATGGTTGTGAATCGATTCAAAGTTTTCAGCTTCTACACAGTAAGCCACAACACGTTCTTCTTGATTGAGTGCGGCGGCCATGTCGCGAATTAGGTCTTCGACAAACTTAGGATGGTCGTAAGCGTATTCCGTGACATACTTTTCATCAGAACGTTTTAAGCGAGCCCAAAGCTGACAAGAGGCGGCCTTTTCGCTATAGGCAATTTGTTCCTCAAGGCTCATTGGTGCTTTAAGCTCTACGCTGGCAGTCAAACGAGAGCGTTGGTTATGTGCACCGTAACGCGAAATTTCTTTAGAGCACGGACACAGACTAGTTACAGGCGTTGCTGTTTCCTGACGAACGGTGATGACGCCATTCTTGGAATCTGCAATCCAAGCAGCTTCATAATTCATCAGACTAGTGAGTTTACTGACGGGGGCGCTTTTGCGAATAAAGAAAGGAAAGCGCATTTCGATTGTTCCGTCGACTGCATCGAGGCGCTGTAACATGTCACCCATTAAAAGACGAACGGTATCGGCGTTTAATGGTTCAGCGTGCTCTTCGATGAGTGCGACGAAACGAGACATATGAGTGCCTTTCTTGTCAGCGGGAAGAGACACGGTCATTGAGACGGTTGCCACAGTGGAGAGTGTGCCTTGTGCGGTTTCGACGGTGATGGGAACCGTAATGCCTCGAACACCAACGCGATCGATGGCAATGTTGCGACCGTCACGAGCGGATTGAATGTCCGGCAGTGTGTTTTTCTTATCTGTATCCATAGAAGTAAAGGCTCCCTTGGCGTACTAGAGAACCTGTCTAATTAAGCTGTTCTTAAAGGGTATGATGCTTGGGAGCGAGCTTCACGATGCATAGACCTCGTAAAAGTGAGGGAGTGCTCGTCGCCAAACTATTATAAGTTGGTCTGATATCTTACAAAAACCTGAGAGGGTTATGTGGTCGGAAGTGCCAAAGTGTTTGAAAAACTTGCACGATTGTTTACAAACTCTAGGGTTGTCATGGGAAGGTTTGCCCCCATCTACAAAGAAATGAAGAGTCAGCCCTTAAATTCTCAGTCATAAGACTTTTATACTTACAAGATAATTGCAAAGAGAGTTTGAGAAGATCTCATTGTGAGAATATCGTTACGGAGAGAAATATGCATCGGTTTGTTTTTCAGTATTCAGGGAATCCGTTAGTCCGCATTTTTATAGGACTAGCCTCGCTAGCCTTGTTTGCTGGGTTGGCTTTTCTGATGCTTCCAGTTGTGCTAGCGATTATTGCTGCGGCAATAGTGCTGGGTTTGGTTGCTTGGTGTTGGGCATGGTATCAAGCTAAAAAAATGGGAACTGAAGCCCCGTGGACTGAACAGTTCCAAGAGACGTTACGCCAACGTTCGTATTCAGATCAGCAAGGCGAATACACGTCAAGAACGTCTCGAGAAACTGAACAGACAATAGTCAGGATTGAAACGTCCGATAAAAAGAAATGGAAAATGGATGATGTCGAGGATATCGAGGCTAATCGTTGATAGTTATAGCAATGGGGAGATGAGGTAAGAAGCCCCTTCTTTAAGCCTTTCGATCAACGGTCGATGGTACCAAAGATCAGGATCAACAGGACTGCACTTTTCTGCATAAGAAAGGTGCAGTTTGTTTATGTTGTCAATGAATTCCCGATCAAAAATTAGAAGCATCATTTCAAAATTCAGATGAAGGCTACGGTTATCAAAATTGACCGTGCCAAAAAGAGCATATTCATCATCGACAGCGATTGATTTTGTGTGTAATAGACCACCGTGATAGAGCAAAATGCGAATGCCAGCAGAAAGTAAATCATCGAAATAACGACGGGCGGCCCATGTGACAGCGGAGCTATCGGCAACAGCTGGCACAATGAGGGTGATTTTTACGCCTCGGTAAGCAGCGTTTAGTAGGGCGGTTGCAAGGACTTCATTGGGAACGAAGTATGGAGTAGTGATGGTGATACTGAAGCGAGCAGCGTTGATTGACTCAAGGAGTAGATGTAGATTGGGTTCTTTAGAGCCGTAGGGGCCTGAAGGGACAGCGACGATGGTTGCCTCTCCGGGTTGTTCTATCAGATTTTGCTTAAGCTGTTGTAAATCAGAAGGATCGCCATCTGGTTGGATGGCCCAGTCAACTAAAAAGGTAGTTTCAAGACTGCGAACAGCAGGACCTGTTAAGCGAACCATAGCATCAACCCAAGGACCGACGGTGTTGGCCACGTCGTAGGTATGTGGATCGATCATGTTGAGACTGCCCGTGTATCCAATTCGATGATCAATGACAACAGTTTTGCGATGTAATCGCAGGTCGCCTCGTTGTAATCCGAAAAAGCGCAGAAAACGCATGGGCATAGCAGTTGAAATAGCAATGCCTTCAGATTGCAAGAGATTGTAGGTGGCACTTTTTAGGAAATTACGTGCCCCGAAATCATCAACTAGGATGCGAATTCGAATACCTCGCTTTTTTGCCCTAAGAAGGGCGGCGGCAACATGGTCTGCATAACCACCTTCAGCCCAAATATAGAACTCTAAGTCAATAGATTCTTTGGCATGCTCAATGTCGTGAACGATTGAGGCAAAAGTCGCGTCGGCGGAAGAAAGAAGCTCTACTTTATTTCCAGAGGTTGCTGGAAGATTAGCCATGCGCGTTGCTAAATGAATTAATGTGCGATGTCTAGCTAAATTGGATGGTAATGGCCCAGTAGGGGTTAGTTTGTGTTTGGCTAACTGCTTCCATTGCTGAAGAACCAGTCGAAAGCGTTTAGCACGAATTTGTCCAATGGGCCTTTCTCCGAATAGAAGATAAAGGATAAAGCCGAAGTAAGGGAGCAAGGTTGTAAGTAGAATCCAGGCGAAGGAAGAGCCAGGTGGATGTCGAGTAAGAATGACACGCAGAATGACGCAAGCAATGATGCCAATTTGAACAATGGCAGCAGTTGCGCCAAAGACTGGCAGAGGATCTAGAACCGTCATCGGAAGAATCTCTTTGGTTGTATATGGGAATTTCAGACAGTGTAGCGATTCTTTTTTGCTAAATGGGTTCTTAAGATAGGCTATCAAGGTGAAAAACTAAGTATTTATGCTGAATTTTAAGTTTTTTTAAATAAGAGTCTTGACATATCGAAGTGGAGGCCTCATAATTCAAATCCTCGCTACGGAGGGGTGCCCGAGTGGCTAAAGGGGGCAGACTGTAAATCTGTTGGCTTACGCCTACGATGGTTCGAATCCATCCCTCTCCACCAGCGAAACTTTCGCAAAGCGAATTTCTAATGCAGCGCGGAAGGACACAAGACCTAAACAAACTGTTTAAGGTTCCCTTCACCCGCTCCATGAAGCGTGCCCATGTGGCTCAGTGGTAGAGCACTCCCTTGGTAAGGGAGAGGTCATGCGTTCGATCCGCATCATGGGCACCACTAATTTTTCCTAATTCTTCTAATTTATTCCAGTTCCTTCCCGGGATCTGGAAACTTGTTCAGGAGCCAAAGATGGCCAAGGGTAAGTTTGAACGTACCAAGCCCCACGTTAATGTGGGCACGATCGGTCACGTGGACCATGGTAAGACCACGTTGACGGCTGCTATTACCACGATTCTTTCCAAGACGTTTGGTGGTGAAGCTAAGGCTTACGACCAGATTGACGCTGCTCCGGAAGAAAAGGCTCGCGGCATCACCATTAACACGTCTCACGTTGAATACGAAACGGGAACGCGTCACTATGCTCACGTTGACTGCCCGGGTCACGCTGACTATGTGAAGAACATGATTACCGGTGCTGCCCAGATGGACGGCGCTATTCTCGTTTGCTCCGCTGCTGACGGTCCGATGCCTCAGACGCGTGAACACATCCTTCTCGCTCGTCAGGTTGGCGTTCCCTACATCATCGTCTTCTTGAACAAGTGCGACATGGTTGACGACGAAGAACTTCTCGAACTCGTTGAAATGGAAGTTCGCGAACTTCTCTCCAACTATGACTTCCCGGGTGACACGATCCCGATCGTTAAGGGTTCCGCTAAGCTCGCTCTCGAAGGCGACCAGAGCCCGATCGGCGAACCGGCTATTCTCGAACTCGCCAAGCAGCTCGACACGTACATTCCGACGCCGGAACGTGCTGTTGACCAGCCGTTCCTTATGCCGATCGAAGACGTGTTCTCCATCTCTGGCCGTGGTACGGTTGTGACGGGTCGTGTTGAACGCGGTGTTATCCACGTTGGCGACGAAATCGAAATCGTTGGTATCAAGGCTACGGCCAAGACGACCTGCACGGGCGTTGAAATGTTCCGTAAGCTTCTTGACCAGGGTGAAGCTGGCGACAACGTTGGTATTCTTCTCCGTGGTACGAAGCGTGAAGACGTTGAACGTGGTCAGGTTCTCGCTAAGCCGGGCACGATCACCCCGCACACCCACTTCAAGGGCGAAGTTTACGTTCTTACGAAGGAAGAAGGTGGCCGTCATACCCCGTTCTTCAAGGGCTATCGTCCGCAGTTCTACTTCCGTACGACGGACGTGACCGGTACGATCGAATTGCCGGAAGGCGTTGAAATGGTTATGCCTGGTGACAACATCGCCATGACCGTTAAGTTGATCTGCCCGATCGCTATGGAACAGGGTCTCCGCTTCGCTATCCGTGAAGGTGGTCACACCGTCGGTGCTGGCGTCGTTGCCTCTGTTATCGAATAATTCTGAATTGGATTTTCGGTCAGATAAATTGACCGTCCAATAGGGGTATAGCTCAATCGGCAGAGCGACGGTCTCCAAAACCGTAGGTTGAGGGTTCGATTCCTTCTGCCCCTGCCAGAAAAAGAAGCCAAGCCGCGATCTTTGATCGCGGCTTGGCTTTTATGTCATGGGCTCGCATAAAGTTAGAGTTTTTCTGCCTCAAGGATGCGAGTTGCCGTTAAAATAGCAAACTTCTTTTGCTTTTTATTTTGACCGATAAGAGCTGCTTTCTTCTTATCGTGGGTCAGGAAACAATATGAACAATCAAAATGTAGAACCAAGCACGAGCAAGGCGGATACGGTGTTACTTACACTGGCAATCCTTTTTGCCGTCGCTGGTGTGATTGCCTTTTCTTTGCTGACGGATCAGACGCTAGCTGTGCGTTTGGCCGCTTTGGCTGGTGGTCTTGTTGCTGGTGTGGTTTTGGCTTGGTTTAGCCCATCTGGTAAGCGCCTTCTTAACTATGGTCGTCAGTCTTGGGAAGAGTTGCGTCGTGTCGTATGGCCGACTCGTAAAGAAACGATGAATACAACAGGTCTTGTGATGGCTTTCGTTGTGGTAATTGCAGGTTTCCTCTTCATTTGCGACAAGCTGATTGAGTGGGGCCTTTATGACGTGTTGTTGCGTCTTTCTCTTTAATTAGTGAGGTTGGATCATGAGCGATAACAGCAAGAGGTGGTACACGATTCACGTTTATTCTTCTATGGAAAAAAGCGTGAAGAAGGCTCTTGAGGAACGCATTGCTCGTAGCGAGCTTCGTGAAAGCTTTGGCGAAGTGCTTCTTCCAGTGGAGCGCGTGCAGGAAGTTCGTAATGGCCGTAGCCATGTCACTGAACGTCGCATGTATCCAGGCTATGTGTTCATTGAAATGGAAATGAACGATGCAACCTGGCATTTAGTGAATTCCACCCCGCGAGTCATTGAATTTTTAGGCAATAATCATCCAGTTGTTTTGTCTGATGCAGAAGTTGCATCCATTATGGCTCAGATGGAACGTGGCTCTGAAAAGCCTCGTCCGAAGATTGAGTTCGAAATTGGCGAAGAAATTCGAGTTAAGACTGGACCCTTTAAAGATTTCAATGGTCGTATTGAGGCTGTTGACTATGACAAGAGCCGCTTGCAGGTTTTTGTCTCGATTTTCAGCCGAGAAACATTGGTTGACCTCGATTTTAACGAGGTAGAGAAGCTTTAAAAAAAATTGGTGATGCGCTTGCTCGATACAAAAAATGGTGGTATAGTGCACGCCTTTCTCACCTAAACATGGGGAGCTCGACTAGTTGAGCGATTGAACCCATAAGGAAATTTAACGATGGCTAAGAAGATCATCGGCTTTATCAAGCTGCAAGTTCCGGCTGGTAAGGCCAACCCCTCGCCTCCTATCGGTCCGGCTCTCGGTCAGCGCGGTCTGAACATTATGGAGTTCTGCAAGGCTTTTAACGCTAAGACGCAGGGCATGGAAGCTGGCCTTCCGATCCCGGTTGTGATTACTGCCTATGCCGACAAGAGCTTCACGTTTGTGATGAAGACTCCTCCGGCCGCTATCTTGATCAAGAAGGCTGCCAAGATTCAGAAGGGCTCTGCTCGTCCGAATACGGATAAGGTTGCTAAGATCACGCGTGCTCAGGCTGAAGAAATCGCCAAGATGAAGGAACCTGATCTTACGGCTGCTGACGTTGACGCTGCTGTTCGCACGATTGCTGGTTCTGCTCGTTCCATGGGCGTTATTGTGGAGGGTCTGTAATGGCTAAGCTTAATAAGCGCATGAAGGCTCTCAACGCTAAGGTTGAAGCACAGAAGGTCTACACGGCTGTTGAAGCTCTTGACCTGATCAAGGAAACTGCTGTAGCTAAGTTCGACGAATCTGTTGACGTTGCTATTCAGCTTGGTATTGATCCCCGTAAGTCTGACCAGGCTGTTCGTGGCGCTGTTGTGATGCCAGAAGGCACGGGTAAGACAGTCCGTGTTGCTGTCTTCACGCAGGGTGCAAAGGCTGAAGAAGCTCTCGCCGCTGGTGCTGACGTCGTTGGTTTTGACGATCTCGCTGCCAAGGTTAAGGCTGGCGAACTCGACTTTGACGTTGTGATTGCTTCTCCGGATGCGATGCGCGTTGTCGGTCAGCTCGGTCAGATCCTCGGCCCGCGTGGTTTGATGCCGAATCCGAAGGTTGGTACGGTTACGCCGAACGTTGCTCAGGCCGTTAAGAATGCCAAGGCTGGTCAGGTTCAGTTCCGTGCTGACAAGGCTGGTATCATTCATGCTCCGATCGGTCGTGCTTCCTTCACGACGGAACGCTTGCAGAAGAACCTTGTTGCCTTGATCGACCAGTTGAACAAGCTTAAGCCTGCTTCTTCTAAGGGTCAGTATCTCCGCAAGGTTGCTGTCTCTTCCACGATGGGCATCGGTGTTCGCGTTGATATCGGTTCCATCAACGCTTAATGAACCATATTTTTTGAGGTCGACCCCTCATTTCATTAAGGAAACTTGATGAAGACGTTGATTAACGTCAACGAGGTCGGAAAAGAGAAATCTTTTCACTGAGGCCGTGAGGTCTCGAGGGCTTTGGGTGACGGCATTGATTAACAATGTCGTCGCTGTCAAAGACCGCTGGAGAAATGAGGACCAAACGAGATTTGAAAGCAAAGTAATCTCGGCAGTCTGATTTTTTTAATGGACTTGTGAATTTCGTTGTTGACGCTTTCACAATGACAGAAGTAACCGCCAAGTCGTCCAGCGCAGACGGTAAACCGAAGAGAGATATTGCGTTGTGTTTTCTCATCACAAATTAGATATTTGTGAGTAAAAAATCAGCCAAAACTCTCAGAAGTATGCCGGTTATTTAGAAACCGGCGTTCTCGAAAGGGAACGCCTCTGAGTGGAGCCAGACCATGGGTCTTAATCGTCAAGATAAGGCTGCTGTCATTGAAGAAGTCGCTGGCATTGTTGCCAATTCTTCTTCGATCGTCATCGCCGAATACCGTGGGCTGAGCGTTGAGGCCGTCACGAAGCTTCGTGCTGAAGCACGTAAGAACAACGTGACGTTGCGTGTTGTCAAGAACACGTTGGTTCGCCGCGCCGTTGAAGGTACGGAATTTGCTGGGCTTGCTGATCAGTTTGTTGGTCCGCTCGTCTATGCTTTCTCCGCTGATCCGGTTGCTGCTGCCAAGGTTCTCGTCAATTTCGCCAAGGAAAACGACAAGCTCGTTATCAAGGGTGGCGCGATGGCCAACTCCGTCATGGATGTTGAAGCTGTCAAGCAGCTCGCTACGATGCCGAGCCGTGAAGAACTCCTTGCCAAGTTGATGGCTACGATGAACGAACCGATTGCCAAGTTTGTTCGTACCATCAACGAAGTCCCGGCTCGCTTTGTGCGTACCGTGGCTGCCGTGCGCGATGCCAAGGAACAGGCTGCTGCCTAATTTAAATTTAAACTAAACACTACGTAATACGGAGCTATAAAATGGCCCTTACCAATGAAGAAATCCTCGAAGCGATCGCTTCCAAGACCGTTCTCGAAATCTCCGAACTCATCAAGATGATGGAAGAAAAGTTCGGTGTGTCCGCTGCCGCTGCTGCTGTTGTTGCTGCTGGTCCTGCTGCTGAAGCTGGTGCCAAGGCTGAAGAAAAGTCCGAATTCGACGTCGTTCTCGAATCCGCTGGTTCCAACAAGATCGCTGTGATTAAGGTTGTTCGTGAAATGACCGGTCTCGGCCTCAAGGAAGCCAAGGATCTCGTCGAAGGCGCTCCGAAGGCTGTTAAGGAAGGTCTCCCGAAGGCTGACGCTGAAGCCGCTGCCAAGAAGCTCGAAGAAGCTGGCGCCAAGGTCGCTCTCAAGTAATTTTTACTTGATTTGACACAACAAAGCGAGCAAAATATACTTGCTCGCTTTGTTACTTCAAGGTCTCCCTTTTGTAGGGGGACTTTGAACTTTGTTCTTAGCTTTGAGAATACAGTTCAAAGTCTTTCTTCTTGATGAACCGTTTAACTTAAATTTCTCCCAATTCCGCCGCGCGGGTTCAGCCGACAAGCTGTGATTCCCGAGCGGCTTTTGGCGTCTATAAAGTTTGCGTTCATCACCTTTTGGTTCATCCTCAATGTCGAACGGAGTGTCCATGTCGTACTCGTTCACTGAAAAGAAGCGCATCCGCAAGAGCTTTGCCTCTCGCCCGAGCGTCCTTGAAGTGCCTTCCCTGCTTGATACTCAGCTTCGTTCCTACGAAGAATTCCTGCAGGCGGACGTTGCCCCGAAAAAACGTAACTCTGAATTGGGTTTGCAGGCAGCGTTTACTTCCATTTTCCCGATCACTAGCCATAACGGTTACGCTCGTCTTCGTTTTGTCGATTACGAGCTTGCAGAACCTGAATTTGATGTTGCAGAGTGTCAACTTCGTGGCTTGACCTATTGCAGCCGACTTCGTGCCAAGATCCAATTAGAGATCTATGACCGTGATGCTGCCAAGCCGGAAACGGTTAAGGAAATCCGTGAAAATGATGTTTATATGGGCGAAATCCCTCTCATGACAGAGAAGGGTTCGTTCATTGTTAACGGTACCGAACGCGTGATCGTTAGCCAGTTGCATCGTTCGCCTGGTATTTTCTTTGAACACGATAAGGGTAAGACGCATTCTTCTGGTAAGTTGCTCTTCTCCGCTCGTGTCATTCCTTACCGTGGTTCTTGGCTTGATTTTGAATTTGACGCTAAGGATATCTTGTATTTCCGCGTTGACCGTCGTCGTAAGATGCCCGGTACGATTCTGCTTAAGGCTATTGGCCTTACGCCGGAAGATATTCTTGCGCGCTTCTTCAGCTTTGATCAGATTACGATTAATGTGAATAATGCAAGCTTGCCGTTTGTTCCTGAACGCTTGAAGGGACAGACTGTTAGCTTCCCGATTGTCGCTGATGGCAAGGAAATCGTTCCTGCTGATAAGCGCATTACGGCAAAGCACATTCGTGACTTGACCAAGGCAGGTGTGACCGATATTCAAGTCCCTGATGATTATGTGATTGGTCGCGTGCTTGGTAAGAATATTATTGATGAAGAAACTGGTGAGGTGATTGCGAATTGCAATGACGAAATTACACCAGATCTTTTAACCAAGCTTCGTATTTGTCGCATTTCTAAGATTGAAACGATCTTCACGAATGAGTTGGATCACGGTTCTTATATCTCGTCGACGTTGCGTTTAGATGATACGCCCGACCAGCTCGCTGCTCGTGTCGCTATCTATCGTATGATGCGTCCAGGTGAACCTCCAACGGAAGATGCTGTAGAGGCGCTCTTCAATCGTCTTTTCTTTGATGCTGAAGCCTACGATCTCTCTCGTGTTGGTCGTATGAAGGTGAATGCTCGTTTCGGTCGTGATGGTGCTACGGGTGCCATGACGCTCACCAAGGAAGATATCATCGATACGATGGCTGTTCTCGTTGCTCTTCGCAACGGTCAGGACGCTGTTGAATTGATCGATGAAAATGGTGTTAAGCGTAATTGCATCGTGAATGGCGTGGACGATATTGACCATCTTGGTAATCGTCGTGTTCGTTGTGTTGGTGAACTTGCAGAAAATCAGTTCCGCTCCGGTCTCGTACGCGTTGAGCGCGCTGTCAAGGAACGTTTAAACCAGGCTGAAAGTGATGGTTTGACTCCGCAGGATTTAATCAACTCTAAGCCAATTAGCGCTGCTATTCGCGAATTCTTCGGTTCTAGTCAGCTGTCTCAGTTCATGGACCAGACCAACCCATTGTCGGAAATCACGCATAAGCGTCGTATCTCCGCTCTCGGTCCTGGTGGTTTGACACGTGAACGTGCTGGCTTTGAAGTGCGTGACGTACATCCAACTCATTACGGTCGTGTTTGTCCTATTGAAACGCCTGAAGGTCCGAACATTGGTTTGATCAATTCTTTGGCTCTTTACGCTCGTTTGAACGAATATGGCTTCTTAGAAACGCCGTATCGAAAGGTAGTTGATGGCGTTGCGACGCAGGAAATTTCGTACTTGTCCGCTATTGAAGAGGGCCGTTACATCATTGCTCAGGCTAATGCCGAAATGGATGCAGATGGTCGTCTCACGCAGGAACTCGTGTCTGCTCGTGACAACGGCGAATTCGTGCTTGCTAGCCCGGATCGTATTCACTACATGGACGTTGCGCCTTCTCAGATCGTTTCTTGCGCCGCTGCGTTGATCCCATTCTTGGAGCACGACGACGCAAACCGTGCTTTGATGGGTTCTAACATGCAACGTCAGGGTGTGCCTTGTTTGCGTCCTGAAAAGCCAGTTGTTGGTACGGGTATCGAACGCACTGTTGCTGTCGATTCAAAGACAACGGTTCAAGCTCGCCGTGGCGGTGTCGTAGACTATGTTGACGCGAACCGTGTAGTTATTCGTGTGAATGACGAAGAAAGCGTTGCTGGCGAGACTGGCGTTGATATTTACAACCTTCAGAAGTTCACCCGTTCCAATCAGTCTACGAACATCAATCAACGTCCGATTGTTGTGAAGGGTGACCGTGTGGCTGCTGGTGACGTCTTGGCTGACGGCGCTTCTACCGATACGGGTGAGTTGGCCCTGGGTCAAAATATGTTGATTGCCTTCATGCCTTGGAATGGCTACAACTATGAAGACTCGGTGCTGATTTCTGAACGTGTTGTTGCTGATGATCGCTATACCTCCATTCATATCGAAGAGCTCTCTGTTGTTGCTCGCGATACGAAGTTGGGTGCAGAAGAAATCACTCGCGACATTTCCAACTTGTCTGAAAATCAGCTCTCTCGTCTTGATGACTCTGGCATTGTGTTCATCGGTGCAGAAGTCAAGGCAGGAGACGTGTTGGTTGGTAAGGTAACGCCGAAGGGTGAAACGCAGTTAACGCCTGAAGAAAAGCTGCTTCGTGTGATTTTCGGCGAAAAGGCTTCTGATGTTAAGGACACGTCTTTGCGTGTTCCGTCTGGCATGACGGGGACGGTTATTGACGTTCAGGTGTTTACACGTGATGGTGTTAAGCGCGATAAGCGTGCTGAAAGCATCATTAGCGATGCCTTAAAGCGCTATCGTCGTGACTTAGACGACCAATTACGCATTGTTGAACGTGATGCGTTTGATCGTCTGCGTCGACAGTTGGTGGGTCAGAAAGTTGTTAGTGGCCCAGCTACATTCCCTGCGGGTACAGTTCTTACGGCTGAAATGATGGAAGCGGTTCCTGGTTATCAGCTATTCGATATCTGTATGGAAAACGAAGCAGCCCAGAATCTGATCGACTTGACGTTGCGTACTATTCAGGATACCCGTGCCCAGAACGATCGTAAGTATCAGACGAAGTACGAAAAGTTGACGCGTGGTGATGAGTTGCCTCCGGGTGTGTTGAAGATGGTTAAGGTTTACATCGCTGAACGCCGTCGTTTACAGCCTGGTGACAAGATGGCCGGTCGTCACGGTAACAAAGGTGTGGTCTCAAAGATCTGCCCTGTTGAAGATATGCCATATATGGCTGATGGTCGTCCTGCTGACATCGTCCTGAATCCGTTGGGTGTGCCGTCTCGTATGAATATCGGTCAGGTTCTTGAAGTCCACTTGGGTTGGGCTGCTAAGGGTCTCGGCTGGCGTATTGAAGAAATGCTCAAGACGGAACAGGTTCGCCAAATTCGTTCGTTCTTGAATGAAGTGTATAACCGCACAGGCAAGACCGAAGATTTGGATAGCTTGACTGACGAAGAATTAATGGCGATGGCTAAGAATCTCCGTTCAGGGGTGCCGTTTGCTACGCCAGTCTTCGATGGTGCAACTGAAGAACAGGTTCGCATGATGTTGGACTTGGCCTTCCCTGATGAAGAAGCGGCTCGCTTGCAGTTGACTCCAGCTAAGACTCAGGCTCGACTCTATGACGGTCGTACGGGTGAACCGTTTGAACGTCCTGTGACTGTGGGCTTCATGCATTACTTGAAGTTGCATCACTTGGTCGATGACAAGATGCACGCTCGTTCAACGGGGCCGTATTCCTTGGTTACCCAGCAACCGTTGGGTGGTAAGGCTCAGTTTGGTGGTCAGCGTTTCGGTGAAATGGAAGTTTGGGCTCTCGAGGCCTATGGTGCTTCCTATGTTCTTCAGGAAATGCTTACCGTTAAGTCTGACGACGTTAATGGTCGTACCAAGGTTTACGAAAACATCGTCAAGGGTGACCACAAGATTGAAGCGGGCATGCCTGAATCCTTCAACGTGTTGGTCAAAGAAATCCGGTCGTTGGGTATCGACATCGACCTCGTCAAGAACTAAGAGGAAATTAAGCGATGAGAATGCCGCTTAACGATATTTTCGACCAGGTTCAGTCGGAAGAACATTTCGACGCGATCCGTATCGGACTTGCTAGTCCTGAAAAGATCCACTCCTGGTCCTATGGTGAAGTCAAGAAGCCAGAAACGATCAACTATCGTACCCAGAAGCCGGAACGTGACGGTCTTTTCTGTGCCAAGATTTTTGGTCCCGTGAAGGATTACGAATGCCTTTGCGGCAAATATAAGCGTCTCAAGAATCGTGGTGTGATTTGCGAGAAGTGTGGCGTTGAAGTCACGCTCGCAAAGGTTCGTCGCGAACGCATGGGTCATATCGATTTGGCTAGCCCAGTGGCTCACATTTGGTTCCTAAAGAGCCTTCCGAGTCGCATGGGCATGGTGCTCGATATTCCGTTGCGTGACATCGAACGCGTGCTTTATTTTGAAGCCTACATCGTTGTTGATCCTGGTCTTTCTACGTTGGAACGTGGTCAGTTGCTTTCTGAAGAAGACTTCATTGCAGCAACTACCGAATTTGGTGATGACTTCGTGGCCATGATGGGCGCTGAAGCCATCGGTGAGCTTCTTCGTACGATTGATATTGATCAGGAAGTCGAACGCCTCCGTAAAGAGTTGCGTGAAACGAATTCTGAAGCCAAGATCAAGAAGTTTGCTAAGCGCTTGAAGGTTCTTGAAGGCTTCCAGCGCTCTGGTATTAAGCCAGAATGGATGATCATGACGGTGTTACCTGTATTGCCGCCTGATCTCCGTCCGTTGGTTGCGCTTGATGGTGGTCGCTTTGCTACGTCCGACCTGAATGATTTGTATCGCCGCGTTATTAATCGTAATAACCGCTTAAAGCGACTTCTTGAAATCAAGGCGCCGGACATTATTGTCCGTAATGAAAAGCGCATGCTTCAAGAAGCTGTCGATTCTTTGTTGGATAACGGTCGTCGTGGCAAAGCCATGACTGGCGCTAACAAGCGTCCGCTCAAGTCTCTTGCTGACATGATCAAGGGTAAGAGTGGTCGTTTCCGTCAAAACTTGTTAGGTAAGCGTGTTGACTACTCTGGCCGTTCTGTGATTACAGTTGGTCCTGAGTTGCGTTTGCATCAGTGCGGCTTGCCGAAGTTGATGGCACTTGAACTCTTCAAGCCGTTCATCTTCAACAAGTTGGTGCTACGTGGCTTGGCTGTCACGCCGAAGGCCGCAAAGAAGATGGTTGAAAATCAAGATCCTGTGGTGTGGGATATCCTCGAAGAGGTTATTTATGAGCACCCTGTGATGTTGAACCGTGCTCCGACTCTTCACCGTTTAGGTATTCAGGCTTTTGAACCGAAGCTTATCGAAGGTAAGGCACTTCAGTTGCACCCGCTGGTTTGCGCTGCTTTCAACGCTGACTTTGACGGTGACCAGATGGCTGTTCACGTGCCGCTTTCTTTGGAAGCACAGCTTGAAGCTCGCGGTTTGATGATGGCTTCGAACAATGTGTTGTTCCCTGCTAACGGTGATCCGTCCATTGTTCCGTCTCAAGACATGGTGCTGGGTCTTTACTACGCGACACGTGAAAAGATCAACGGCAAGGGCGAAGGGATGTTCTTTGCCGATGTGGCTGAAGTTCAGCGTGCCTGGGATAACAAGGTTGTTGAACTTCAGACGCGTTGTACGGTTCGTATTCGTGAGTATGAACTTGACAAGGAAACAGGGGAAAAGACGGCTCGTATTGTTCGTTATGAGACGACGGTGGGTCGTGCCCTCTTGTCCGAAATCCTTCCTGAGGGGATGAGTTTCAAGGAATTGAATATCACCCTTAAGAAGAAGGAAATTGCTAAGCTGATCAACCGTTGCTTCCGTAAGTGTGGTTTACGTGCCACGGTCATGTTTGCTGATAAGCTCAAGGATAATGGCTATCGTTTGTCTACGCGTGCAGGTATTTCTATCTGTGTTGGCGACATGGCTGTGCCCGCTCAGAAGGAACAGTTGGTTCGTGCGGCTGAGCAGGAAGTGAAGGAAATTGAAGCGCAGTACACGTCAGGTCTTGTGACTCAGGGTGAACGCTACAACAAGGTGGTGGACATTTGGGGGCGTACAGCTGATCAGGTTGGTAAGGTCATGATGACCGAACTGTCTACTGAGCCAACAGTTGACCGTCATGGTAAGAAGGTTCGTCAGGAATCTTTCAACAGCGTGTACATGATGGCTGACTCTGGTGCTCGTGGTTCCGCCGCTCAGATTCGCCAGTTGGCTGGTATGCGTGGTTTGATGGCTAAGCCTGATGGTTCCATTATTGAAACTCCGATTACAGCTAACTTCCGTGAAGGTTTGAACGTTCTTCAGTACTTCATTTCTACTCACGGTGCGCGTAAAGGTTTGGCTGACACGGCCTTGAAGACAGCTAACTCGGGTTACTTGACACGTCGTCTCGTTGACGTCACACAAGACCTTGTTGTTGTCGAAGACGATTGCGGTACGGATCACGGTGTTGAAATGCGCGCGCTTGTAGAAGGCGGTGAAGTGATTCAGGCCTTGCGAGATCGTGTGCTTGGACGTGTGACGGCTTTGGATGTTGAAAATCCTGATACGAACAAAGTGGTTATTCCAGCTGGTACGTTGATCGATGAAGATTACTGTGATCTGATCGACAAGCTCGGTATCGACATGATCAAGGTTCGTACGCCGTTGACATGTGAAACGCGTTATGGTCTCTGTGCTAAGTGCTATGGTCGTGATTTAGGTCGTGGTACGCTGGTCAATGCTGGTGAGTCTGTTGGTGTGATTGCCGCTCAGTCCATCGGTGAACCTGGTACTCAGTTGACTATGCGTACGTTCCATATTGGTGGTGCTGCATCTCGTGCTGCGGTTGCTTCTAGTGTTGAAGCTAAGTCCGCTGGTGTCGTGTCCTACTCGGCATCCATGCGCTATGTGCGTTCCGCTAAGGGTGACCTCGTCGTTATTTCCCGTTCTGGCGAAATCGTAATTACCGAAAACGGTCGTGAACGTGAACGCCATAAGGTTCCTTACGGTGCCACCTTGCTTGTCATGCCTGACCAGGAAATTAAGGCGGGTCAGATGTTGGCGAACTGGGATCCGATGACGCGTCCGATTATCACTGAATACGCGGGTAAGATTAAGTTCGAAAACGTCATTGAAAACGTTACGGTAATGAATCAGGTCGACGAAGTTACTGGTTTGACCAGTCTTGTCGTGATTGACCCGAAGCGTTCGACAACGACCAAAGCTGCGAAGGGTAAGGCTCCGACCGCTGGGGTTTTGCGTCCATTAGTCCATCTTCTCGATGAAAATGGCAATGAAGTTAAGATCCCGGGTACTGATCACGCTGTGACGATTCAGTTGCCTGTTGGTGCTTTTGTTGTGGTTCGTGACGGACAGGAAATTGGCATGGGTGAAGTCCTTGCTCGTATTCCTGTTGAATCTCAAAAGACGCGAGATATTACCGGTGGTCTTCCGCGCGTGGCTGAGTTGTTTGAAGCCCGCAGCCCGAAGGATGCTGGTATGTTGGCCGAAGTTACTGGTACCGTGACTTTTGGTAAGGAAACTAAGGGCAAGCAGCGTTTAATCATTACTGGCAGTGATGGTATTGCTCATGAGACCTTGATTAGCAAGGATAAGACGGTTCTTGTTCATGATGGTCAGGTTGTTCAGAAGGGTGAAGAAGTGGTCGACGGGCCTGTAGACCCACATGACATTCTTCGCTTGCTTGGCATTGAAGAACTAGCGCGCTATATCGTTGACGAAGTCCAGGACGTTTATCGTCTCCAGGGTGTGAAGATTAACGACAAACACATTGAAGTGATTGTGCGTCAGATGCTTCGCCGTGTTCAGATTACCAATCCTGGTGATACACACTTCATCACTGGCGAGCAGGTTGAGCGTTCGGAAATGTTGGACGAAAACGATCGCGTGGTTGCAGAAGGAGGTCGTCCAGCGACCTATGACAATATCCTTTTAGGTATTACCAAGGCTTCGTTGTCGACTGATAGCTTTATTTCTGCCGCTTCGTTCCAGGAAACGACGCGCGTTCTGACTGAAGCTGCCATCATGGGTAAACGTGACGAGTTGCGTGGTCTGAAGGAAAACGTCATTGTGGGTCGTTTGATCCCTGCTGGTACTGGTTTGGCTTACCACAATGCCCATAAGGCTCGTGAATTAGCTGAACGTCATGAGGCTGAAGAGGCAGTGTACGAAGCAGAAGTTACGCCAGAACTGTTTAGCCAACCAACTGCTTTAGTTGACCCGTTTGCTGCTTTAAATGCACCATTAACGCAAACTGACGAAGAGCAGAAATCTGACAAATAATCTAGATTAGATTTTTATCAATCGATGATTTGCGCCCACATCTGTAATAGGTGTGGGCGTTTTTACTATAAAAATCGTGCACTAGCACTTGACAGAGTGCAGTGTTTTGATCGAAAATCACATGCTTTTCAGAAGTATTGACTATTACGAATCGCCGTTTTGCCTCTGCGGCTAGGTTGTTCGGGGAGAATAGGTGCTTCTGAAGCGTTTATAACCATAGCCTGTTGTAGACAGGTCTTTTTTTAGTTTTAGACGGACGTTTATGCCTACTATTAACCAGCTTGTTCGCAAGCCCCGTGAGCTCACGCACGACAAGAGCAAGAGCCCCGCTCTTAAGAACTGCCCGCAGAAGCGTGGCGTTTGCACTCGTGTGTATACCACGACCCCGAAGAAGCCGAACTCTGCTCTTCGTAAGGTCGCCAAGGTGCGCCTGACCAACGGTTTCGAAGTTATTTCGTACATCGGTGGTGAAGGCCACAACCTCCAGGAACACTCTGTCGTGTTGATTCGCGGCGGTCGTGTGAAGGACCTTCCTGGTGTTCGCTACCATATCGTTCGTGGCTCTCTGGATACCCAGGGCGTCAAGGATCGTAAGCAGGCCCGTTCCAAGTACGGTGCCAAGCGCCCGAAGGCCGCTTAATATTTCGCGGCGTCACGCCGTGGACAAACGGTTGAGTCAACGAAAATTGAGCAACCGAGTAAGTCGCGATCCATGGGATCGCTTTATCCAAAATTGTCCACAAATATCAAAATTGTGGATATAGACTGAAGACACGAAAGAGGAAATTCAAATGCCCCGTCGTCGCGAAGTACCGAAACGCGAAGTGCTTGCCGATCCGAAGTTCGGCAGCGTCGAAATCACCAAGTTCATCAACGTGATCATGCTTGATGGCAAGAAGGCCGTGGCCGAACGTATCGTTTACGGCGCCCTCCAGCAGATCGAAGAAAAGTCCGGCAAGAACGCGCTTGAAGTGTTTAACACCGCTCTCAACAACGTCCGTCCGCTGGTGGAAGTCAAGTCCCGCCGAGTGGGTGGTGCTAACTATCAGGTTCCGGTTGAAGTCCGTCCTGTCCGTCGTATGGCTCTTGCTATGCGCTGGCTCCGTGAATCTGCCAAGAAGCGTTCTGAAAAGTCCATGCCGCAGCGTCTCGCCGGCGAATTGCTCGACGCGGCCGAAGGCCGTGGCGGCGCCATGAAGAAGCGTGATGAAGTTCATCGTATGGCTGAAGCCAACAAGGCCTTCTCGCACTTCCGCTTCTAATTTCGATTCGCTGCATGAGGGATTCCCTCTCATGCAGCTTATTTAGTGAGGAACCTTAAATGGCTCGTCAAACCCCGATTTCGCGTTACCGCAACATCGGTATCTCTGCCCACATTGACGCGGGCAAGACCACCACGTCCGAACGTATTTTGTTCTACACCGGTGTCAATCATAAGATCGGTGAAGTGCATGATGGCGCTGCCACCATGGACTGGATGGAACAGGAACAGGAACGTGGTATTACGATTACTTCTGCTGCTACGACTGCTTTCTGGCGCGGTATGGAAATGCAGTGGGAACCGTACCGCTTGAACGTCATTGACACCCCGGGGCACGTTGACTTCACCGTTGAAGTTGAACGCTCTATGCGTGTTCTTGACGGCGCTTGCATGGTTTATTGCGCTGTTGGTGGTGTTCAGCCCCAGTCCGAAACCGTTTGGCGTCAGGCAAATAAGTACAAGGTCCCCCGTCTTGCCTTCGTGAACAAGATGGACCGTACTGGTGCTAACTTCTTCAAGGTCTATGACCAAATGAAGAAGCGTCTTAAGGCCAATCCAGTGCCCATCGTTGTGCCTATCGGTGCTGAAGATCAGTTCGAAGGTGTTGTCGATCTGATTAAGATGAAGGGCATCATTTGGGATGCGAAGTCCCAGGGTATGAAGTTCGATTACGTGGACATTCCTGCCAATCTTGTTGATGTGGCTAACGAATGGCACGAAAAGCTCGTTGAAAGCGCTGCTGAAGCTAGCGAAGAGCTTATGAACAAGTACCTCGAAGAAGGTGAATTGTCTGAAGAAGATATCATTGCTGGTATCCGTCAGCGTACGATCGCTTGCGAAATCCAGCCGATGCTTTGCGGTTCTGCCTTTAAGAACAAGGGTGTCCAGCGTATGCTTGATGCTGTTGTTCAGTTCTTGCCGTCCCCGGTTGACATTCCGCCGGTTGAAGGTTTTGACATGGATGAACAGCCGACAACGCGTCCGGCCGAAGACAATGCTCCGTTCTCCGCTCTCGCTTTCAAGATCATGACTGACCCGTATGTTGGTCAGCTCACCTTCTTGCGCGTTTACTCTGGCGTACTTAACTCTGGTGACACGGTCATCAACTCCGTTAAGAGCCAGAAGGAACGTATTGGTCGTTTGTTGCAGATGCATGCTAACGACCGCAAGGAAATCAAGTTTGTTGAAGCTGGTGACATTGCCGCTGCTGTTGGCTTGAAGAATGTTACGACGGGTGACACGCTCTGCGCGATCGACGCTCCTATCATTCTCGAACGTATGGAATTCCCGGAACCGGTGATTTCTCAGGCTGTCGAACCGAAGACGAAGGCTGACCAGGAAAAGATGGCTCTTGCTTTGAATCGTCTTGCTCAGGAAGACCCGTCCTTCCGTGTTCGTACTGATGAAGAATCTGGTCAGACGATTATTTCTGGTATGGGCGAACTCCATCTTGAAATTCTCGTTGATCGTATGAAGCGTGAATTCAACGTTGAAGCTAGCGTTGGTAAGCCACAGGTGGCCTATCGCGAAACCATTCGTAGCACGGTTGAAAATGCTGAATGCAAGTTCGCTAAGCAGTCTGGTGGTCGCGGTCAGTATGGTCACGTTGTGCTTAAGCTTGAACCGCTTGAACCTGGCAAGGGTTTTGAATTCGTTGACGCTATTAAGGGCGGCGTGGTTCCTCGTGAATACATTCCGGCTGTCGAAAAGGGTGTGGAAGATACCCTCAAGGCTGGTGTGCTTGCTGGTTACCCCGTTGTTGACGTGAAGGTCACACTCCACTTTGGTTCCTACCACGAAGTTGACTCTAACGAAAATGCCTTTAAGATGGCTGCTTCGATGGCCTTCAAGGAAGGTATGCGTAAGGCTACGCCGGTTCTCCTTGAACCGATCATGGCTGTTGAAGTTGAAACGCCGGAAGAAAAGATGGGCGACGTTATGGGCGACCTTTCTTCCCGTCGTGGTGTGATCCAGGGTATGGATGACTTGGTTGGTGGCGGCAAGAGCATTAAGGCTGAAGTTCCGTTGGCTGAAATGTTCGGCTACGCTACGCAGCTCCGCTCTTTGACGCAGGGTCGTGCAACGTACACGATGGAGTTCAAGCACTATGCTGAAGCTCCTCGCAACGTGGCTGATGCTGTTATCGCCGACAAGACCAAGTAAGATTACAATAGATCTGTTTTGTAACCCCTATTTTCTTAAGGACCTAAAATGGCCAAGGGTAAGTTTGAACGTACCAAGCCCCACGTTAATGTGGGCACGATCGGTCACGTGGACCATGGTAAGACCACGTTGACGGCTGCTATTACCACGATTCTTTCCAAGACGTTTGGTGGTGAAGCTAAGGCTTACGACCAGATTGACGCTGCTCCGGAAGAAAAGGCTCGCGGCATCACCATTAACACGTCTCACGTTGAATACGAAACGGGAACGCGTCACTATGCTCACGTTGACTGCCCGGGTCACGCTGACTATGTGAAGAACATGATTACCGGTGCTGCCCAGATGGACGGCGCTATTCTCGTTTGCTCCGCTGCTGACGGTCCGATGCCTCAGACGCGTGAACACATCCTTCTCGCTCGTCAGGTTGGCGTTCCCTACATCATCGTCTTCTTGAACAAGTGCGACATGGTTGACGACGAAGAACTTCTCGAACTCGTTGAAATGGAAGTTCGCGAACTTCTCTCCAACTATGACTTCCCGGGTGACACGATCCCGATCGTTAAGGGTTCCGCTAAGCTCGCTCTCGAAGGCGACCAGAGCCCGATCGGCGAACCGGCTATTCTCGAACTCGCCAAGCAGCTCGACACGTACATTCCGACGCCGGAACGTGCTGTTGACCAGCCGTTCCTTATGCCGATCGAAGACGTGTTCTCCATCTCTGGCCGTGGTACGGTTGTGACGGGTCGTGTTGAACGCGGTGTTATCCACGTTGGCGACGAAATCGAAATCGTTGGTATCAAGGCTACGGCCAAGACGACCTGCACGGGCGTTGAAATGTTCCGTAAGCTTCTTGACCAGGGTGAAGCTGGCGACAACGTTGGTATTCTTCTCCGTGGTACGAAGCGTGAAGACGTTGAACGTGGTCAGGTTCTCGCTAAGCCGGGCACGATCACCCCGCACACCCACTTCAAGGGCGAAGTTTACGTTCTTACGAAGGAAGAAGGTGGCCGTCATACCCCGTTCTTCAAGGGCTATCGTCCGCAGTTCTACTTCCGTACGACGGACGTGACCGGTACGATCGAATTGCCGGAAGGCGTTGAAATGGTTATGCCTGGTGACAACATCGCCATGACCGTTAAGTTGATCTGCCCGATCGCTATGGAACAGGGTCTCCGCTTCGCTATCCGTGAAGGTGGTCACACCGTCGGTGCTGGCGTCGTTGCCTCTGTTATCGAATAACTGAAAAAATTCAGTAATTTGACTTGATCGCTCGAGGGAGCGGGGTGTATACTCCGCTCCCTCTGTTCTTTTAATTGTTCTTTTATACAGGAATACGAAATGCAGTCTCAGCGCATTCGCATCCGCCTCAAGGCGTATGACTACAAGTTGATCGACCAGTCCGCACTGGAAATTGTTGATACCGCTAAGCGCACTGGCGCCGTGGTTCGCGGCCCCGTTCCGCTTCCCACTCGCATCCAGCGCTTCGACATTCTTCGTTCCCCGCACGTGAACAAAACGTCTCGCGATCAGCTCGAAATTCGCACCCATCAGCGCCTTATGGACATCGTCGACCCGACCGATAAGACGGTTGACGCTCTCATGAAGCTCGACCTTCCCGCTGGCGTCGACGTCAAGATCAAGGTTCAGTAATCAATTAAGATTGGTAGCTGAGTATCAAAGAAAAGTCGCAAAATAGGTTGCAACAAATCAGATTCACAGCTACAATCGCGCCTTTCAGTCCAAACTATTCAATCGCGAGAGTTTGGCTTTTTCATGAAAACGGTCCCGGCCAATCGTAGCCGGGGTGGAGAAAACAATGAGTGATAAGCTCGGCATCGTCGGTCGCAAGATCGGCATGACGCGCATTTTCACGGAAGACGGTGTTTCCGTTCCCGTGACTGTGCTCGATGTGTCGAATAACCGTGTCACTATGGTGAAGACGGTTGAAACCGACGGCTACAATGCAATCCAAGTCGCGTTTGGCTCCAAGAAGCCCACGCGCGTGAGCAAGCCCCTTGCTGGCCATTATGCTAAGGCTGGCGTTGAAGCTGGTAGCATGCTCAAAGAGTTCCATATCGAAGCTGAACAGGTTGCCGAATTTAAGCCCGGCATGGCTCTCAAGGCCGAAATGTTCACGGAAGGTCAGAAGGTTGATGTGACCGGCACGACCATCGGTAAGGGTTTCCAAGGTGGTATCAAGCGCCATCACTTCTCGTCCAACCGCGCGTCTCATGGTAACTCCGTGACGACCCGTGCCCCTGGTTCTATCGGTAACCGTCAGGATCCGGGTCGCGTTTTCCCCGGCAAGCGTATGGCCGGTCATTTGGGCGATGTGCAGCGCACGACGCAGAACCTCATCATTGCGCGCGTTGACACTGAACGTCAGCTTCTGCTGGTTCGCGGTGCTGTTCCCGGCGCCAAGGGCGGCGAAGTGATCGTCCGTCCGGCTGTTAAGGCGTAAGGAGCGAAACAATGGAACTCAATATCCTGAACGAACAGGGTAAGACGGTTGTTGCCGCTGACGCCGTGTTCGGTCGTGAATACAATGAAGCCCTGGTGCACCAGATTGTGGTTGCTTTCCAGGCCAATGCCCGTCTTGGTACGCGTGCTCAGCTCACCCGTGAAGCTGTGCATCATTCCACCAAGAAGCCATGGCGCCAGAAGGGTACTGGTCGTGCCCGTTCTGGTATGACGTCTTCTCCGGTTTGGCGTGGAGGCGGTCGCGCTTTCCCGAATTCCCCGGATGAAAACTTTAGCCAGAAGGTTAACAAGAAGATGTATCGCGCTGCGATGGCTTCCATTTGGTCGAAGCTCGTAGCCGACGAACGTCTCGCTGTTGTCGAAACCTTCAAGGTTGAAATGCCGAAGACGAAGGCTTTTGCCACGCAGCTCAAGACGATGGGTCTGCAGAACAAGGTTCTTCTCGTTGTTGGCGCCGAAGAACTCGATGACAACCTCATCCTTGCTTCCCGCAACATGAAGGATGTGCTCGTTGTCCCGACCCGTTACGCCGATCCGCTCTGCCTCCTTTATTTCGACAAGGTGGTGGTTACGAAGGCTGCTGTGTCTGAGATTGAGGAGATGCTGGCATGAACCAGGAACGTCTTTTGAAGGTACTCGTTGCCCCGGTGATCTCCGAAAAGAGCACCATGGTCGCCGAGAAGCTCAACCAGGTTTCTTTTGTTGTCATTCCTGATGCCAACAAAGCCGAGGTTAAGGCTGCTGTTGAACTGCTCTTCAATGTGCAGGTCAAATCCGTTCAAATTCTGAACCTGAAGGGCAAGCAGAAGCGCTTTGGCCGCTTCATGGGTAAGCGTAACGACGTTCGCAAGGCCTATGTCACGCTCGCTCAGGGTCAGGAAATCAACTTCGCGCAAGAGGTGAAGTAATGGCTCTCGTCAAACTCAAGCCGACGTCCGCCGGTCGCCGTCATGCGGTTAAGGTTGTCAATAAGGAGCTCCACAAGGGTAAGCCTTGGGCCGCTCTGACTGAAAAGAAGAACCGCGGTTCCGGCCGTAACAACAATGGTCACATCACCTGCCGTCATAAGGGTGGTGGTTCTAAGCGCGCTTATCGTATTATCGATTTCAAGCGTCAGAAGGATGGTGTGCCTGCTCGCGTTGAACGTATCGAATACGATCCGAACCGTTCTGCTCACATCGCTTTGGTGTGCTATGCCGACGGTGAACGTTGCTACATCATCGCTCCGAAGGGTCTGACTGTTGGTCAGGAAATCATGAACGGTCCGGAATCTCCGATCAAGGTCGGTAACACGCTTCCGCTCCGCAACATCCCTGTCGGTTCTACGATTCACTGTATCGAATTGCTCCCGGGTAAGGGTGCTCAGATGGTTCGTGCCGCTGGCGCTTTTGCTCAGCTTGTTGCTCGTGAAGGCGAATACGCTCAGGTCCGCCTCCGCTCCGGCGAAGTTCGTCGCGTTCTCATCGAATGCCGCGCTACGATTGGTGCTGTTGGCAATGAAGAAAACAGCCTCCGTGAACTCGGTAAGGCTGGTGCGAAGCGTTGGCGCGGTGTTCGCCCGACGGTTCGTGGTGTTGCCATGAACCCGGTTGACCATCCGCATGGTGGTGGTGAAGGTAAGACCGGTACTGGTCGCGCTCCTGTCACTCCGTGGGGTCAGCTCACGAAGGGTTATCGTACCCGTAACTGCAAGCGCACCGATTCCATGATCGTTACGCGCCGTAACCGTAAATAAGGGGGCCTGAATGTCTCGTTCCTTGAAGAAAGGCCCGTTTGTTGACGGGCACCTGATGAAGAAGGTTGAAAACGCCCAGGCGAGCCGCGACAAGCGTCCGTTGAAGACCTGGTCTCGTCGTTCGACCATTCTTCCTGAGTTCATCGGTCTGACCATCGCCGTTCATAACGGCCGTCAGCATGTGCCGGTGTACATCAATGAAAACATGGTTGGCCATAAGCTCGGTGAATTTGCGAATACTCGCACGTTCAAGGGCCATGCCGCTGGTGACAAGAAGGTGGGTAAGTAAATGGAAACTACTGCTATTGTTCGTGGTGTCCGCCTTTCGGCTCAGAAGGGTCGTTTGGTTGCTGACCTCGTTCGCGGCAAGCCCGTGGGCAAGGCTCTTGCTATCCTCACCTTCACCCAGAAGAAGGCTGCGGTCATCATTAAGAAGGCTCTCGAAAGCGCTATTGCCAATGCCGAGCACAATGATGGTGCTGACATCGACACGCTCATCGTGACCAAGATTCACGTGGAAAAGGCTGCTACCCTCCGCCGTTTCGCTGCTCGTGCTAAGGGCCGCGGTACGCGCATCAACAAGCAGACTAGCCATATCTACATTTCCGTTGGCGACGCGAAAGCTAAGTAAAGGTGTACCATGGGTCAGAAAATTAATCCCACCGGCTTCCGTCTTCCCGTGACGCGCAATTGGACGTCGCGCTGGTATGCGGTTGGCCGTGATTTTTCCCGCACGCTCGGTGAAGACCTCGCTGTTCGCAGCTTCCTCATCAAGAAGCTCCGTAACGCCAGCGTGAGCCGTATTCTTATCGAACGTCCGGCTAACAATGCTCGTATCACGATCTTCTCCGCTCGTCCGGGTATCGTGATCGGTAAGCAGGGTGCTGATATTGAAGCTCTGAAGGCTGAAGTTCAGAAGATGATGGGCGTGCCAGTTCACGTCAACATCGAAGAAGTTCGTCGTCCGGAACTCGATGCCCAGCTCATCGCTGATGGCATCACTCAGCAACTTGAAAAGCGTGTTATGTTCCGTCGCGCCATGAAGCGTGCTATGCAGAACGCTATGCGTCTCGGTGCCCTCGGCATCAAGATCATGTCCTCTGGCCGCCTCAACGGTGCTGATATCGCCCGTTGCGAATGGTATCGTGAAGGTCGTGTGCCTCTCCAGACCCTTCGCGCTAACATCGACTATGGCTTCTCTGAAGCTCTTACCACGTACGGTATCGTTGGTGTTAAGGTCTGGGTTTACAAGGGTGACAACTTTGGTCAGGAAGAAGCTGTTGAAGCTCCTCGCGAAGACCGTCGTGGCCGTCGCCCCGGTGACCGTGCTGGCAAGCCTGGCTCTCGCCGCAACAACGGTCGTCGCAATGAAACGAAGCAGCAGCGTAAGCCTGTTGCTAAGGACGGAGAATAACGATGCTGCAACCTAATCGTCGCAAATATCGTAAGGACCAGAAGGGCCGTAACTATGGTCTCGCTACTCGCGGTGCCAATGTTTCTTTCGGCGAATTCGGTCTGAAGACGCTCGAACGCGGTCGTATTACGGCTCGCCAGATTGAAGCTGCCCGTCGTGCTATTACGCGTCACATCAAGCGTGGTGGCCGTGTGTGGATCCGTGTGTTCCCGGACAAGCCCATCTCCAGCAAGCCTGCTGAAGTTCGTATGGGTAACGGTAAGGGTAACCCGGAATACTGGGTTGCGCTGGTTCAGCCGGGCCGTGTGCTTTATGAAATGGACGGGGTTGACGAACAGCTCGCTCGCGAAGCTTTTGCTCTCGCCGCTGCTAAGCTGCCCGTGAAGACCACGTTTGTTGTCCGCCAGATCGGCATGTAAGGAGACGGACATGAACGCTAAGGAACTGCGCGCCAAGGATGAGGCCGCGCTCAAACAGGAACTGAATGACCTTCAGAACACGCATTTCAAGTTGCGTATGCAGAAGGCCACCCAGCAGCTTACGAACACGAGTTCGTTGCGCACGACGCGTCGTGATATCGCGCGCGTTCGCACGATCCTTACCCAGAAGGCGACCACGAAATGACGGAACAGACCAATGAGTCTCTGAACCGCACCCTTATCGGTACGGTTTCCAGCAGCAAGATGGAAAAGACCGTTACTGTTCTCGTTGAACGTAAGGTCAAGCATCCGCTGTATGGCAAGTATGTCGTTAAGAGCAAGAAGTATCATGCTCACGACGAACTTGGCTGCAACGAAGGCGACAAGGTTGAAATCGCTGAATCTCGTCCGATGTCCAAGACCAAGTCTTGGGTTGTGACGAAGATCCTCGAAAAGGCTGTTGTCCTCTAAGTTACAGTCCGGCGAAAAAAAACGCCAGATTCGCTTGCATGACATAAAACATTAGTTTATAGTTGCAAGCCAATCGCCCGGGATACCCCTAGCGGTGTGCCGGGCGATTACTTTTCTCGGGTTATGATTTGTCCGCCTCCCCTTGCATTTCGTAAGGCTTCCGAGACGGCCACATCTTAGCCTTCCTCCCGAAACGGGACCAATACTATCCGCTAATGTGGAATAAGTTGGGATTTTCTAAACCATGATTCAGATGCAAAGCCGACTGGACGTCGCCGATAACACCGGCGCCCGTTCAGTGATGTGTATCAAGGTGTTGGGCGGCTCTAAGCGCCGTTATGCCAACATCGGTGACGTCATCAAGGTGACTGTCAAAGAAGCGGCCCCGCGTGGTCGCGTAAAGAAGGGCGAAGTCTATAACGCGGTCGTTGTTCGTACCGCTCACGGTGTTCGCCGCCCGGATGGCTCCTCCATCAATTTTGATGGTAATGCCGCCGTTCTTCTCAACAGCAAGCTGGAGCCGATTGGCACCCGCATCTTCGGGCCGGTTACGCGCGAATTGCGTACCGAGCAGTTCATGAAGATCGTGTCGCTCGCTCCTGAAGTTATTTAATTAAGGAGAAGCGATGCAGCGTATCCGTAAGGGTGACGAAGTCATCGTCATTGCTGGCCGTGACAAGGGCACGAAGGGCACCGTCCTCTCCCGCGTCGATGACCGCCATGTGATCGTCGAAGGCATTAACGTCGTTAAGAAGCACGTTCGTCCCAATCCGCAGCTGGGTGTTGCTGGTGGTGTTGTCCAGAAGGCTATGCCGATTGACCAGTCCAACGTTATGCTTGTTAACCCGGAAACGGGCAAGGGCGACCGCGTCGGCTTCAAAGAAGTCGATGGTAAGAAGGTTCGTGTGTTCAAGTCCAACGGTGCCGTTGTCGGCGCCAAGGCCTAATGAGGGTGACAATGTCTCGTTTTAGTTCTATGTATCACGACACCATTGTCCCCGAACTCATGAAGAAGTTCGGTTACAAGACCACGATGCAGGTTCCGCGTATCACGAAGATCACGTTGAACATGGGTGTCGGCGAAGCCGTTAACGATAAGAAGCTCATTGACGCCGCAGTTGGCGACATGACGAAGATCGCTGGTCAGAAGCCTGTGGTTACTCGTACCCGCAAGGCTATCGCGAACTTTAAGATTCGCGAAAACATGCCGATCGGTTGCATGGTGACGCTCCGTGGTGAACGTATGTATGACTTCCTGGATCGTCTCGTCACGGTGGCTTTCCCCCGTGTTCGCGACTTCCGTGGTGTCTCTGGTCGTGCTTTCGATGGCCGTGGTAACTACAACATCGGCTTGAAAGAACAGATCATTTTCCCGGAAATTGAGTACGACAAGATCGACCATCTCCGTGGGATGAATATTTCTATTACCACGACGGCGAAGTCCGACGAAGAAGCTAAGGCGCTTCTCGCTGGTTTTAACTTCCCGTTCCGCAACTGAGGTTGACGCAAAATGGCAAAACTTGCTCTGATTAACCGTGAAGCCAAGCGTGCTGCTACGGTTGCGAAGTACGCGGCCAAGCGCGCCGCCCTCAAGGCAATTATTAACGACGCTACCTGCTCGATGGAAGAACGCTTGGAAGCCCGCGCTAAGTTGCAGGCTCTCCCGCGCGACGCGAGCCCGGTCCGCCAACGCAATCGTTGTGCTTTGACCGGTCGTCCCCGTGGCACGTTCCGTAAGTTCGGTCTGTGCCGTGGCATGATTCGTGATGCCGCCATGCGCGGTGACATTCCTGGCCTTGTCAAGGCTAGCTGGTAAGCGAGGAGATTACGACAATGAGTATGAGTGATCCGATCGCCGACATGCTGACCCGCATCCGCAATGGTCAGATCGTCGAAAAGGCCGAAGTTGTGATGCCGTCCTCCAAGTTGAAGGTCGCTATCGCCAAGGTCCTTAAGGATGAAGGTTACATCGACGGTTATACCGTCGTGGCCAATGATGGTAAGCCCGAACTTCACGTCGGTCTTAAGTATTATGCTGGCCGTCCCGTGATTGAACGCCTCGAACGCGTTTCTCGCCCGGGCCTTCGTATTTATAAGAACCACGGTTCTATCCCTCAGGTGATGAATGGTCTCGGTATTGCTATCGTTTCCACGCCGAAGGGTGTGATGACTGACCGCGCTGCTCGCGCTGCAGGCATCGGCGGTGAAGTTCTTTGCTACGTCGCCTAACCGAGGAGTGTGAAATGAGTCGAATTGCTAAGATTCCGGTTCAGATCGTTCAGGGTGTCACCTACACGATGACCGCTGAGAACATCACGGTTAAGGGTCCGCAGGGTGAAGTTTCTATGCATATTCTTCCTCTTGTGTCCATCACGGAAGAAGATGGTGCTTTGCACTTCAAGCAGACCGAAGAATCCCGTACTGCCAATGCTAACGTTGGTACGATGCGTGCTCTCGTTGCTGACATGGTTAAGGGTTGTTCTGTTGGCTTCCAAAAGAAGCTCCAGCTCATCGGCGTGGGTTATCGTGCCCAGGCTCAGGGTGACAAGCTCAACCTTTCTCTCGGCTTCTCCCACCCGGTCGTGCACCAAATGCCGGCTGGCGTGAAGTGCGAAACGCCGAGCCAGACTGAAATTCTGATCAAGGGCGCTGACAAGCAGAAGGTCGGTCAGACCGCTGCCGTCATTCGTTCGTATCGTGCTCCTGAACCCTATAAGGGCAAGGGTGTCCGTTATGCTGACGAAGTCGTTGTGATCAAGGAAACCAAGAAGAAGTAATCGGGGCGATACAAAATGATCAACAAGAAACAAAGCCGCTTGCGTCGTGCGCGTGCCACGCGCGCTCGCATTCTGTTGCAGAAGGTCGATCGCCTTACGGTTCATCGCACCAATCTGCACATCTACGCCAGCATCATTTCGGCCGACAATGGCCGTACGCTGGTTTCGGCCTCTACGGTCGAACCCGAAGTGCGTGCTCAGCTCGCGAACGTTTCTGGCCGCGGTGGCAACGTTGCCGCTGCCAAGCTCGTTGGCACGCGTCTTGCCGAAAAGGCCAAGGCTGCCGGTATTGAAACCTGCGCCTTCGACCGTTCCGGCTACCGTTACCATGGCCGTGTCGCCGCGCTCGCTGAAGCTGCGCGCGAAGCCGGTCTCAAGTTCTAAGGCAGGGCGAAATGGCTAAGGTTCAAGCTAAAAACCAGATGGTCGACGAACAGGGCGACGGTCTGCGTGAAAAGATGATCGCGGTTAACCGCGTGACGAAGGTTGTTAAGGGTGGTCGCATTCTTGCTTTTGCTGCTCTCACCGTTGTTGGTGATGGCGACGGCCGTGTTGGTATGGGTACGGGTAAGTCCCGCGAAGTGCCGCAGTCCGTTAGCAAGGCTATGGAACGTGCTCGTCACGACATGAAGCGCTTCCCGCTTAAGAACGGTACGATCCATCATGCTGTTGAAGGCCGTCATGGCGCTTCTCGCGTGATCATGATGCCGGCTCCGGAAGGTACTGGTGTGATCGCCGGTGGTCCGATGCGTGCTGTTTTCGAAGCTGTTGGTATTCGCAACGTTGTTGCTAAGGCCTACGGCTCCACGAACCCGTACAACTTGGTTCGTGCTACCATCCAGGCTCTCAACAATCTGCGTAGCCCTGCCGAAATTGCTGCTAAGCGTGGCAAGACGGTTGAAGAGCTGCTCGGCTAATCAGGAGACCAAAACATGTCCGAAAAGAAGACCGTTAAGGTTACTCTTGTAAAGAGCCCCATCGGTACGAAGGCTGATCATCGCGCTACGCTCGCTGGCCTTGGTCTGAAGAAGATCAACCAGTCTCGCGTTCTCGAAGACACGCCCGCTGTCCGTGGCATGATCAACAAGGTTGCGTACCTCGTGCGCGCCGAATGATCGAAAGGATAACGAAATGCGTTTGAATACGATCAAGCCCGCTGAGGGCTCGAAGCACGCCCGTCACCGCGTTGGTCGCGGTGTTGGCAGCGGTTGGGGCAAAACTGCCGGCCGCGGTCATAAGGGTCAGAAGTCGCGTGCTGGCGGCTTCCACAAGGTCGGTTTTGAAGGCGGTCAGATGCCGATGTATCGTCGCCTTCCGAAGCGTGGCTTTACCTCGCTCACCCGCAAGTTCTGCGAGGTGGTGCGTCTGTCCGACTTGGAACGTTTGGGCGTTGAAGAAATTGACTTGGCCGTCCTTAAGGCTGCCGGTGTCGTTTCTGCTCTCGCTCAGAACGCTCGTGTGATTCTCTCTGGTGCTATCACCCGTAAGGTCACCGTGCGTGGTCTTGGCGTCACCAAGGGTGCCCGTGCTGCTATTGAAGCTGCTGGTGGCTCCATTGTTGACAACGAATAAGACAGCTAACCAAAGAGGACACCGACGTGGCGACCAGCCCCAGCTCTAAGCAACAGTCGGGCCTCAGTAAGTACGGCGACCTTAAGGGTC
Organism: uncultured Sutterella sp.; assembly: GCA_937943605.1. Classification (GTDB taxonomy): domain Bacteria; phylum Pseudomonadota; class Gammaproteobacteria; order Burkholderiales; family Burkholderiaceae_F; genus Sutterella. The sequence continues at coordinate 37,955 of CALEAW010000069.1, read as the reverse complement.
GCCTGATCTTCTTAGCGCTCGCGCTCGTTGTTTACCGCATCGGTGCACATGTGCCGGTGCCAGGTATCGATCCCGATATGCTCAAGCAGCTCTTTGATGAGCAGCAGGGCGGCATTCTCGGGCTGTTCAACATGTTCTCCGGTGGCGCATTATCGCGCTTCTCGGTGTTCGCGCTCGGTATCATGCCGTACATCTCTGCATCGATTATTATGCAGATGTTGTCCTATGTGTTACCGTCGCTCGAAGCATTGCGTAAGGAAGGCGAGTCCGGCCGCCGCAAGATCACTCAGTACACGCGCTATGGCACGTTGTTGTTGGGTCTCTTCCAGGGGTTCGGTATCGCTGTCGCACTCGAAACGCAGGCAGGCCTTGTGCTTGATCCGGGCTTTATGTTCCGTATCACAACTACGGTTTCCTTGCTGACGGGTACGATGTTCCTGATGTGGCTCGGTGAACAAATCACTGAGCGTGGTTTAGGTAACGGTATTTCGATTATTATTTTTGCTGGTATCGTGGCCGGACTCCCGAGCGGTACTTCTGGGTTATTCCAGTTGGTTTCCACGGGTGCTATCAGTCCCCTTGCAGCAATCTTTGTGATCGCAATTGTTTTGGCAGTGACCGCTTTTGTGGTCTTTGTTGAACGCGGTCAACGTCGTATTACTGTTAACTATGCTAAGCGTCAAATCGGTAATAAGATCTACGGAGGTCAGAGCTCTTACCTGCCTCTCAAGATGAATATGTCGGGCGTTATTCCTCCGATTTTCGCTTCATCATTGATCTTGTTCCCGGCGACCTTAGCTGGCTGGTTTACGACTGGTGACTCGACTCGCTGGATTCGTGACCTTGCCTCGGCACTTTCGCCAGGTCAGCCGCTGTATACCCTTTTGTATGCAGTGCTGATCGTATTCTTTGCTTATTTCTACACGGCGCTTGTTTTCAACCCGAAAGAAACGGCAGAGAATCTTAAAAAGAGTGGTGCGTTCATTCCGGGCATTCGTCCGGGGGATCAAACAGCTCGCTATATCGATCGAGTGCTTTTGCGCTTGACTCTTGGCGGTGCTGTGTACTTGGTCTTTGTGTGTCTCGTACCTGAATTCTTGAATCTTCGCTTTAACGTTCCCTTCTACTTCGGTGGTACTTCACTGTTGATTGTTGTGGTCGTGACGATGGACTTCATGAGTCAGGTTCAGGCCTACATGATGACTCACCAGTATGAAAGTTTGCTGCGGAAGACAAACTTCCGTGGTTTAGGTCAATCGAAGCGCTAACAAACGCGTTTAGATTGGCTACAATCAATCGATGCCTTGTTTTAGTCTTAACCACTGAAACAGCATGGAATGATCTCGAGGGCGCGGTCAGAAATGGCTTGCGCCCCCGATTTTCATTAAATTATTCAGGTTAAAACAAAAAAGAGTGCACTACGCTCTGTTTTGACTTGCAATTAACAGAAAGCTGTAGTATCCTTCTGCGCTTTCCTGCCATGTGGGCATTGTTATCCGTGCTTATGCACGTGGAGATGAGAATGAAGGTTAACGCTTCGGTCAAAAAGATGTGCCGCAAGTGCAAGATCATTAAGCGCAAAGGCGTGGTGCGTGTGATCTGTGCTGACCCGCGTCACAAGCAGCGTCAAGGCTAAAGAGGTAAAAAATGGCTCGTATCGCCGGTATTAATATTCCGCCGCAGCAGCATGCCGAAATCGGTCTCACTGCCATTTATGGCATCGGCCGTTCCCGTGCTCGCGTTATTCTGACGAACTGTGGCATTGAATTTTCCAAGAAGGTCAAGGATCTGACCGACGCCGATCTCGAAAAGATCCGCGAACAGGTCGGCCAGTTTACGGTTGAAGGCGACCTCCGTCGCGAAATTCAGCTTTCGATCAAGCGTTTGATCGACCTTGGCACCTATCGTGGTATGCGTCACCGCAAGGGTCTTCCCTGCCGCGGTCAGCGCACTCGTACGAATGCTCGCACCCGTAAAGGCCCGCGTAAGGCTGGTGTGACGCTCAAGAAGTAATAAAGGACAACTATGGCTGGCAATAATTCCAAGCAGGCTGCTTCGCAGCGTGCTCGTAAGAAGGTCAAGAAGGTTGTGACGGAAGGTATCGCTCACGTGCACGCCTCCTTTAACAACACGATCATCACGATCACTGACCGCCAGGGTAACGCCATTGCGGCGTCTTCCTCCGGTGCTCAGGGTTTCAAGGGTTCCCGTAAGTCCACCCCGTTTGCTGCTCAGGTAGCTGCTGACGTCGCTGGTAAGACGGCTCTTGAATATGGTCTTAAGAATGTCGAAGTCCGCATTTGGGGCCCTGGTCCTGGCCGCGAATCTTCTGTTCGCGCTCTTAATGCGCTCGGCATTCGTGTGACGTCTATTCAGGATGTGACGCCGATTCCGCATAACGGTGTTCGTCCTTCCAAGCGTCGTCGCGTCTAATTTTTATTTTTTCTGTTGAATCCCGTGTCCACATGCATACTGAGGCACGTGGACTGAATGTAGGGATACCTACAGGATAAGAGAGGCATTTTAAATGGCACGATATCTCGGTCCTAAGCTCAAGCTTTCGCGTCGCGAAGGTATTGATCTTAATTTGAAGAGCGCCCGTCGTTCGTTTGAGTCCAAGGTGAAGGACGCCGGTTCCAAGCCGGGCCAGCACGGTAAGATTTCCGGAGCCCGCACGTCCGACTACGGTACTCAGATGCGTGAAGCCCAGAAGGTTAAGCGCATTTACGGTGTGCTCGAACGTCAGTTCCGTCGTTACTTTGCGGAAGCTGATCGTATCACTGGTAATACCGGTGAAAACCTCATCGCTCTTTTGGAATCCCGTCTGGACAATGTGGTTTACCGCATGGGCTTTGGCTCTACGCGCGCTGAAGCACGCCAGGTGGTTTCCCACGGCGCTATCCTCGTCAACGGCAAGAAGGTGAATATTCCTTCCTATCACGTTAAGCCGGGCGATGTCATCTCCGTGCGTGAAAAGGCTCAGAAGCAGGTTCGTATTGCTGAAGCTCTCGACTTGGCTCAGCAGAACGGCTTCCCGGCCTGGGTCAGCGTTGATGCCAAGAAGTTCGAAGGCACGTTCAAGAACGTTCCGGCTCGCGATGAAGTCGCTTACGAAATCAACGAAGCTCTCATCGTCGAACGCTACTCCCGCTAATATCGCTAATGTTGTTGCGGATCGTTTGTGTAGTGCGCAAACAGATCCGCATCCACTAGGCAGGAAAAGCTCTGAGAACGCGGTCATGCAAGTGGCCGCGTTTTCTCGCTACTTAATTAGAATAGATTAAAGAAGCTTTCAAGTAAGCTTTTTTAATCTGATCTAAAATGGTCAGACGGTCTTACAGAACCCTGTCATTACATCTTGTTGATCGACAAATCTGTTTCTCCATTCATCTGTAAGTCTAACTAGCTTATAGGAATGTAAAGGTAATCACTATGGCTAATACCACTCTTTTGAAGCCCACTTCTGTTGAAGTTCAGGTTTCTGAAAATAATCCCAACCGTGCTGTAATCACACTCGAACCGTTCGAACGTGGTTATGGTCACACTCTTGGTAATGCTCTACGTCGTATTCTCTTGAGCTCCATGATCGGTTTTGCTCCTACTGAAGCACAGATCACCGGTGTTGTTCATGAGTATTCCCAGATTGACGGTGTTCTCGAAGACGTTGTTGATATCTTGTTAAACCTCAAGGGCGTTGTCTTTAAGCTTGAAGGTCGAGACGAAGTCACTGTTATCCTTCGTAAGGATGGCGAAGGTGTTGTCACTGCAGCCGACTTTGAGCTTCCGCATGATGTTACTGTGGTTAACCCAGAACATGTGATCGCTCATCTCTCTGGTGGTCGCCTTGAGATGCAGGTGAAGGTTGAAAAGGGTCGCGGCTACCAGCCTGGTGATGTCCGTGCTTTCCACGATGACTACTCTAAGGGTGGTATCGGTCGCATCATTATGGATGCTTCCTTCTCTCCGATTCAACGTGTTGCCTATCAGGTTCAAGCTGCTCGCGTTGCTCAGCGTACCGACCTTGACAAGTTGGAAATGACGATTGAGACCAATGGTGCTGTTGGTCCTGAAGACGCACTTCGTGAAGCTGTCCGTATTCTTCAGGATCAGCTTGCTGTCTTTGGTTCTATCCATCAGGATACTACTACCGACGATAACGAGGAGCCGGAAGAAGAAACGCCTCCGCCGCTCGATCCTATCCTTCTCCGTCCGGTTGACGATCTTGAACTTACCGTTCGTTCTGCTAACTGCCTTAAGGCAGAAAACATTTACTATATTGGCGATCTTATCCAACGCACCGAAAATGAGTTGCTTAAGACCCCCAATCTTGGCCGTAAGTCTTTGAATGAAATCAAGGAAGTCCTCGCTGCTCACGGTCTTACGCTTGGTTCTCGTCTCGAAAACTGGCCGCCTGCCAATGAACGATAATGCCTTGCTCGTCTCTCGTTAGATAAATTTTTTTGAAGAATTTTTCTTCGAATTCATTTGACGATGGTTGCGAGCTGTGCAATAATCGCCATGCTTTATGGCAATAGGGCGTGATCTAGTGATCGCGCCCTTCTCTTTCACCCGACCGCTTTTGATTCTCAAGAGATAGAAGACTCGGGGAAAGGTCAGTCGCTATAGCGATAAATTCATTCATAGACTTTATTAGGAAAGAATAAAATGCGTCACCGTCTTGGTCTCCGCAAGCTTAACCGTACTAGCGCTCACCGTCTCGCTATGCTTCGTAACATGATGTGCTCCCTCATCAAGCACGAAGCTATCAAGACCACCCTCCCGAAGGCTAAGGAACTTCGTCGCGTTGTTGAACCGATGATCACCCTCGCCAAGGATCCTACGCCGGCTAATAAGCGTCTTGCTTTCAACCGTCTCCGCGATCGTGAAGTTGTTGTTAAGCTCTTCAACGAAATTGGTCCTCGCTTTGCCAACCGAAACGGCGGTTACACCCGTATTCTCAAGATGGGTTTCCGCGTTGGCGATAACGCTCCGATGGCCTACATGGAACTTACCGAAAAGGCTACGGCTGTTGAAGAAGTCAAGTCCGAAGAATAATTTTCTTCCTTGATATAAAATTTAGGGCTCGATCAAATGATCGAGCCTTTTGTATTTACGGGGGTCGTAATGGATGCAATGCGCATTGATAAGTGGCTTTGGGCTGCACGTTTTTTCAAGACGCGTTCTATTGCTCAAGAAGAAGTAGGATTAGGCCGCGTTCTGCTTTCTGGCCAACGTTTAAAACCCTCTCGCGATGTCAAAGTTGGGGACTGTTTAGAGATTCATCGTGGAGAAGAAATATTTGTAGTTTATGTTGAAGGTTTGTCGAATACGCGAGGGCCGGCGTCGGTAGCTCAGACGTTATATCGTGAAACAGAAACTAGTCTAAAGGCCCGCGAACAGCGCAAAGAAATGTTGCGTCTCGCGTCCGAGCCCTCACGGTTTATTACGCAAGGTCGCCCTACTAAACGTGATGGCCGCCTATTGAGGAAGTTTCAGGAAGAATGGAATTAGCAATGAAGAAGAGCCTGCTCTATTGATAAGCAGGCTCTTCTTAGTTAGGACGTACGAGTCAGTGCTCTTTAGTAGTTGTAGCCCTCACGGATCCAACGTGCAACATCCAAAGCGCAATATGTCAATATGCCATCGGCACCAGCACGTTTGAAGCAGACCATCGTTTCAAATGTGATTTTCTTCTCGTCAATAGCTCCTGCTTGGGCTGCAAACTTGATCATGGCATATTCGCCGGAAACGTGGTAAGCGAAGGTAGGAGCTTTAAATTCCTGTTTAACACGCCAAAGGACATCAAGATATGGGACACCAGGTTTGACCATGACCATATCAGCGCCTTCTGCAAGATCTAAGCCTACTTCCCAAAGTGCTTCGTCGCCGTTAGCTGGATCTTGTTGGTAGACAGCTTTGTTCGATTTACCTAAGTTGGAAGAGGAACCTACTGCATCACGGAAGGGGCCGTAATAGGAGCTTGCGTACTTGGCAGAATAGGCCATGATTCGTGTATGAATTAAGCCTTCTTTTTCTAGACGATCACGGATGATGCCAATACGACCATCCATCATATCGGACGGTGCGACAACATCAGCTCCGGCTCGAGCTTGCGCTAAGACTTGTTCAACCAGTACTTCAATGGTTTCATCGTTAAGTATGTAGCCTTCTTCATCAATCAGACCGTCCTGACCGTGGGTAGTATAGGGGTCAAGAGCAACGTCACACATGACGCCTAATTGTGGGTAGGCTTGCTTTAAAGCCTTTACGGCACGAGGAATGAGTCCATTGGGATTGGCTGCTTCACGACCATCCGGCGTCTTCAGTTCTTCTGCAATATGAGGGAACAGTGCGAGCATTGGAATGCCAAGTTCAACGCATTCACCTGCTACTTTGAGAAGCTCGTCAATGCTCAAGCGATCAACGCCAGGCATAGACGGAACCGGTTCACGAAGCCCCGTCCCTTCGATTACAAAAACAGGAAGAATCAAATCGTTCGGTGTGACAACATTTTCTCGCATGAGGCGGCGGGAAAAGTCATCGTGACGCATACGACGCATACGTACGCTCGGATAGGCACCAAGTGTCTGCATTTTTTTATTCCTACAAAAGGTAAGGCTGACGTTTAAAGAAGTCAGTAATCAATGGGTGTTCCTTAACTTTAATCCCTTGGTCTTTCCTCAGCATTAAGTCCAAGCCAACTTTCCAAAACAGAAGCCAATTCAGCAGTCCCTTCTTTTTTCATGCCTGAAAATAATTGAACAGTGACATGAGAGCCAATTTCTGCTGCGCGTTTTTGAGCCATACGCAATGTGGTTCGGCGTTCCATGTTTTTTAATTGGTCTGCTTTATTTAATAACCAGTGCATCTTAACATTTGGACGTCCAGCCATAAATTCTATTAACCATTCATCCGTTGGCATGAATGGACGACGAGCATCCATGACAATAACAAGGCCAGTCATGGTCGGACGTTGCGCAATATATCCACCGACTAATTGTGACCAAGTTTTACGAGTGTCTTCGCTTGCTTTCGCAAAACCATAGCCTGGTAAGTCCACGAGATACCCAATATCATCACGGTTACCTTGCTCATTCTTTTGAGAAAGTGCAAAAAAGTTGATCAATTGCGTACGTCCAGGTGTCTTACTAGCAAAGGCTAAACGCGTTTTACGGGTAAGGACATTGATTGTTGTCGATTTACCTGCGTTGGAGCGACCTGCAAATGCAATTTCAGGTACTCCTTCGGGAGGGAGACCAGACAATTTAGCTGCTGAAATGACGAAACGAGCAGAGTCAAAAATACTCAAGGCGACCTCGAAAAAAAATAAAAGAGTGTCTCATTGTACTCGGTGAATCATTCCTTTTTGATGGAATGATTCACCTTAATCCTGGATATTAGGGAGCTTTACCAAAGACTTCATTTAACTGCATGGACACACGGACAAAGGTTGTGCGCATGGTCAGCTCTTTCAGTCGACGTGCACCTACATAGGTGCAGGCACTACGGACGCCACCAAGAATGTCTTGAACGGTTTGGTCGACAGGTCCTCTCGCAGGAATTAAAACTGCTTTCCCTTCGGCTGCTCGGTACTTGGCGACACCACCAGAGTATTTGTTCATTGCATTACGTGAGCTCATGCCATAGAAGCGCTTAAAGGTGCCCTGTTCTGTTTCAACAATTTCACCTGCGGATTCGTTGTGACCTGCTAGCATGCCGCCAAGCATCACAAAGTCTGCTCCACCGCCAAATGCTTTAGCTATGTCGCCCGGGACTGTACAACCACCGTCGGCACAGATGCGGCCTCCTAATCCATGCGCTGCATCAGCACACTCAATAATGGCTGAAAGTTGTGGATATCCAACTCCGGTCATCTTTCTGGTTGTACAAACAGAGCCAGGTCCGATTCCAACTTTGACAATGTCAGCCCCTGCCAAAAGCAATTCTTCGGTCATGTCTCCGGTAACCACATTCCCAGCCATGATGACCAGGTTTGGATAGGTTTCTCTAACCTTTTTGACAAAAGCAACGAAAGCTTCCGTATAGCCATTAGCCACATCAATACAAACGTATTGAATTGCTTCAGGTGCCTTTGTCATGGTTTGCTGGAACTTTTCCCAATCGTGATCTCCAATCCCGAGAGAATAAAAAGCCGAAGATTTCTCTTCTAGCCGACTAAAGAAGTCGACATATTCATCGTGTTCATAGTGCTTGTGAAGCGCGGTGGACATTTGGTGGGCGGCTAGTGCGCGCGCCATTTCAAATGTGCCTGTTGTATCCATATTTGCGGCGATAATGGGAATTCCATGGTACTTCACGGGGGAGTGCAAAAATTTGAATTCTCGCGTAATGTCTACTTCACTTCTGCTCGTGAGAGTTGAGCGTTTTGGGCGAATGAGAACGTCTTTAAAGTCAAGTTTGACGGAGTTTTCAAGGTGCATAAATGTCTCCTTGGAAATGAAGCGGATGTGACCATATAACAGACACAAAAAACGCCGCATCTCAATAGTTACTGAGATCCGGCGTTTATATATTCTACGTTGAAATTCTCATAAAGAGCAAGCCTTTAAAAGGCTTGCGAGACTGGGTTAAAGATCTAATAATCGTTCACCCTGAATCAGGTGTTCGTAAGTTTCTGGGTCTCGCAAAGGAATGACTCGATCACCATCGACGAGGATTTCCATGGGGAGTACACGGCTGTTGTAGTGACAAGCCATACTGGCACCATAAGCTCCGGCATCCAAGACGGCCAACCAATCATTGGCTTTCACCGCCAGTTCTCGAGCACGACCTAAGAAATCAGAACTTTCACAGACTGGTCCTACGACATCCATGACTAATGGCTCTATGTCATGACGTTCTACGACTGGGACGATGTCCATCCAGGCTGAATAGAGAGCTGGTCGAATTAGGTCGTTCATTCCGCCTTCGACAATACAGAAATTACGTGTATCACCGTACTTAATGTATTGCACCTGAGTCATGAGTACGCCAGCATTTCCTACGATGGAGCGTCCAGGCTCAACGAGAAGTTTAATGTCACCGAATCCACGAGCTTTCAGTAACGCTTTTATTGGTTGTAGTAGGGCTTGTGGCGTCGGAGGGACATCTTCAGGACGATATTGAATGCCTAGGCCACCACCGATATCAATGTGTGATAAGACGAGACCTCGTGTTTTCAAGCGATCCATCGTATCGATAAGACGTGTGACAGAATCTAAATAAGGCTGGATGTCAGTGATTTGGCTTCCAATGTGTGCGTCAATACCTTTGATTTCAATACCAGGCATATTGGCGGCACGAAGGTAAATTGTTTCCGCGTGAGCAATAGGAATGCCAAACTTATTATTTTTGAGACCTGTCGAAATGTAAGGGTGGGTTTTAGGGTCAACATCAGGATTGCATCGAATGGAGATGGGGGCTCTAAGTCCAAGAGCCTGAGCTATTTCATTGATGCGTTCGAGTTCTGGTTCACTCTCGACGTTAAAACATCCAATCCCTTGTTGCAGAGCATAAGCAATTTCTTTGCGAGTTTTGCCTACTCCTGAATAAACAATTTTGTGTGGGGCAAATCCTGCTCGTAAGGCACGAGCAATTTCACCACCACTGACGGTGTCAACCCCAGCCCCCAATTTAGCCAAGATCTGCAAAATACCCGCAGTGGAATTGGCTTTCATGGCATAGCATACCTGATGAGGAACATCAGCTAAAGCTGACTGATAAGCCATGAAGTTAGTTTCAATTTGCGCACGGGAGTATATGTATGTCGTGCTTTCTACCTCTTGCGCTATGCGAGAGAGGGGTACGTTTTCACACCATAGTTCAACGCCTTGACGATGAAAGAAAGTATGTGGACGGCTACAGGCTGAGGTGTCGAAGGTCATGAGAAAAAAGGTGTGTTAAAGTCCAGAAGAAGAATTTTGCATAGAGACTGGTGCTTGCTGATCGGGCATATAGAGGTCTCCCTTTTGACCGCAACCAGTTAGGCTGATGCATAGTGTGGTGATAATGCCAACTAAAACGGCAGTTCTCAACATAGGAAATCCTTTCACAATGGATAAAGATACAGAATTTTTAACCGTCGCCGAAGCAGAAATGCAATCTTTAGAGGCATGGCTTGAACTAGCTTCTGAAGATGTTGATTGCATGCGTAGCGGTAATGTACTCACGATTGAGCTTGAAAATGGCGAACAAGTAGTCGTCAATATTCAGACCCCTATGCGTGAGATTTGGTGTGCTTCTCGCTTTGGAGGGCATCATTTCTCTTTGCAACAAGGTGCATGGAAAGACTCTCGCTCAGGATTGACGCTCGAAGAAGTTGTTCGTGATGCATTAACGCGACTCGGCGCGGAGCTTTAATCAAATAGCAAGTGTAGCGGTTATCGATTACGATAACCATAAGGAAAAAAGAGGAGATGCTTTCTTTGTGTACTAGATTCTCTTTTTAACTTTGTGATGGACATGAAAAAGGGAGTGTTGAAAAAGTCAGGATGTTCTGAACTTTGTCACACTCCCCATGTCTTTTTGAGTCCTTAGAAGATCTGATCTCGCACGAGCTCGGAGGTACTATTTTCACTTGAACTCATGAGGTCAGAGAAATCGGCACCGTGAATGGGGTCGCGATAAAAATATTCTCCGTTGGATTCTACGACGCTCTCTGGCATTTGACGCATGTAATTGGGTGTGTCTTTAAGTGTTGCCTTCATAAAGTCAATCCAAATTGGTAAGGCAAGACCGCCTCCGGTTTCACGTGAGCCGAGCGGCTTCGGAGTATCGTATCCCATCCAGGTCACGGCAACTAAGTTACCAGCATAGCCACAGAACCAAGCGTCGTGACTATCGTTGGTGGTTCCTGTTTTGCCGCCGATATCAGTTCGGCCGAGCATTTTTGTGGCACGAGCTGCAGTGCCATGTGTTGCTACACCATGTAGCAAACTATGCATAATGTAGGCATTGCGATCATCAATAGCTCGAATAGACTCATCCCCTGCGGTTCGATTAGTGGCACGCATCAAAGTTCGACCATCGACATCGGTGACACGTTCAATCAAGTAAGGTTGTACTCGATAGCCACCATTGGCAAAGACTGTGTATCCACCTAACATTTGCCAAGGCGTGACGCTACCTGCACCTAATGCCATCGGAAGGTTAGCTGGTTGCTTTTCAGGTGGGAAGCCAAACTTACGAACGAATTCCTGCGCATATTCAGGGGTAATGGCCTGCATGATACGAATAGAAATCAAATTCTTGGACTTTTCCAACCCACGACGCAATGGCATAGGGCCATCAAAACGACCTTCATAGTTTTTAGGCTCCCAAATCTTATTACCTGTAAGCTTGGGATCAATACTGATTGGCGCATCGTTGATGATAGTAGCTGGTGTAAAGCCTTTATCTAAAGCAGCTGAATAGATAAAGGGTTTAAATGACGAGCCAGGCTGACGCCAAGCTTGTGTGACGTGGTTGAACATGTTTAGGTTAAAGTCAAACCCACCCACTAATGCGCGTACTGCACCTGTATTAAAGTCGCCAGCGACAAACGCTGCTTCGACGCGAGGTACTTGGGCTAATGTCCATTGTTTGCCATTTGCAGAGCGCATCACACGAATGACGGCACCAGGCTTGAGTGCTTTGTCGATATAGGCTTTCGAGACTTTACCAAGATGACGACGAGCAAATTTTAGGCTGTTCGCATCAAGGGTTATAGTTTCATTGGCAGATATGGCAGCGGTAATACCCTTGGGGGTTGCCTCAATGACGATTGCAGGCAACATAAAGGGAGATGTGGTCGTTTTTTCTAAAGCCTGTCGGATGGTGGACGGACGTTTGGATACGTCGCTTAAGTCGATATAACCTTCTGGGCCACGATAACCATATTTACGATCGTAGGAAATCAACTGACGACGCACGGCATCGACGGCGGTTTTTTGAGCTGTCATATCGATCGTGGTGTAAACGTTGATACCACGAGAATAGGTTTCTTCTTTGAAAATGTCATAGACCAACATACGGGCGAGCTCTGCCGCATATTTTGCGGTAATCGATTCTTCACTCATATTGGCGGCAACCATTTCCTGCTGCGTGGTCACACGACGAGTTTCCATGGGTTGAGCCTTTTCGGTCTCATAAGTGAGTTCGTCGATATAACCCAAGTCAAACATGCGGCGTAGTACATAGTTTTTGCGCATGGTTGCTCGCGTTGGATTCACGATGGGGTTATAGGCGGAGGGTGCTACAGGGAGACCAGCTAATGTAGCGGCTTCCCCCACAGAAATTTGGTCAAGTGAACGACCAAAATAGGTACGTGCAGCGCTTTGGAAACCGTAAGAACGTTGACCTAAATAAATTTGGTTTAAGTAAATTTCCAAAATCTGGTCCTTCGTCAAAGTTTGCTCGATTTTGAAGGACATGGCGATTTCGTAAAGTTTACGGGTATAAGTGCGTTCGGATGATAAAAAGAAGTTACGCGCAACTTGCTGTGTAATCGTAGAGCCTCCTTGCCCACGCCGTCCAGTGACGAGATTCGCGAACGCAGCACGTAAAATTCCTGTAATTTCGATCCCGGGATGCTCATAGAAGCCATCGTCTTCCGCGGCAAGGATTGCGTGTTTAACATGAGCAGGGATTTCAGTTAATCGGACAAAGTCACGACGTTCTTCGCCAAATTCACCAATAAGTTTGCCGTCAGCACTCCATACGCGTAAAGGAACGCAGGGGCGATAGTCGGCAACAGTGTCAATGGGAGGTAGTTGACGATAGATGAAAGCAAAAACAAAGACGGATAGCAGAATACCAGAAGCAACGCCAGCCAAACAGATACCTAGAAACCACTTAAAAAAGGACGCGGCTTTTGAACTTTTACGCGTTGGCTTACGTGCTGGAGGTGTTTTTCGTTTAGTTTGAGTCACGAGAAGACTAGGTGATAAATAGCGCGAGTGACAACGTGTATGTCGTACGTTGCTTTCTACGCATGAATAATGGGAAATGAATCGATTGTAGTCGAGAACCCCGATTCACGACATGTTGAATCGTATGAGAGATTGCCATAAACACTCAGTTTTGTATGGATTTGCAAGTGTTAACTATCACTCGGCCGTGAGTTGTTGTTTTTTAGCTACTCTAAAAAGAGCAAAAAGTCGTGCAACAAAAGGAAGATACGGAAGCTTTTCTCTTTCTAGTACTGAGGTTTCTCGTAAAGCGCGATAATAATTTCTTGCATTTGGAGCAAAGCGATTATGACAAATCCTATTTATCGCCTGCCTGTAACAGTTGAAGCTTCGTCCATTGATATTCTTGGTCATGTGAATAATCGAGAATATATTCGCTGGATGGAAGAGGTTGCAACGTTGCATGCGGCATCTAGGGGACAGACATTTGAGGCGCTTAAGGCTTCAGGTTGTGCTTGGGTCGTGCGTCAACACTGGATTGAGTATCTAAAACCAGCGTTGCTCGGGGATAAATTGGACGTTTATACATGGGTACAAACGATCCGCAGAATTTCATCGCTCAGAAGGTATGCGATTATGCGTCAAGGTGAGCTACTCACAGTGGGCGCGACTGAATGGGTGTATGTAGATTATGTGAGACGTCGTCCTATGGCGATCCCACCAAATGTACAAGAAGCTTTTCAGCTGTTGCCGCCAGAGGCGCCAGAGTTACAAGAAATGGGGATTAGCAGGATGGTGCGATTTGCGCCTAGTGTTGGCCTCTAATGATGCCAAGTGGATTAAAGGGCTATGGAATACACCGTAAAAATTGATGATTTGACATTTGGATATGGGGGGCGAACCATTCTACAAAACGTGTCCATGCGCTTTGGTGCAGGTAAAGTTGTCGCTATTATGGGCGGTTCAGGAATGGGGAAAACAACCTTGCTGAAGTTAATCGGCGGCTTGTTAACGCCACAAAGCGGTGAGATTACGATCGCTGGCGAGAAGATGTGTACAGGGGATCAAAAGAGCCTCTATCGTCTACGTCGTCGTATGGGGATGTTGTTTCAGTTTGGAGCGTTGTTTACTGATCTATCGGTTTTCGAGAACGTAGCATTTCCCATGCGTGAGCAGACGAATCTTGATGAAGAAACGATTCGAGATTTGGTGTTGATGAAGCTCAATGCCGTGGGTTTAAGAGGGGCTGCGCCTTTGATGCCGTCTGAGATTTCTGGGGGCATGGCTCGTCGTGTTGCTTTGGCGCGTGCCATTGCTTTGGATCCTGCGGTCATCATGTATGACGAGCCTTTTGCTGGGTTAGACCCTATTTCGATGGGTGTGACTGCTAATTTGATTCGTCGTCTTAACGATGCCTTGCAAGCGACATCTATCATTGTGACTCATGACGTGGCTGAAACGTTTGAAATTGCAGACTATGTTTATATGATTAACGCGGGGCGTATTGCGGCTGAGGGGACTCCTGAGGTTTTGCGCCATACGGAAGAACCTTTTGTGAAGCAGTTTATTCATGCTTTACCTGATGGACCTGTGCGTTTTCACTATCCTGCGCCTACGATCGGTCAGGATTTCGGAGGTGAGAAGGCATGAGAAGTTTGATGACAAATGTGGGGCAATTGGTCGTAAGCATTTTTAGGCGCATTGGTCGCTTTGGCCTTTTTGCTTGGACTTTGTTATTGCGTCTTAGCGGTGCTCGTTTGGCTCCTGTGATTCAGCAAATCCATTTTATAGGGAACTATTCACTGCTTATTATTGCTGTGTCTGGTCTTTTCGTGGGTTTTGTGTTGGGGTTACAAGGCTATTACGTATTGGTGACTTATGGGAGTGAGCAGGCTTTAGGAACGATGGTGGCTTTATCTCTAGTGAGAGAGTTAGGCCCTGTTGTGACTGCCCTTTTATTTGCGGGCCGTGCTGGTACGGCATTAACGGCCGAAATTGGTCTTATGCGTGCAGGTGAGCAATTGGCCGCTATGGAAATGATGGGGGTTGACCCTGTGAAGCGTGTATTAGCGCCAAGATTTATAGGAGCCTTCATCTCTATGCCGATCTTAGCTACGATTTTTTCTGCAGTTGGGATTGTGGGGGCTTGGTTTGTCGGTGTTCAAATGATTGGAACTGACAGTGGCGCTTTCTGGAGCCAAATGCAAAGTGCAGTGGATATTTGGGACGATATTTTTAACGGCTTTATTAAAAGTGTCGTATTCGGGATTGCGGTTGCTCTTGTAGCACTTTTTCATGGTTATGTTGCTCGCCCAACCCCTGATGGTGTTTCTAGAGCAACGACAAGTACCGTGGTGATTTCTTCACTTTTAGTGCTTGGTTTGGACTTTATTATGACGGCGTGGATGTTCACCACAGTTTAAAAACAAAAAGGATCTTAGGTTATGGACAAAAATCGCACCCTCGAATTTTATGTAGGGATCTTTGTGGTGTTGGGGTTTGTCGCCATGCTTTTTATGGCGCTTCAGGCTGCTAACTTAGGTAGTTTCACGTTTGGTCATAAGAGTTATACCGTGACCGCTGCGTTTGACAATATCGGTGGATTGAAGCCTCGTGCAGCGGTGAAGTCTGCAGGTGTGGTGGTGGGACGTGTACAGTCCGTCGTCTTTGATCCACAAAGCTTTCAGGCGGTGGTGACCATGGATATTGATGCGGCTTATCCCTTCCCGACGGATAGTTCGGCGAAGATCTTAACGGCTGGTTTGTTAGGCGAGCAATACATTGGTATTGAGCCTGGTGCTGATGAGGGGAATCTTGCAAACGGAGATGAAATTCGTCGCACTCAAAGCGCAGTGGTTTTGGAATCGTTGATTAGTCAATTTCTCTATAACACCGCCGAAAAGTCGGCTAACGAGTGACGAACAATAAGGAGAAGCAAATGACGCCCTCGTTAAAAAAGTGGCTACCCGCGTCGATCAGCATGGCTTTACTTGCGGGATGTGCTCAAGTGCCCCCGGATGCAGGTCAATCGCCTGAAGACCCGTACGAAAGCTTTAATCGCCAAATGTTTGCTTTTAACGATAGCCTTGATCGTGCGGTGTTGAAGCCGGTGACGAAGGGCTATCGTTGGGTTGTCCCAGAAAAGGCTCGAGAAGGGGTTTCTAATGTTATCGATAACTTAGGGGAACCGAATAATGCATTTAACAATTTCTTACAGGGAAAAGTAAGTGAAGGGATAACATCGACCTTCCGCTTCTTGTTGAATTCAACGTTGGGTATTGGTGGTCTTTTTGATGTCGCTACCTGGGTTGGTATGGAGCGAGCGCCTGAAGATTTTGGACAAACCTTGGGGGTTTGGGGCGTGGGGGAAGGACCTTATCTTGTGTTGCCATTGCTCGGCCCTTCGGGTGGTCGCGATGTGTTCCGTTGGCCGGTCAGTGCGGCAACTGACCCAATGACTTACGTTCTCTGGAATGAGGACTGGTATTGGCGCGTGAGTTATGCAGGGGTTGAGGCAGTGGATTTACGCTCGCGTATGATGGATGCTGGTCTGGACGATATGCGTGCCAATGTTGTTGATGAGTATGTGGCAGTACGAAATGCATATCGTCAACAGCGTAGACATGCTATTGCAGACGGGACTCAGTCAGGCGAAGAAGAGCTTGAGTCCTTGACGCCGCTTTCATTTGATGATGACGATACGTCTGATAACAATACTGTAAAGGAACCATAATGCAAAGACGAGATTTGATTTTAGCAACTGCTGTTAGCATGGCATTCGTTTCGTGTCCCGTGTTTGCGAAACAGGAGCAGGATCCTTTCGAATGGGTTTTGTCTGTGAGTAACGGGATTTTGCAAGAAATAAAAGCTAATCCTCAGTTACATGCGGGTGACCCAGTGGCTTTACAGGCACTTGTCGACAACCGTGTGATGGCCTGTGTCGACTTTACGATGATGACTCGCATGACTGTGGGCCCGAAGTGGCGTCAAGCTTCACCAGAAGAGCGCCAACGTTTGATGACGGGTTTTGAAAAGCTTTTGATTCGTATTTATTCTGGCGCTCTCAAGAATGTGAAGGATCATACGTGTGAATTGCGACCAACGCGTAATCGCAAGGTCAAGGACGAAATGGTGATTCGTACGCTCTTGAAAGCGCAGGGGCAACCTGATATTGGCCTTGATTATCGAATTTACCGTAATAAAGTTGGCGAATGGAAGATCGTTGACGTCAATGTAGAAGGTATTTGGATGGTTGAAAACTATCGATCTCAGTTTGCGTCCACATTGAATCAAGATGGTATTCCAGGGTTGATTCGTCTTTTAGAAGAGAAATCTGATGCCTTGGTGGATGCTAATGCACAAAAGACCAAGTAACCTATGAAGTTCAATACATCTCACTTAACCTTTGTTGAAGCCTCGAAAGCTAAGGTACAAGTCATTCAAGCTACGCGTAATGGTGATTACACGTTGGATTTTGAAGGTGTTGTTCGTGTTGATAGTACGGTGTTGGCACTGGCACTCTATGTCTATCGTCAAGCGAAAGCTACGGGCAAAGAGTTAACTCTGCTATCTGTGCCGTCAGGGTTTCTGGAGCTAGTAAAACTCTACGGTTTGGAGACTTTACTTAAACCTCATTAAAATAAAATAATTCATGTTAACGGCGCGGCTATCCGCGCCGTTTCTATGTCAATTCTTGATTGACTCTACCATTGTGGGGGTGATTGTGTTAGTTTTCGGAAGGCATAACACCTTTTGAACTAGAGTCACGCTCTTACTCAACTTCTTACGAAAAAACACCATGCAACAGCTAAAAATCAATGGCGGTCACCGTCTTGTCGGCGAAATACGTGCTTCTGGAGCCAAGAATGCAGCATTACCTATCTTGGCTGCTTCTTTGTTGACGGCAGATGATTTAGTGCTTCATAACGTGCCTGATTTGGCTGATGTGCGTACGATGCTAAAGTTGCTAGCTGGCATGGGTGTTAAAGTCCAGCGAGAAGGTACGGATGTCACTCTTAACGCGAGTACAGTGACGAGCACGATTGCTCCTTACGATTTAGTCAAGACGATGCGAGCGTCAGTGTTGACATTGTGTCCGTTGGTTGCGCGCTTTGGTAGTGCGGATGTGAGTTTGCCCGGGGGGTGTGCTATTGGCGCCCGCCCAGTAGATCAGCATATTCGTGGCCTTCGTCAGTTAGGAGCGCAAGTTGAGATCGATCATGGATATGTGCGCGCGACATCATCGCGCTTGACAGGTGCACATATCGTGACAGATATGGTGACAGTGACAGGTACAGAAAACCTGGTGATGGCTGCTGTGTTAGCAGACGGATGCACTGTGATTGAGAACGCTGCTCGAGAACCTGAAGTCGTGGATCTTTGCAACTGTCTTAATGCGATGGGAGCTCGCATTCAGGGGGCGGGAACACCTGTTCTCTATATTGAAGGGGTAAAGCAGCTTCATGGCGCAGAACATACAGTAATTGCTGATCGCATTGAGGCTGGTTCATTCTTTGTTGCATCAGTAGTGACGCAGGGCGACGTCTTGGTGACTCATTGTCAACCAGGTCATATGGAAGTTGTGTTGGATAAACTACGTCGTTGTGGTGCTCAGCTAGATATTGGTAATGATTGGGTTCGTGTGCGCATGGACGGTCGTCCTCAGCCTGTGTCAATTCGTACTGTACCCCACCCAGGGTTCCCAACAGATATGCAGGCGCAGTTCATGACATTGAATTGTTTGGCTACAGGGACTGCTCATATTACAGAAACGATTTTTGAGAATCGTTTCATGCATGTGCCGGAACTTTTGCGTCTTGGTGCTCATATTACGATTGAAGGCCATACTGCAATTGTTGAAGGCGTGCCTGAGCTCACTGGTGCTACGATTATGGCAACCGACCTGCGTGCATCTGCATCGTTGGTGATTGCAGCGTTAGCGGCACAAGGGAGTAGTACTGTTGATCGTATTTATCACCTAGATCGCGGCTATGAGCGTATGGAAGATAAGTTGCGTCAATTAGGTGCGGATATTGTGCGCGTTGACGTTTGAAAAAGCGTTAGCTAGGTGTGCTTATGCAAAACGGAGAAGCAAATGAGTTGGATTGATGAAGTTCACTTTAACGATGAAGGCTTGGTACCCGTCATTGTGCAGGATGCTGAGACGCGTCGTTTACTTCTCTAGATCTCGTGGTCAGGTTTGGTGTAAAGGCAAGTCGTCAGGCAATGAGCAACGTGTGTTAGGCATGCAACTTGATACAGATGGAAAGGCGGTTTTGTATCTTGTTGATCAGCAAGGAGGAGTAGCATGCCATACGGGGCATACAAGCTGCTTCTGGCGTGAGCTTGGTTCTGGTGGTTGGCGTGAATCTGAGCCTGTGATCCGCGCCCCAGAGGATATGTATCGATAACGATCAAATGAAGATATACCTAAGCGAGGATGCTCATACCACTCTAAGGAAGTATAGTGAACATCAAAAAAACATCATAATGGCTTATCGCCTGAAAAGCTTGGGTGATGGTAAGCTTAGGATAACGCTGATCATTACAATTGGTATTGTGATTTAAATGAATCCTTGTATGAAGCATGGGTTCGCAAGCATTACTCTTGATAGAGGTTTCCATGCAACTTGACGATTGTCTGTTTTGCCGGATCGCACGTGGAGAAATCCCCGCATCCAAGGTGTATGAAGATGAGGAAGTACTTGCTTTCCGAGACATCAATCCGAAGGCGCCGATTCATTTTCTGATTATCCCGAAAAAACATATTCAGTCTTTAGCTCAGGCTGAGCCTGAAGATTCTGCGCTTTTGGGTAAAATGCTCGGATTAACGCGTACGTTAGCATTGCAGGAAGGTGCAAAGAACGGCTTCCGCGTCATTATCAACACTGGTCGCGATGGCGGTCAGGAAGTTGATCATTTACACATTCATGTTCTTGGCGGTCCTCAGCCTTGGACGAAATAATCTCAGGAGAGAAAAATGGGTTCCCTTTCTATTTGGCACTGGTTGATCGTTTTGGTCATTGTTGTGCTGGTTTTTGGTACGGGCAAGCTTAAGAATATGGGTAAGGACCTTGGTGGTGCGATCAAGGGCTTTAAGGATGGCATGAAGGAAGGCGAAGAAGCGCCTAAGAAGGAAATTGCCCAAGATAAGGCTAGCACCGTTGATGTGGAAGCCAAGGATAAGACGAACGCCTCTTAATCTGTTCAGATCTTGATCGTATAGAGATCAAGTGAAGATAGTGAGCGTATGATGCTTAAGCTAACGGCCGCGGCAGTCTTTGGGGCTGACCGCGGCTCTTTAGTGAAAGACAAGGATAAACATGTTTGACTTCGGTTTCAGTGAGATGTTGGTTATCGGGACGATTGCCCTTGTGGTACTTGGGCCAGAACGACTGCCGACAGTAGCTCGTACAGCGGGGGAATGGATTGGAAAAGCGCAGCGTTTTGTTGCACAGGTCAAATCCGACATCAACCGAGAGACGGAACTCGCAGAACTCAAACGGATTCAGGATGAGGCCAAGGCTCTCGCCAACGATGTGAAGTCTACGGTTGAGAAGTCCGCGTCCTCAATCGAAAAAGAGGTTCAATCTGTTTCGGTTGATACAAAAGATGCGGTATCCCAAGCGCAGGACAGCTTGAAAGAAATAGAAGAGTCTGTGAACAAAATGGCTTCGGCTGGCACTAGCGATGAAATCGCAGATTTCTACGGTTGGGGAGATAGCTCTACAACAGCTGAGCCGATGTACAAGTGGGAAGAGCCCAAGACCTTTACTAAGAGATATCATGCGGGGCCTTCGGTGGATGAGCTTGCACAAGAAATTGCAAAGCTTCGTCGAGAGTTAGGCATGAGGGATGCTCAGTTGGGTGGCAATAATCGTCGTTTGGCCGCTCGCGCTAGAACGAATCGTCCTCGTATTTATCGATAAAACACAGCTATGGCAGAAAATCAAAAACAGCTTGAAGCTCCTGATGACCCCGCCAACGAACAACCGTTGGTGAGCCATTTGATAGAACTCCGAAATCGTACCGTTAAGTCCGCTATTGCCGTTTTGGTGGTCTTTGCTTGTCTTTCCCCCTTTATGAAGCAAATCTTTGACTTCTTGAGTCAGCCGTTGATGGTTGCGCTACCTCAAGGAGTGAAGTTGCTTGCTACTGGGGTGGTGGCTCCTTTTATGGTGCCATTAAAAGTTACGTTATTTGTGGCTTTTTTAATTGCGTTGCCGTTTGTGCTCTATCAGTTGTGGGCCTACGTGGCTCCTGCGCTTTATCGTAGAGAAAAACGCCTGGCGCTCCCAATTTTAGTATCATCGATTACGATGTTTGCGGTTGGGATGGCGTATTGCTATTTCGTCGTTTTCCGCATGGTTTTCCAATTTATTGCTGGTTTTTCACCTGATAGCGTGAACTTTGCACCAGACATCGATTCTTATTTCAGCTTTGTGTTGACGATGTTTGTGGCTTTCGGTTTGACGTTTGAGGTGCCGATTGTTGTGATGGTGCTTAACCATGTCGGTTTAGCATCTTATGAAAAGCTAGTGAAAGCACGCCCGTTTGTGATTGTTGGTGCTTTTGTGATTGCTGCCATTTTTACACCGCCAGATGTGCTTTCTCAGTTGCTCTTAGCTTTGCCGTTGGTTATTTTGTTCCAAGCGGGCATTTGGCTTGTGAAGTTCTTCGGAAAAACTCAGGAAGATATCGATGCCATGCCAGATGACAAAGACGAATAAATTTTAGATAAGAAAACGCGCCTTCAAGGCGCGTTTTCTATTTAGGGCACGGTACTAATGGTATCAATGGTAGCCGATCCGCTTTGTGCACGTTCGATAGCATTCTTTGGACGCTCGCCTGGGGTGACTGTTAAAGTGACGAGTTGAGTTCCTCGAAGTACTTCCACTTCTACAGGAATGCCGGGTTTTAGTGCTGCGATGATTTGAAGTACGCGATTGACGTGAAAAATTTCTTCGCCATTAATTTTTTTCAAAATATCGAAAGCATGGAGTCCTGCTTGGGCGGCGGGACTTTTGCCAAGGACGTGACTTACCATCACTCCTTGCGAGACAGCGAGCCCTAAATCTTGAGCGAACTCTCGGGAGAGCTGACGTGGGACAAAACCAAAATATCCACGTTCAACAACTTTGCCTTCCATGAGGCTCGGTAGTACGCGTTCGATGATGGAGCTGGGAATAGCAAAACCGATACCGATAAAGCCGTCAGATTGCTCAGGGGAAAAAATGGCTGTATTGATGCCAATGAGCTCTCCTTGAGCATTAATAAGAGCACCACCCGAATTTCCTTGGTTAATGGCAGCGTCTGTTTGAATGAAGTCTTCGTAATTGTTGAGCCCTAAACCATGACGTCCTAGTGCGGAAACAATGCCTGCTGTAACTGTTTGCCCGACATCAAAGGGGTTCCCAATAGCTAGCACGGATTGCCCAATACGCAATCGTGTGCTATCACCAATAGTCACTGTTGGCAGATCTTTTTCATGAATCTGTAGAAGTGCTAGATCTGTTTCAGGGTCACTCCCAACAAGGGTTGCTTCTATTTGGCGGCCGTCTGGTAGACCTACAAAGAGGCCTTTGATTGCCATGACAACATGGTAATTTGTTAGGACGTGACCGTCGGTTGATACAATAACCCCGCTACCAAGCGTATCGAAATCTTGTTCAGGCAAGCTATTCCAGTTGGTGCCAATTTGTTCGGCTCGTGCGCCTGGATCATCGTGACGAGTAAAGATGGTAACAACTGCAGGTGCGGCTTTACTGACAGCTTCACTAAAATCAGGGACGGCAAGCCCACTCGCTTTGTTCGAAGAGGGCAACCATGTTGGTTGCCAATTGGTGGTGAGGGTGGCTACGGTTACAATGCCAAGACCAACTGTGACAGATTGGGCAAAAGCTAGCCACAACTTACGGATCATGGAAACTTGCTCCGAACAAAAAAGACTAAAAGAGGAAAGGATACATTATGCAGACTCGTGCATTGCTTGACTACTTAAATGAGTATCTTTGCGTTTCAATTTTCAAAGATTACGCCCCCAATGGCCTTCAAGTGGAAGGGAAGCCAGAAATCAAGCGCATTGTGATTGGTGTTAGTGCAAGCCAAGCGCTCATTGATTATGCGGTCTCGGTCGGCGCAGACTGTGTTTTGGTACATCATGGGTGGTTTTGGAAGGGGGAAAAATCAGAAATCACAGGGATGAAGTATCGACGGTTGAAGTCATTGATGTCTGCAGATATCAATTTGATTGCTTATCATCTACCGTTAGATGCTCATCCTGAAGTCGGGAATAATGCTCAAATTGCTCGTCTTTTAGGTCTTACGATTACAGAGCAAATGGGACATTATGATCTGTTGTGCTTGGGGACGCTAAATGATGGTCCGATGTCGTTAGATCGGTTTGTCAAGATTGTAGAGACGGCTTTTGGATGTAAGCCCTTAGTGTTAGGGAAGCCAGTTGATGAGGTGCGTCGAGTTGGATGGTGTTCTGGAGCAGCTCAGGATGAAATAGTTGATGCTGCACTTCAGGGGTGTGATGTTTATCTTTCTGGCGAAGTGTCTGAACGTACCACGTATGAAGCTCGAGAAAACGGTATTGTATATTTGGCAGCAGGTCATTATGCAACAGAAAAGTGTGGTATTCAGGCTTTAGGTAGGCATTTGGAGACAGTGTTTCCTGAGCTTGAGGTTAGCTTTTTCCTGGATGAAAACCCTGTTTAAGAGGGTGAGTGGCTACATAGACAACCGTTGCAAGTGAACGGAAATACGCGGAAGAATTAGATTTCGGAAATTTTTTCAACTTTTTGCTACAATCTATAATCACTGTAGTAGTAACCGCTTTTTTGTGGCTATTTGTAAATAGCCATAAAGGAAAGATTGTATGATGCTTCTTTTCTCGGGTATGACTTGTCCGTTTTCTCATAGTTGCCGTTTCGTGTTGTATGAAAAGGGTTGCGACTTTGAAGTTCATGAAGTTGACATGTTCAATCCGATCGATCTTAGCGCCTATAACCCCTATGGCGAAGTCCCAATTCTTCGGGAACGCGAGATGACGCTCTATACTGCTGAAGTCATCAATATGTATATTGATGACCGCTTCCCTCATCCGCAGTTGATGCCGCCTGAACCCGTTCAGCGCGCACGTGCACGCTTGTTCATGCACGTGCTCAATGTTGAAGTGTTTAGATATGTCCGCGTGCTCGAGAATCGCGATATGTCTGAAGACCAACACAACGTTGCTCGCCGCAAGTTGCGTGATAACCTGTGCATGTTTGCACAACGTCTGCGAAACGGCGGTTTTATTCTTGAGGATGGCTTCTCGCTGTTGGATACGATGTTAGCACCTGTGCTTTGGCGTTTAGGTCACTATGAAATCGAAATGCCTGATACGGCAGCGCAGTTGATGACTTATGGTGAACGTCTCTTCTCGCGTCCTGCTTTTATTGACTCCATGACGCCAGCTGAGCGTGTCATGCGTCGCTAAGGTGATTCATTGGTAATTTCAAAGGAAATGGCTGAGGGTTTTTAACCGTCGGCCTTTCTTTTACTTATTAAAAGGATTCACAAAGATGCAAGCTTCCAATCCGAAGCCTATGAAGCCTTACTTGATCAATGCTGTGCTCGACTATTGCCGAGATACAGGAACGTCGCCTTACGTGATGGTGGCCGTCGATCATGCTTGTCAGGTTCCGATGGAGTATGTGCGCGATGATCGCATTGTTTTTGATGTGACTGATGAAGCTGTGAATCGTTTGGTAGTTACAGACGAGGCGTTAAGTTTTCAAGCGCGATTTGGTGAAAGTAACGACATCTTTGATGTTTATGTACCATTGAATCGCATTATTGCTGTGACGCCGTTGGAATGCCCACAGTTTGCTTTGCATTTTGAGGTCACTGACTCTGTCATCGCGGAAAAGCCGCAAGAAGTAACCACCAATACGCCTCCTGTGCGCCGTCCAATGCGTGTGAAGTAAGGTGGCTGTAAAAAAATTGCCTATAACAGTCGATAAGATGCTATAATCTTTCACTCAGCCTCTTTAGCTCAGTTGGTAGAGCAACCGCCTTGTAAGCGGTAGGTCATCTGTTCGAGTCAGTTAAGGGGCACCAAACACTAGACCCGTGCCGTGCTATGCGGTGCGGGTTTTTCTTTTCCTACAGGCGTTTTCAAGGATTTTACCTCATGCCTCTGTGTCATGTAGTGCCGTGTTGACCCCTTTAAGCCCATGTTTTAAAGTAGCCAATGCAGTAGCCAAAACGGCGCGCGAATACCATACCCAAAAATGAGGTCATTCATAGCATGGGTTTACAAAAGCTTCATAAGACAGAGGGTTTGCAAAGAAAAGTGCTACCATCTCAAGCGGGTGTTAGGGGCGACGTCCCATAGTGACACGGTCATTTCCACCATAATCTTTGACACTTCGTATAGCAGCAAGACCATAGGAGCGGAAAAGATCGGCTACGGCTTCAGCTTGATCCCAACCGTGTTCAACCAGTAACCAACCACCAATATCGAGATGTTCAACGGCGTGAGCTGCAATTTCATGTAGACAAGAGAGGCCATCTACGCCATCCGTGAGTGCTGTTTGTGGTTCGTGTTGCAATGCTGGAAGGTGTTCGTCATTTGGACGAATATAAGGTGGGTTACTAAGAATTAAATCGAACTTTTCGTTGTTTTTGATGGGGTTCCACCAAGAGCCTAAACGGAAATCAATATCGGCTTCTAAAGCTTTGGCATTGTTTTTTGCAATAGAAAGTGCAGCTTCAGAAAAATCTGTAGCGGTCACTTGTGAGCCAGGGCATTCTTTCGCGATCGTAATGGCAATGCACCCACTTCCTGTTCCCATGTCTAGTACTTTTGGGCGTTCTGGCGTCACCATGAGGGCTTGTTCAATAAGCACTTCAGTATCAGGGCGAGGTATCAGGACATTAGGATCAACAGTAAAGTAACGACCAAAAAATTCTTGATGACCGATTAAATAAGGAACAGGGACACCATCAAGACGCATTGAAACAAACATATCAAACGTCATGACTGTTGTATCGGTTAACTCGTCATCATCATGGGCAATGAGATATTCTTTTGGCTTATCGAGAATATGGGCTAAAAGAATCAAAGCTTCAAAACGACCAATTTTGGGAATCGCATCGGCAATCAAAGCCCGGACGGTATTGCGTTTTACTTCAGTCATGACGTGAGAATGTCTCCGTTAAGCCAGGGCAGCTAACTGTTCGGCTTGATGTTGAGTGGTAAGCGCCGTAATAATTTCAGCGATGTCACCGTCCATAATAGCCTCAAGACGGTAAAGTGTGAGGTTGATGCGGTGATCTGTCACACGTCCCTGAGGGTAGTTGTATGTTCTAATGCGTTCAGAGCGATCACCTGAGCCGATTAAACTCTTACGCTCGCTGGCTTCTTTTGCTTGTTGCTCTGCAACTTGAGCAGCATGAATGCGTGAAGCAAGTATAGCCATGGCTCGCGCTTTGTTTTGGGTTTGACTGCGTTCGTCCTGGCATTCTACGACAAGTCCTGTGGGTAAATGCGTAATGCGAACTGCGGAGTCTGTTTTTTGCACGTGCTGGCCGCCGGCCCCAGAGGCACGGAAGACGTCAATGCGCAAATCGGCTGGATTGAGATCGACTTCTTCGATTTCGTCTAATTCAGGAAGGACAGCGACCGTGCAAGCAGAGGTGTGCACGCGTCCTTGGCTTTCAGTAACAGGAACGCGCTGAACACGATGGCCACCTGATTCAAATTTCAGACGTGAATAAGCACCTTCGCCGATAATTCGAACGATGACTTCTTTGTAGCCACCCAATTCACTTTCATTTTTCGAGACAATCTCAGTTTGCCAGTTCTGTGTTTCGGCATAGCGAAGATACATACGCAACAAATCACCAGCAAAAATTGCAGATTCATCGCCGCCAGTACCTGCGCGGATTTCGAGGAAGATATTGCGGCTATCGTTGGGATCCTTGGGCAACAGCAGAATTTGAAGTTCGTGTTCGATAACTTCTAATTTGGCTTGCGAAGCATGGACTTCTTCTTGCGCAAAGTCCTTCATATCGGGATCTTGCAGCATTTCTTTCGCAGTCTGAAGATCCAATTCTGTTTGTTCTAATTCGTGATGTTTTTGGACAACAGGCTCAATGTCTGCACGCTCCTTGGTGAGAGTTCGAAATTTGGTCATATCTTGCGCGCATTCTGGCGCGGCCAACATACCGTCGATTTCTTCAAGGCGGCGTGCCAGTTGGCGTAGTTTCAATCGCATGTTGTCGTTGATCATCTTGG
Organism: uncultured Sutterella sp.; assembly: GCA_937943605.1. Taxonomy (GTDB): domain Bacteria; phylum Pseudomonadota; class Gammaproteobacteria; order Burkholderiales; family Burkholderiaceae_F; genus Sutterella. Next base: position 10,778 of record CALEAW010000069.1, on the reverse strand, counting down.
CAGCAAATCAAAAAAAGTGTTAAGCCTCTAAGAATAGCTAAAAAAAGAGGAACCCGTAGGTTCCTCGATGATTTATCGGTCATGACGACGATAAAAACGATTCAATAATCGTTCCATCAAGTCTCGATCTTCGTCGCATAACCCTTCGGCGTTACGCAAAAGAATGGTGGGGTCATGTGTGAGTTTGTTGGTCAAACCGTGCGCTAACATAGCTAATACTTCTTCGGGATCGTCGCCGTGATGAAGATGACGAAGGGCTCGTGCTAATTCGGCATCTCGTAACATATGGGCGCGATCGCGTAAGGATTGAATATAAGGCACGGTTTCGCGTTGACGAAGCCATTCGGCAAAGTCATTCATACGCAAGCTAATGATCGTTTCAGCTTGTGTGATTGCGGCTTGACGGCTAGCTAAACCTTGATTGACGACTTTACCTAAATCATCAACAGTATAAACATACACGTCATCGAGACGATCAATTTCTGGTTCCACATCACGTGGTACGGCCAAGTCTACAATGAACATTGGGCGATGCTTACGTTCAGCAATAGCACGTTCAATCATGCCAAGACCGATAATAGGCAAGGCAGAAGCTGTACAAGAAACGATCACGTCGTAACGAGCGATTTGTTCTGGAAGGTCCGCTAAGCGTATCGCGTCTGCATGCACTGTACGAGCGAGTGTTTGACCGCGCTCCAGTGTGCGGTTAGCAATTGTGATGGATTTAGGATTTTGTGCAGCAAAGTGTGCGGCACAAAGTTCAATCATTTCGCCTGCGCCCACAAACAACACGCGTTCGTCGTTGAGGTTACCAAAAAGGCGTAACGCTAAACGCACGGCGGCTGCGGCTAAACTGACAGAGTTGGCTCCAATCGCAGTGGCAGTTCGTACTTCTTTGGCGACGGTGAATGTGGATTGAAAAAGATGATTGAGCATCGTGCCGAGGCCATGAGCATCACGCGCCATTTTTTCGGCTTTTTTCATTTGTCCCACAATTTGAGTTTCGCCTAACACCATGGAGTCGAGACCAGAGGCGACACGGAAGGTGTGCTTGGCGGCCTCTTCTTGTTCAAAGATATAGACGTGTGGTTCTAACTCGGAGCGACTGACATGCTTACGATCGCAAATAAAATCAAGAATAGCGTCTTTGGCAGCGTCCGAATTTTCGGCAGCGCAATAGAGTTCGGTACGGTTGCACGTAGACAGAATGGCGGCTTCATGAATACCACCCATCTGAGTGCTAGAAAATCGCTCGCGCAGATGGCTGATAGTTTCGGCAACTTCATCGGGGCCGAAGGCTACGCGCTCACGAACGGAAACGGGCGCGGTAGTATGGTTAAGACCTATAGCAAGCAGATGCATCGCGACGGTAAATGGAAATGATGAGTTGCTACGTCGTGTAGCAACAATGTTTAACATAATGCGCGAATTATATAGGGCTTAACGTTGTATTTAGCTTAAGAAAGTTTGAGGATCTGAAGGGTTGTGAAAGAGATGACTCACGAAACAGACACTGATGGCCTTGCTTTGGCCACAAAACGAGCTAGGGCAGAGGTTCGACGCCGGGCGGTATTGAGTGCTGGAGCGACATTGGTACCTCTGCCTGGTTTGGATGTGGCAGTTGATGTAGGTGCGTTGGTGAGCATGTTTAATACAGTCAACCGAATTTATTATTTGAGTCCTGAGCAAATAGCACAGTTGAATACAGAGGACCGTATCGCTGTATTTAAAGTGATGAGTCGTGTGGGTTCAACGTTTGCGGGGAAGTATGTGTCTAGTGCCATGGTGCTTGGTCTAGTAAAGCAGGTAGGGGCTCGTTGGGCGAGTGGTCGAATAGCTCGGTGGGTTCCTGTTATCGGGCAAGGTACGGCAGCGGCCTTGTCATATGGGATGTTTATGTGGTTAGGAGAGTCGCATATCAAAGAATGTCTTGCGATTCGTCGGGAAGTTAAATTGTTAATGTTGAAATATACAAAGGAGGATGTATGAGTACCACGGGAAAGGGTGAAACGCCGATGCTTAGAGAGGGTTCTGCATTGGTTTTGTTTTCAGGTGGTCAGGACTCTACGACTTGTTTGGCCTGGGCGCTTGAGCGTTTTGAACGCGTTGAAACAATAGGTTTTAATTATGGGCAGCGCCATCAAGTGGAATTGATGTGTCGAGAAAAGCTCTTGATAAAGATGAGAGACTTAAAGCCTACTTGGGCTGATCGTTTAGGCAAAGACCATATGTTGGATATGGGACTTTTGGGACAGATTAGTGACTGTGCCTTAACTCAAGAGCAGGCAATTGCATTTTCACAGCAAGGAGTGCCGAATACATTTGTACCTGGACGTAATTTATTGTTTTTTACGTTTGCTGCGACTGTTGCTTATCGTCGTGGTATTAAAACCTTAGTGGGTGGTATGTGTGAAACCGATTATTCTGGTTATGCAGATTGTCGGGACAATACGCTTAAAAGTTTGCAGGTGGCTCTTTCATTAGGCTTGGATCGGTCAGTGGTGATTGAAACTCCGCTGATGTGGCTCACCAAAGCGCAAACTTGGACATTGGCTGAAACTTTAGGAGGCGAAGCTTTGGTGAATGTTGTTCGCTGGGATACCCATACATGTTATACAGGGGATCGTGCTCATAAGCATCCTTGGGGGTATGGTTGTGGAGAGTGTCCTGCGTGTGTACTGAGGAAACAGGGGTGGGATGCTTATTGTCAGGCAAGTCAACAATAAACATTAATGAGTGACATGTAAGGGTGCTGATCTAGTGCCCTTATTGTTCTCTAGAAATTTTAAGATAAAAAAAGCAGGCTGAATAATCAGTCTGCTCGTCATGGTGGCTGGGGACGGAATCGAACCGCCGACACGCGGATTTTCAATCCGCTGCTCTACCAACTGAGCTACCCAGCCACATGCGAGACGACAATTATATCCCTGTGAGAAAAAAAAAGCAAGAGTCTATGTGCAAAAAGTCAAAAAAAATCGGAAGTCAAGTTCACGACAATTTTTTACGAACTTAGGCTAAAAATTTTCTGGATTTTAAGCGCGACGGAATTAGGGTGAGATAGACTTCGTACGATTTAGGCAAAAGAGCCTGTTATAGGTTAGAAATATGTCGAAAAAGAAATTGCTTGTTGCATTAGGCGTCTGTTTTGCAGCAGGCGTGTGTACTCAGACGTTGGCTGCAACACCTAAGAGTGTTGAGACCGCTCTCTTAAAAAATACAGGACTTCAGGCTGAGGAAGTTCGTACAAGTCCTATGCTAGGGGTCTGGGAAGTTTTAGTTGAAGACCGTATTTATTATGTAGATGACACAGCACGTTATGTGCTTTTTGGTCGAATGATTGATACTGTCTCACAGGTTGACTTAACGAATGAGCGCATTCGTGAGGTTGCAAGATCACGTTGGAAGGATTGGCCTGTGAAGGATGCTGTGAAACAGGTGTTTGGTACTGGTGAACGTGAATTAGTGGTCTTTTCCGATGCGAACTGTACTTTCTGTCGAACGATGGAACGTGTTTATGCGCAGGTGGGTAATCTGACGGTTTATACGTTTATTACACCGATGTTGCGTGGCGAAACGAATGCTCGAGAAATTGTTTGCTCTAAGGACCCTGCTAAGGCTTGGCACGAGTGGATGAAGAACAGTATTCGACCCGCAGCAGTACCTTCTAGTTGTGATACGAGTGTTTTACAGCGCAATTTATTACTTGCGAATCGATTCAATGTAACTGGGGCGCCGACCTTTTTCTTTAAGACAGGTGACCGTCATACTGGAGCGATGTCTCCTCAACAACTCGAAAATATGTTGACTGCGCAATAATCAGTAAACCAGCATGTAAAAAAGACGTGCGCTTTTGGGCGACACGTCTTTTTTACGTCTTACTGAACTGTAAAGGACTCTGGATTCTGTCCATTTGGGACTAAAATCCAGGCTTCCGTGTTACTTTTCTGGCGACCTGCTTTTGCGCCAGCTTGGTCACCAAAGCCCCAGAAGAAGTCAAATCGGATCGGCCCACGTATTGCTCCGCCAGTGTCTTGCGCAATAACTGGGCGTGTAATTTTAAGTGTAGGGTTGGTTTGGTGTGCATCCACAATAAATGGCGTGCCGAGTAGCCAGTAGCGAAGGTCAACTGCGACACTTGCTTCCGGTGTGAGAGGAATGCCTTGAGCGCCTGTAGGGCCTAAGTTGGGCGCGATCGTACGCTCAGCAAAGAAAACATAGCTCGGATTTTGTGCTAGGGCCTCGTCGACCTGATTAGGATGGGTTTTAGCCCAATGTTGGATACGTTGCATTGAGAGTTCATGGCTTTTGAAAAATCCTTTTTGAATGAGCCAAGCCCCAATGGCGTGATAGCGATGACCGTTTTGGTCGGCAAACCCGACTCTCATATGTGAGCCATCCGGAAGTTGAATCCGACCAGAACCCTGGATGTGCAGAAAAAAGGCGGCAACAGGATCATCAACCCATGCAATGGCGTAAGGCTGGAGATCTTGGCGCTTTTGAATGCTAGCTCGATCGTCATAAGGAATTACGCGCTGTCCATCAAGTTTGCCTCGAAGTCGTAGGCCTTTGAGTTGAGGATATAAAGAGCCTAAATCAATCGTAAGTAAATCATCGGGAACTCTATAGAGGGGGTACTGGAAAGGTCCTCCTTTCGTACGGCTACCTCGCAGGAGCGGTTCGTAGTATCCCGTCATCAATCCTTGCGTTGAGGGTATAGCTTCGCCAGGCTGAGCAATGATGACTTGCCAAGGCGTGAAGTTGTTTAAAAAGAAGCGCTGCGCTCCAATGGGATCTGTCTGGATGGCTTGACGACAGACTTCGGTCCAGCGAGTATCTTGTCCCATCACTTTACAGGATGCTTGAAAGGCAGATAGCGCCGGTTCCCAAGCGTGTTCTTCTATAAGTGGGAGATCGTTGAAATGACTTTGAATAAAGATCACTTCAGCTTTTTTGCTACCGACTGGCTTTTGAGACGGTTTTTCTGACGTATCTACTGTCGTACAGGCAGTGAGTGCGCATAAGGTTGAAAGAGCAAGGAAGCGAAGAACAACTCGGAATGACATAACTGTGATAGGCGACAAACAAAAAAAACATCCGCAACTAAACAAGTGGTACGTTGATTCTAGGCGATGTGTTTAACAACGGTTGTAAAAAATCGGTGAGTTACTTTAGAAAACTCGAAGTCATAGTTAACTGTCGGTACAATGACAAGAGTTTTAACGGACCGCAATCAAGCGGAGAAAGGAATATTCATCATGCGTCAATGTCGTATTGCTCCTTCGATTCTTTCAGCAGATTTTGCTCGTCTCGGTCAAGAGGTGAGCGATGTGATTGCCGGAGGGGCGGACTGGATTCATTTTGATGTGATGGACAATCATTATGTCCCCAATTTGACCGTGGGTCCCTTGGTATTGAAAGCCATTCGCTCTTACGCGACGGTTCCTGTCGATGTGCATCTGATGGTGGAACCTGTTGATGAATTAGTGCCTGCTTTTGCGAAAGCTGGGGCTGACATTATTACGTTTCATTGCGAAGCATCGCGTCATGTTGATCGTACGTTGCAATTGATTCGCGATCATGGGTTGAAGGCGGGTTTGGTCTTCAATCCTGCGACGCCTCTAACGTACCTTGATTATGAATTGGATCGCTTGGATGTTGTTCTGTTGATGAGTGTGAATCCAGGTTTTGGTGGTCAAAGCTTTATTGAGTCGACGATGGAAAAGATTGCTCAAGTGCGGGGGCGTCTTGATCGTTACGAGGCAGAAACAGGGCGTCGAATTGTCTTAGAAGTTGATGGCGGTATTAAACCTTCTAATATTGCAAAGGTAGCTGCGGCAGGTGCGGATACGTTTGTTGCTGGTTCAGCAGTTTTTGGAGCGGGCTCTGCAGAGGGATATGCTCAGGTCATCTCTCAAATGAAGGCTGCAGTCGCTCAGTTGGATTAAATGAATGAACATGCAAAAGGTTAAAGCAGTACTCTTTGATTTGGATGGGACGCTCGTCAACTCGTTGCCAGAAATTTATCAAGGGGTTTCAAAGGCTGTGGCATCGTTGGGGTACCAAGTGCCTAGCGAGGTTGTGGTGAGCGCAATGATTGGACGAGGCATTAGTGTCTTGGTCGATCGTCTTTGTGTGCATTTAGGTATCAGCTTAACAAGTGAAGCTCGTCAAACGTTATTTTCTCGTTTGTTAGCTGCTTGGGAAGAGGCGGGGGGACGCTATGTCACGTTTTATCCAGGCGTGATGGATGCCATTGTTGCTTTGCGTGCAAAAGGCGTAAAGACCGCTTTAGTAACGAATAAGATTCATAGTTTGACTGTTGAGTTTATTGAGGGGCGTGGTATTGCTCACCTTTTTGATGCGGTAGTTGCTGGTGACGATTGCCCCAACAATAAACCTGCTCCTGACATGCTATTTAAGGCTCTGGAGATGTTGGAGGTTGATGCGGCAGAAGCCATTATGGTCGGCGATAGTCGAAATGACGCATTAGCAGGTCGCGCGGCGGGTGTGTCAGTTGCTTTGGTGGAGACTGGTTACAACGAAGGGGTCTCTATTGTCGATTGGGCGAGAGAAGCTGGGTTTACAAAAGTGTATCCAAGTGCTCGTAAGGTCTGCGACAAAATTATCACAACAGGACAACTATAAAAATGAAAAAGACTTTATCACAGCTTGGTATGGCGGCATTGTTGGCAGTAAGCCCTGTTTCTGCGTCAGAAATGGTGGGAATAAATATTTGCTATCAGAAAGCGAGTGACGACATAGAGAAGATTAACGCTTGCCTAGAAAAAGAGTTGAAGTACATTCAAGCCGAGCACAAAGATGCCGTTGAGCGCGTGACGGTGATTGCTAAGTCGTGGGATAAGCCCAATCGCAATCGAGTGCGTTGGGACAAGCAAATGAAGGCAAACCAAGCTTTTGAGTCGTATGTTAAACGGGAATGTGACTTCATTAAAAATACGACGAAAGGGAACAGTATCATGGAAGAAAATGCGCAGTTAGCGTGCCGCATCAATCTCTATCGCATGCGTACCGATATGTTGGAAAATCGGTTTCTTAGTTCTTCAAGAGAGTAGCACTGTGTTAAGCAGTTTGTTTGCACCAGTGGTGCCGGACTTTACGTTACCACGAAGCGGGGTTTGGCAAGCGATATTAGAACGGTTTTTGGCCTCTCCGACTGGACAGCGGCTAATGTGCGACATTCAGGAAGATATTGAAGCTGGAAAACAGATTTATCCGCCTCAAGTGTTCAGAGCGTTCGATATTACGCCCGCAGAAACGGTCACAGTAGTCATCCTAGGGCAAGATCCTTACCATGGTTTTGGTCAGGCAGAAGGGTTGGCTTTTTCCGTTCCAAATGGTGTGAAGGTACCCCCGTCGTTACGTAATATCAAAAAAGAATTACACCGCGATCTGCACTTGCCTGTTACGCCTAATGGCTCTTTGATTTCATGGGCGCAGCAAGGCGTGTTGCTGCTTAATGCCATTTTGACTGTTGAGGCAGATCTAGCGGCGAGTCACCGTAACTTAGGATGGCAACAGTTGACGGATGAGGTGATAGCGGCCATATCAGAAATGTCTGATCATGTGGTGTTTATGTTGTGGGGTAATTTTGCCCAAAGTAAGCGCCCTTTGATTGACGAGTCTAAACATTTAGTGTTGTGTGCCAATCACCCTTCACCACTATCCGCCAACCGTCCACCGGTGCCATTTTTGGGGTGTGGGCATTTCAGCGCAGCCAACGAGTGGTTGACTGCGCATGGTAAAAAGGCTATTGATTGGCAGATTTAAGCCAATTGAGTCCGAGTGGTGTTGGCTCTGAGGCGGCTAAAGAGCCACCTCCTGATTTTGGTTCAAGTGGGATTGCGAGCTTAGCCGCTCGCAAAACCTGTTCTCTGAAAAAGTGAATTTCGGCGATGGTGCCTCTTGCTTGAGAGATTAGCCGATCAAAGTCGGTCACTTTAATTTGATAACCGTTGAAAGCGACCAATTTGTCTCTAGCAAAAAGGCCTGCTTGAAAGGCAGCACCTTCTGAATGTGTATACCTTACAGTGATAAAGTCACGACTAGTATCAACAAATAGTCCTAGTAGTGATTGGCATAAGGGCGTGTTTTGTGGTGCTTTTTCAGTGAATCCAAGGTGGGCTAAAGTGTCAGTCCATGTACAATGCCAAAGATTGGAGTCAGTGGTTTCGGTGAGCGTGATAAAGCGCTCAACTAAAGGCTGAGGAATCCACTTGCTGAGGAAAGTACCATCAGCAAGTCCGCGGTGCTCATGATTTATAAGGGCCTCTTCAAACCAATTGCGTAACACAGTATCAAGCGATTGCTGATTGTTTGACTGGTGCCGTAAAGCAACATCTAACATAAATGCGAGTAAAGCACCTTTGCCATAGTAAGAGGTTTGAGCGTAAGGGCTGTCATCCGTTTGTTTATAAAGATGGATCCAGGCATTAAAACTTGCGCTCGCAAGGGATTCATGATTAAACCCCTCACGTTCTCTAACTCGATTAAAGCGTTGACTCAGTAGATAAAGGAACTTTTCTTGATTGATTGTTCCTGCACGATAAGGAATTAAATTTTCGTAATAAGAGGTAAAGCCTTCAAAAACCCATAAGTCATGAGTGTGCGATTCGCGATCTAAAGAGTAGGGTAAAAAAGCTTGAGGTCGGAGAAATTTAACAAGCCAAGCATGAAAGTACTCATGGGCAACGAGTGTTAAAAAGTCAGGGTAGGCATCGGGTGCGGTGTCTTCGTGAAGCCCAGGTAAAGAGACTGCGTCATACTGAAGGACGCAGGAGGCATCATGTTCGAGTCCTCCGTAAAGATGAGCACCTAAATGCAGGTGGAAGAGATATCGTGAGAAAGGCACCTGTCCCCAAAAGTTTATTGTGGTGCTAATGATCGCCAAAATGTCGTTTCGGATACGATCTAAATCGAGCAAAGTGACCGATTGACCAGAAATGATAATTTGGTGTGGGATATTTTGATATTGAAGTTCGATCAGAGCGGAGGGGGTGCCTCTTTTGATGAGTGTAAACGGGGCGTCTAGTAAGGATGCGTAGTTGGGGGCTAGGAAATGGTGAGTGGTCGAAGAAGTGAGAGTTGTATAGATCTCATACTCAGGTGCGTTAAATTCGACGTGGATAGCCGCTTGCGTATAGTCATCTGGTGCGATAAATAAGGCTGAAGGATTAATAAAACCTCGCACATCGTCAAGCCAAGCATCGTGAATCCCCATGCTATAAGCAAAGGCATCCCAAGTGATAGTAACAGTGGTGCCCTCGACAAGATTTGAAATGGCCCAATGATTTTTGTCTAGCTGTGTCAAAGTGCCGTGAGACGTGCAAAGATTGCGAAGACGACCAGCGTAATCGCGAATCAGGTAGCTACCACTTGTCCAATTAGGAAGGGTCAAGACAAGATTGGAATCTTTAGCTACAAAAGATAGAGAGATATGAAATAAATGTGAGGAAGGGATCGTAGTAAGGTTGTAGTAAAGCATGAGAAAAAAACTTGACAAATAAAAAACTCTTATGTATAGTACGCTTCCTGTCTTGATTGAACAATGTTTTAAAGTGTTAATCAAGACAGATCGACGAAAAAAAGTTTCAAAAAAATTTGACAACCGATAAAATCGTTGATAAAATTAAAAACCTACGTCGAACAAATCGCGTGGTAAGTTCTTTAAAAATCAGAATTCAACGAACCGATAAGTGTGAACATCGGCAGTTTCGAGGGTTTAGAAAAGCACTCAAAAAACTTACGAAGTTCGCACTTTGAAGGAAAGCCGAAAGACGAAAGTTAATCTTTCTCTTTCAATTCCGGCGAAGAGCGACAAAACAGAGATTGAACTAAAGAGTTTGATCCTGGCTCAGATTGAACGCTGGCGGCATGCTTTACACATGCAAGTCGAACGGCAGCACAGGGAGCTTGCTCCTGGGTGGCGAGTGGCGCACGGGTGAGTAATACATCGGAACGTGTCCTATTGTGGGGGATAACTGCTCGAAAGGGTGGCTAATACCGCATAAGACCTGAGGGTGAAAGCGGGGGATCGCAAGACCTCGCGCAATTGGAGCGGCCGATGCCCGATTAGCTAGTTGGTGAGGTAATAGCTTACCAAGGCGACGATCGGTAGCTGGTCTGAGAGGACGACCAGCCACACTGGGACTGAGACACGGCCCAGACTCCTACGGGAGGCAGCAGTGGGGAATTTTGGACAATGGGGGCAACCCTGATCCAGCCATGCCGCGTGCAGGATGAAGGTCTTCGGATTGTAAACTGCTTTTGTCAGGGACGAAAAGGATTGTGTTAATACCATGATCTGCTGACGGTACCTGAAGAATAAGCACCGGCTAACTACGTGCCAGCAGCCGCGGTAATACGTAGGGTGCAAGCGTTAATCGGAATTACTGGGCGTAAAGCGTGCGCAGGCGGTTCTGTAAGACAGATGTGAAATCCCCGGGCTCAACCTGGGAATTGCATTTGTGACTGCAGGACTAGAGTTCATCAGAGGGGGGTGGAATTCCAAGTGTAGCAGTGAAATGCGTAGATATTTGGAAGAACACCAATGGCGAAGGCAGCCCCCTGGGATGCGACTGACGCTCATGCACGAAAGCGTGGGGAGCAAACAGGATTAGATACCCTGGTAGTCCACGCCCTAAACGATGTCTACTGGTTGTTGGGGATTAATATCCTTGGTAACGAAGCTAACGCGTGAAGTAGACCGCCTGGGGAGTACGGTCGCAAGATTAAAACTCAAAGGAATTGACGGGGACCCG
>CALEAW010000068.1 GCA_937943605.1 uncultured Sutterella sp. | reverse complement strand
TTCCAGATGGGAGTGCAGCGTTTCAAGTCCGCTTTGCACCGCTTTGGTGGGCAGATCCCAGTCTGGGGCAATTTCAGCGGCCAGTTCCGGGAGGTTCCACTCCCGCAGAGCTGCCAGCAGTTTAGACGCCTGCTCTCCCTCCAGCAAAGCGCAGTCCAAGGTATCCTCTGTCTGTGGAGCTGGAAAGCGGACATCTAGATCCAGCTCGCACTCGCACCAGTCCCAGATGGCCATATAGACCGCACCAGAGCAGTCGCCGTTGGACAGTTCCTGCCTCTGGTTATTTTTGAGCAGATAAAAGGTTGCGATCTGTGACATGGCAGTTCCTCCCGAATTTATTTTCAGTGCTCATTGAGATACCTCGCCAGTTTCTTCTCCAGCAGTTCGGTCATATCATCGCAGAGGCGTTTTACCTTGTTCTGCTCATGGGCGTAGTACCAGATGGTTTCCTCTCCAGGGCTGAGCAAGAGCTGGTCGCCATCCGCCTCTTTCCAGAACTCGCCCAGTACACAATACTGCTCTCCATGGAAGGTCAGATTAAATGTCCTAGAAAGATCAATGATTATGCCTGTGGATACATCGATACCTGCAGTCAACAGAAAAAACTCTCGCACCTGCGATGGAAGTGCGAAATCCAACACGCTCTCTTGATTCCCGATCAGCTCCTCCGTGGCCGCTGGCCGGATTTCATCAGTGGAGTCCAGCGCCTTCGCCAAAGCTTTGGAGAACTTGGGGTATCGGCAAAAGAGCTTCGGGTTGTTGGTCTTGAACTCCTTTTGCTTTTCCCGCAGCATTCGCTCCTGCTCCTCGCAGAAAGCGTCCAGTTCCGCACAATATCGCTCTTGATAGAGAGAACTAGCTTGGAATGCCACTCCGTTCTTTTCCAAATACGCTATTGCTCCTTTTTGGCTAGTGAGTATTGGAACCCATGAAAAGCCGTGCTTACAAGGCTTTATTTTCAGCAATTCACCACGACTGAGCAAATGTTCCAGTTCAGACGCATAGGTATTCCACCAGTTTTGCCAACTATCTGGTGTCTCTCGTCCCTCAACTAGGTCCAGAAGCTTATTTTGCAAATTCACAACATCCAGCATATATAAGCCTTCTATGTCAGTATTTCTTTGGCGTTTAAACAGATCTTCAACGAACTCCTCCTGACAAAGAGAGAAATCCACATAGATACATTAACCACCACTCAAATATGCTGACTACTAGAGCCGCCAAGTAAACCTTTAATATCATCATTCCAGGCGCTTTCATTCGAGCATACTTTTTGTCCAATTGATCACGACGTTCTGATGTATAGCGGGCATGACAAAAGATCAATGGACTGACGCCAATAACGATCAACAAAAGTAACGCGAGAAGCCAATGTAGTCGATACGTCAAAGGGCCAACAATGGGCACCAATACCCACAAACTAATCGTTTGCAATAAGAGATCACCAGTCAGGTGATTCCCTACTTTCTGACGCCACTTTTCTGCCGCATACCATATTCGATCAATCATTTGCATTAACTTATAGTCCTGTTCGCTGCCATCCGTTCAGCCGCTCCTGAACCCCATCGATCATCCAGTTATCGCCCACACGCTTCATAAGAAACCGTCGTTCAAAACCGGTGTTTTTCTCCTTGGTGTAGATGTAGAGCTTATTCTTGGTGATCTGCTCCGCGTCTAGGAATTCTTCTCCGTTGTAGGTTCCCTGGGCACTGTATGAGAGGCCTAGAGGGCGATAGCCTGGACGGGGCTTTTCGCTCACATACTTCTCCCAGATTGCCAGAAGGCGGGGCACAGCCTCAGCATCATCAAACCCAACTTCCTCCATGTACTGCTCCCACCCTGTTATTTCCGCAAAGAAAGCGCATAACACACTGCGGCAATCCGTCGCAGCATGTTCATCCAGTTGGACGGGCTTTTTGGCCTTTTCACGTTGACACTGGGCGAAGGATGCCATCTGCTCCTTGGTGAATTGCACATGGGATACCGGCTCAATGTAGCTGTTGCTAGCGATGCCCAACAGTCCCTCATATGTCACAGCGGTATGGTCGATATGGATATGGGAGAGTTTGGATATGGAGGCGGCTTGAAGCAGTCCGACATCATCCAAGCCTGTGCGATTGAGTGTCAGAAGATCCAACTTGCAGCCTTGCAAAGCGGACAGACCGCTGCCGTGAATGGCGACGTTACCGTCCAACAGCAGATAGCGTAGCTTGGGCATCGCGGAAAAAACAGGAAAACAGGCGTCTGTAAGCGCACCGTCCTCCACGCCGAAGTTGACCATGCTTTTATGTCCGGCAAAAGGAGCAAGAAGTGTATCGGTCACCGGATACCCTTTCACATGAAAGCCAACCAGGGTGTAACTAGCCAGCTGCTCCATAATCTCTGCGGTCAGCTCCGGAACTTCAAATTGCTTTTCTCCGTCTAAGGTCAGGACACCGCTCTCCCAGTTCACAGTTCGCACGCGTTTTGGCCATTTCATCGCTCTTTTCCTCCTTACAGCTGCTCCCTGTAGCTGGGTTCAATGTCGATGAAGCGCAAATACACTGCACAAACATTGTCATTGGCGTCATAGCCGAAATAGGCGGGATAATAGCCGTCGCCCCAACCAGAGGAAAAGATGGGAAGATTGCAGTCTGTGTTCGGTACCGTCCAATTGAGCCAGTCGCCATGGCTATTCTGATACTTAGGATGAGTTTTAGCGTTTTCCTCCAACAGGTCACAAAAGAGATCGTTGTAAGGATCAATATCAGAATCTTCTTCTAACCTTTTGGCCCAGTATGTCTTGAAAACGTTTTGTGTCTGTATGTCAGCCACACATGCCATCCCGGCGTCTACACCAAATCCATAATAGTCGCCCTCCCCTAACTCATCATTCAGATCCTCTTTGCCAGTCATGCCCAGCTCATAGCGAACAGGCTTTTCCTGACTGACCTCCACCTTGACACAGGCGTAGCGATCACCATATTTTTCACTGGGCACCACACAGATCTTTACGGGATAAGTCCCGGCGGGGATTGTCTGTATAAAGGGCGGTGTATCCTCCAACTCCATCAAAGGATCGCAAGCGAAGATCGTCCCGGTAGGAAAGTTCACGACACCTACGTCGAGCACATCCACGCTCATGTTTCCAATCACTTTTTCAGTGAAATGAGTCTCTAGGTCCGTTTTACAGGCCAGTTTGTCCTTGATGGATTCGTATTTGTTCAGCCACTCTGTTGTCGGCATAGATCTGCCCTCCTTTTGACGAAGTTTTCTTACGTAGTTGCTACTAGAACCGTCCCAAAAACAGAAAACACACCTACCTTTGTGAAATTTATGAGAACAGTTTGGATACCCGTAGAGCACATTCTGGGCATAACCCAATCATCTGTGAAGAACTATTCCAAAAAAGGCTGTCACATTCAGCACACACAACTAGTTCTTTTGCTGACATGGGTTCACCACTCCCTTTCCCGAATGGCCTCCTCAGTGTCGATAGGAATGTCGAACCACTTTAAAATATAAGCGACAGATGCTGCAATGCTTTCTCGCGCGACCGTTTCAATTTCGCTGTCGTTCTCATCAAAAGCTTCCTGCAAATCGTTGATGCCACAGACTGCCTCGTCTAGCAATTCCTGGATCGTCTCGATGTCTTTTTCTCCAGTCTCAAGAAGCTGAATCACCTTTTGTAATTCGTCCTTTACCTTGTCCACCAGAAAAGCAGGATAGTAATCGTCCTGATACATCTCACTCAACAATTTGTAATTTGGGTCAAAGTCTTTCATTTGAGTGATCCTTTATTTATGATCAGCTGTAATGCACAACTCGATCTCGTCATCACTATAAATCAAATGAAGCCCATGGGTTTGGACTCCAAAATGAAATTCAATATCGCGGTATTTAAGAATCAAAGGGTTTCCACGGCGCTTCATTGTCGAAACAGAGTCAGGTTTACCAAATATCTTAATAATTTCATCCTGTGACATTCCAAATTTTAATGGTGAAATGTTTGGAGGTTCTATCAAAATTTGATTGCGCCATATTTCGAAATCCACTTTATCCCCTGGTTGCTACCATTTGCTATTTGACTGCTTTACATAAATTCTTCAGAAGAGACATCACCAAAGAAGAAGAAGAAAAGAATCAATGCCAAATTAATCAAAACATACAATCCTATCAATATACAAATTATAAGAATTAACTTCTTTCCAATAGGACCTACTCTCTTTCTTAATGACATTAACAACACAAGTATTAATATCATTAATATAAGCATTGCGAGTAATATCATAAATATACAACCCAATTATGCTAATTTTCATAATTCTTTGATCAGTTGGCAATCCACCTCTCTTCTCGGATCGATCCTTGCGTCAAGAATTGATCGTATTTTTGGCTCCTAGCCAACGATGGTAGTTTCCTTCACTAACAGATTGCCGTAATCCATGGCAATCAGCTTTTTGCTTGCTCGAGGAGTACACATGAACCAAGTGCTGACACCCCAAGCATCCATTCTTGTGACGGTAAAGAAGTCTGTTTGGGTAGAAATGGGTTTACCTTGTCGACCAAAAAAGCAGGATAATAATCGTCCTGATACATCTCGTCCAGCAGCTTGTAATTGGGGTCAAATGCTTTCATAGGGATTGCTCCTTTCTCATTCAAACATCAGGCCGTATGATTCAGTCAGGCTGCCATCATCCTCACGGAAAATACACTGATACAGAGGCTGGCGCTGTGTTGCTTTTCGGAATCGCTCCAGAACCGGAGCCAGCGGCTCATCGGTAGGGATACCGAGAGCATCAGCTACCCGTCGCCAACTGTCCATATCGTCCAAGTTGATGTTGCGCTGCCTCTGTCCGTATTCCTCCAGTGTTTTGGAGTCCGCATACTCCTTTGCGTCACAGCAGTCGTGCCAGCAGATGCAGCTCACGATCAGTGAAAAAAGATCGTCCATATTCTCGGCTAAACGACCAGCTTCACCTTCGCTACTGTAATAGCCAATGGAACCATCCTCGAGCAAATGGTATTCACCGCCGGAACCATCTCTAGCAAAAGTCATACCAGGCAGTGTGAAGGTTACTCTACCGTCAACTTCATCTCTCGGAGATAAATCGTCTAGAACAAAAAAGTCGAAAAGAAAATCAAATCGCTCAGCCAGAGCTTGATCAGACTGTAATAATTTCAAGTAATCCATATGCTGTTCACCTCGTTGACTGTTCTAAATCCATTTGGTGGAACTGCTCGAACCATTGTGCTTCATCTGTGATCTCATCATTCCAGAAAAAATGCTTTTGATCTCGAGCCAAATGATCAGCAAACGGAGATGCATCCAAAGGAGTGTAGACCTTGAAACTGTCCTTATCAGCGCCCTTAATCTCACGATTAAGGTAATACACCCTCTTTGCGTCTCGTGAATACCAATGACTAAGCAGCTCCCATGAACTCAAATCCACTTTGGTTAGAGGCTTACCGTACGCATAGACGCGTTGTTTATCTATAGCAAAGAACGTATCTCCCAAGGAGTAGAAGGATGAAGGGTCGGCATTCCTGACACATTTCACTTTGCCGTCGCCATTGTGAAAGTAAACATTTCGACAATCTTTTGCATAACCTTGAGGAGCTCCAACATGGTTCTGCCCACTATCCAAAACTTGAAAAGTTGATAAATGTGCATCCACAATTCTTCCACTAGAGGTATAAATTGATGTTTCATCAATTGCGTATGCATAATTCAATACTCGAAACGTGTTTGGATCAGCCCCACGAAGACGTTTACCACCAATAAAACAGGCACTTGAAGACTTCCCCCAATAATGCCAACATTGATAATCCTTTGGGTTCACTCCTTTCAACAAAGTGTCAGCATAAACTCCTGAAAAATATACTGATGCATCTTTGATAAAGAATTCATTCAGCACATTTTCTTTATTAGTTATCCATCTCAACATGGGAAACCCTTAAAACATAATGCTACTAAATGAACCTCAATCAAAATCCATCCATATCAAATGTTTTCCACAATGTAAGCACCGGAATAAGTAACATTGAACATGCCCATAATTCACTGAGTTTTTAATCATCGTCTTTTGATCATCATCCCATAATGAATCGTCCAACACTTCGTCCATCACTCCCAAAGCATTAAGCTCTCTCGCACCAACATATCCCAAATATGCACAAAAATCCCCGCAATGTGCTCTCCAATACTCTTGCTGCCATCCTGAGTATCCTGGAGTACGATGGATAAGCTCATCTATCTTTTTTGAATCGTTCACACCATCATCGATGTTGTAATCACATTGAAAACTACCGTTATATTTCCGAGCGGCCTCTCCGCTCGCTATACATTGTGGACAAATCTGCTCAAGGCTTTCTACTGAATAAAATGGACCTTCGTAATAGATATCTGTTTTGTGACCACAGCATTCACAAATAACTCCTTCCTTAGACTCGACAAATGCTCCAGTGGCTAATGGATTGGGGTGATATTTGAAATTTGGGATACCCAACTGTTCTAATCTCTCTTGGTCAGCTCGCTTTTCTGCCTCTGTTTTTAAACGTGGAATGGCATTTGCATCTCCCCAATCACGCGCCAAGTCACGTAACTTGCCTAATCGTTTCAATACCTTTTGATCAGTGCGATCGCCTACTCTTATCAATAGATCAAAAGCAGATTTTTTAAAACATAAAAGTTCATACACATCGACCAAAACAGTTTTGGCCTCGGCGTCTTCAGACATCTCCAAATCACTTTTTAAAGCATAAAGTGCGCGCACAGAATCTGGATCGCCATTAGTTATCTCAAACTGTTTTTTTAATTCGATATAACATTTCAAATATTTATTCATAATTACGCCCTTAAACCATATCCCTTTCTTCAAACACCTACCATTAGTTGTTTGTTCTAATTCAATTTAATTGCCAAATCGCCCAGCCGCATCTCGGTAAACGGTGATATTCTTCGCCACCTTCTTTTTTTGGCTACGTATCCTGAAGTAGTCACGCAGAACACGCTTCAATTCAGGTTTCTCGACCTTGAGAGGTAGTAGGCTAATGAACATTTCGTCATAGCTCCCATACAACACACCGCCACGGTTGTATGTCTGCCATGTCACCGTAGGCTTACGACCTGTTGGCTCTTTAGCCAAATCAAAGTACCATCGCTCATCCAAATCCACATAGCGTTCACACATAAACCTTGTGTCATAGGATCCATAGCTATAATCACCCCAGAAAATCAGCGCTAGAATTCCGTCTGGACCAAGACGTTCATAGGTCCAATCGTCTGGATAGCACCGATAATGGAGCATTCCCAACGCATTGAATAAACAAATTTTTTGAGACGTATTAAGAATGGGTGCATAGGTTTCATACACCTGCTCTTTAGGCAGGGTGATGATGTCCTTCATAAAGACAGGAATCAACCAACTTCCACCATAACGTTCATACAGCTCATCTGCCAATAGTTGTAAGCGCTTATCTGGGTTTCTAATCAAGGATGCAGTCAGTATTACAGCGGGGATCTTCGCTTTTTCTTTGGGAGTAGCATTCCAAATGCGAAGTCCATCTGTTATCCACCAAGATGTGCAATCATCATTTGAATAAACAGGCGTGCGTTTTAAATTGGCTATCCGCTGGGTATTTTTGGCTAGAAAGCGGTAGGTCTCCAACATTTTGGGCGAGGCTTTTCCTAACATCAGATGGAAACAAAAATTGAGTTTCTCTATTTCCAGTGGCTTAGAATTCCCTTCGTCTAGCAGTTGGGAGAGTGTTTTAAGGATGACTGGCGCAATCTGTTCTGATACAGAATCCGAGCATGCATTCGACATGATGTGACTTCCCATCCACTTACCCTTAACCAGTTTGGTCCACAAGGGTGCAGCAGGAGAATATTCCAACTGCGCCAAAGCCTTCAGCGCAGCTGTTTTGCATTTACCTTTTTCGTTGTTCACTAGCATGAGAAGAAACTCGCCGTTGGATTCATCCTGCCCCAACGCCAAAATAGCTTGTTCACGCTTCGCGCCTTTAGATGGTAATTGCTCAAGAGTCATCATGTTTTACTCCTATCCAACGATGGTAGTTTCCTTGACTAGCAGATTGTCGTAATCCATAGCGATCAACGTCTTGGCGGCTTGCGTAGTGCACATGAACCAAGTGCTCACGCCCCAAGCATCCATCCTTGTAACAGTGAAGAAGTCAGTTTTGGCACAAACAGGTGCCCTTGCATCGATATAGCAGTCGGAATATAGATACACCAAATCCACCTGCTTCTCTGGTAGCCACTTAGCACGGCGCACTCGCGGTTTACCGTTTTTCAGAGTCTTTTCCCTGGGATTCTCAAACCACGCCAATTCCTTGAGCTTCAGACCTGTGAAGGTTTCTATCAGCCGCTGAGCAATCTCCCTGTGGGTAAATAACCCGCAATTCCAGGAGCCCATTAACCAGGTCTGGATAAAGTCGCCGACCTTACATCCAGGAGCGGGCGGCCCATAGACGCTCTCATCAGCCCACATCACTTCTATTTTCTCGCACTGATCGGGACAAGGACAGGGTTGCTTGTCACCATAGCGGTACATGATATTCACATAGCCGAAATCTTTACCCATTCGGTCATGACCGACCGCTTCTACTTTATATGCAGTGATTGACATGACGACTCCAGGAACTATCTCGCCCTATGCCTAGCTTAGCCAATATAAAGCCCACCTCACAATGAGGGACACTCCTAGAAACAAATCGACTGTGCGAAAGACTCTGCAAGCACACTGGCAAAAGAAACCCGAGTTTTCTGATCTAGACCATAATAGGCATAACCCATACGGAATTGCCTGTAATAGTCGTCACCTGCAAGATATTTCTGATGAGTTTTACCTTCTTAAGGGCTTCTTGATTCGTGTGCTTGACATCCAAATTGTATATCTCAGGTATATGTTCACAATCAGGCATTAAGTTTCTAATCTTTTATCTGCCGGAACACGCCATTTTCATCACGTTCAAAACCACAAGGCGCAGGTGTAATTAGTAAAGGAACAACGTCCGGATCGTCGTTGCAAATCGTATTCAGTTTATATATCCCAGCATTATTCGGATCATCCATGTATGCCTCACTCTCGTCCCCTGCGGTAAAACGCCAACCGCTATCCCAATCACCATCAGGCTGTTCCCGATAGCAATAGCCCACCTTCGAGCCCTCCACTGTGATGCGATTGGTGGCAAAACAACCGTCGGCACCTTCCCAGTCAAGAAGGATCTGTTTAACGTCTTCGGCTTTCACATGATAGTTACGATTTTGACCTGAAGTCTCATACAGTTCCTTGCGAATCGCCTCAACATCCTGAGCCATCTCTTGGATTTCAACATCATCCATTAATTCGTGGAGATCATAGGACAGAGAATGCTCAGCAAAATCCGCCAAGGCCTTGTTCATAGCGTCGTGTTCCTCTGGTGTGGCAGTAATTCGTATACGACGGGAAGGCGTGTTGTACTCATCTAGATCATGAAGGTTCACACTGCCGCTGACACTACACTCCAACATGATGGCAGCCAGGTCTGTGAGCACATCAATGGCGAAGTGGAAGTCCATTTCCACGCCATTTGAATGAGTAAATTCCAAATACCCTACGGTTTGGCGAAAATCCCAGTTCTGCTTATCCAAACCGATCTTGGCAAAAATCTCACTGAGGGCGATCTCCTCTTTTTTTTGGTCTTCTAGAAAGCTCACAAGATTTAAGCTGTCATCTGAACCACCAATAAAATTACCCCAGTATTTTTTGATGTACATCTGTCTGACCTCCACCAATCTCGCACAGAGATAATTATTTAAAAGGTTTGCATGGCGCGTCACTCACCAAGAAAAAACAGTTCTTCAGATGAGCCGCTTATGTAAGTCATTACCTATTCACACCATTGCCAAATGAGCAATTCTCAACAGCATTGCAGAATCAACCAAACCCGATCAAAACGTCTTGCAACAAGATCCTCTTTGGTAATGTAAAAATAGATGTGACCACAGTCTCCGAACATCAGCTCAAAATCATCTGTCTCGACTGTATCCAATTGGAACAAAAGAATCCAACGATCTCGGGCGGTTTGCTTGGCGTGTTCATAGACCGCTTTAGGTACGCCTTTTAAACCATTACCGAGATAGTATCCTTGACTCACAAGATCACACTCGTCAAACATGCTGTATTGGATGACATCAGGCCAACCTAGCAATTGAGACCTCTCTAGTTCCTCACCTTCCAAGTTTTCCATGGTCGCTTCGTATACTTCATCTTCGATTGACTCAACCTCTGGATGAATCTCGATAAGATCATCCCAGGAGGGATAGGAGTTTTTTGATGCAAACGAAATATTGAGTAATGGGAATTTGAAATCCTCTTCCATATTCGCAGGAAAGTCAGCAGCAGACAAAGCCGAAATATCCTCGAACCAATAAACTCGTGCGCATCCCTTATCTTTAGGATCAAAACCCCAACATTGAGTATCTGTTTCGTAGAAAAAGGAGAGTAGCCCGTGATCAGGCAGAAGATGCTCTTTGTCAAACTGGCTCAACTCCTCACAGTTGAACTGTGCCAGGAAAGTGAGAGGACGATCCTTCACCACATGATCGTAGCTCTCGCCCTCAAAGGTCGGCCAAATAAAGTCGGAAGGAACATCAGGCTGTCCACCAAATCGACTCGCTCCCAAGCTGTTGGTACCTTCTCCAGCGATATGAAGTTGTATGCTGTTCCGACTTAAAGCACTGAGTAATTCCTGGATATTCATAGGAAGTCCCTCTTTCGCAAGTTTTTGCAAAATCACTGCAATCAACTCTCATGAGTGATACAGAAAATCTCTTTTTTCAGATCGAAATAGATAACCATCAGTTCATCAGTAATCTCTGGGTTGAAGGACAAATCCATAATGAAAACTTGTTCATCCTTCTCGTCATCCACCAGACTGCCGAACCGCTTGAGCTTCAAAAAGTACACCATCTCAGCAAAGGACAGCTTGGCTAGGTCGGTTCCCGGAAAAAGCTCCGCCGCAATATCTGGGTCCACATCATCCCGATGAAACTGCATAAAAAAGGTCACTGTATCGTGGAAAGGACTGCCCTCATCTTCAATTGCAGCTTTAATAGCGACTTTGGCCTTTTCACCCAATTGTTCGGCTTCATCGAGCATTTTGCCCACCGTAGCCATAGCATCTAGATTATCTGTCAGCTCTTCATCCACATCGAAAAGAAAAGGGAGTCCCGATTCATCGGGAAAGGTGAAGATTTCCTCGCCAGGCGTATATGTAAAATCAATGCGATGACCATTTAACTTCATTTGCACAACTCCTTACCCTTCAATAGAAGCGTCTCTAATGCCCTTTTTCAAAGAGCCGTAGACCGTTACCGCATGGTCTGTAAACATTTCGTCGCAGTCAAACCAGGCAGTAAAACTACCGCCAGAGGTGATCGAAAGATTCGTCATGCTGATTCGCCGGGCAAGTTCCTCCTCAGTAATGGGCTTTGTTTCAGGATTACGGGGATTTTCTTCATTTTGGGAGAGCCAATCGTTGGCTAAACCCGTCAGCTTCTCTGCTGCAAAAGCCCGCATGGTTTTGTCCCAGGTTTCAGACTCAGCCAACAACTTCTTCGCCGCACTACGTGCACGCGTCCATGAAGCTTTGCTTTCGGCATTAACCTCTAGAGAAAGGAGCACCTTTTGGCCGTACCACTCGATCTCACCTTCAAAAGAACCAAAGTCTTTGTCTAATGTCAGCTCACCTAATACCTGATCCTGAATGACCACTGGTTTATGGTACTCGTCCAAAACGGATTGAAGTTCAGGGCAAGCCTCGTGGGTATTGAGCACCTCGGATATACACCAGGGCCACGCCACCAGATCCTTGGCCCATTCTTCTTTCATCCGGCGAATCTTCAGGCGGCAAATCTGCTCGTTCCCAAATCGTTCCCAGCCCTTGTCGCCATTTCGTTCCTCATCGGTAACCGGCCAGTCGAGCCTCTCTTCTTTGGTGGTGACCTTGCCCGTGTCACAGAACACCATGCCAAGCGTCACAACAGTCATTTCCCAAAAGTTACCCTTGCTGTTATATCCGCCACCAATACATCGATTAATCAGAGCGACAACCTCATGTTCTTCGGGTTCGTACATCTCATAGAACGCTTCAAACATCGAGTACCCTCCCTTAAAGCTCCGCTAGGACAGTCTTGATTTTCGGAACAAATTCACTGGAAACAGTTTGCTCAAAGATATCACGATAAGCCAGTACAGCCTGCCAGGAATAGTCATAGAAGCTATAGAACAGGTCATCAGGAAAGACCTCGTCCTCTTCGTAACGCATCTCATCTTCTTCCTCGTTGTATTCCTCCGACCACAGGTATTCTTCCCTCAGCAAATAGGAGAACAGCGGCAGCGCCTCGGCGTGTCCCATCTCATCTCCATCGTGGAAGCACTGGAGGATGCAGGAGAAGAAGTCCAGCAGCTCCCCGGCCAGGAAATGGGCCACGGGATTCTGTCCGCTCTCTGCAAGTGCTTTCTTAAGAATTCGGCATAAGAACACCATGCCAAATGGTGTGGCGTGCCACAAGGTACCCTGGTGCTCCATATTTGTCGTGAGCACATTGAGGGAAGCTTTGACGGACACCAAATCGCGCATTTCCTCCAACACAGTCAGGTGATAGGGAAAGTCCGTCCCTCGACCATAGGCGGTGGTGAGCCTGTGCCACGGGACATCACCTACCTTAAGATGAGTGATATAGATTCTGTTTTCTTCTGTCATGTTGCCGCCTTCCTTATCCCGTTATCTGGCTACGGTACTCACTTTCCAGCTTGGAATACCACCGATTCAGCATGGTTTCGAGACTTGTTTTCCCATGACGGTCAGTAAATACAAGGAACTTTTCGATTAATTGAGGGAATAGAACTATGCCTCTTTTTGTCAGATCCTGATTAAGATAGACCATCCGCAGGATACGACCCTGTCGGTCTAGTGGGTTCTTTTTCAGCAGTTCCTTTTCAAAGCAAAAGCGTAAAAACACGACATTCTGATCGTAAAAATCCTCCACGACAGCCGCGCCAATGCTGGTGTAAGTGATGTCGTACACCAAACGGCTCCAGTCAAATTTCTCGGCATAGAGTAACTTTAGTGCTTTTTCCCAATGTGCTTCAGGAATTACCAGCATTCTGTGTTGAGCCGTACTTGAATAGCCACGGAAAACAGGTTCTGGATGGCCTAATAGTTCACTGACACTGTCAGCATAAACAAAGCATAATTCCTCGTCGAAAAGACCGCCGATAAAGTTGCCGTTGCAATACAGCATGTAGTTCTTGGACTTGGCAGGCGAAAAATAGAGGCTGTATGTCTGCGAGTCTAGGCTTTGATATACCTTGTTCAGAAAGTCTATGGATGTCACAGCCTTACTCCCTATTCCTCAAACTCACCATCGATCATTCCATTCAGATACCGTCCAGGATCTGAAATGAAGTCATCCCATTTCGCCAGTGGGTGGAATTCTTCATGTTCGATGTCCAGATACCAGAGCTTCTTATCCCTTGGACTCCATAGCAACAGGTAGTCGCTGTAGTTGTCCATAGTCGCCATAAGAGAGAGCAACTTTTTCCGTTTCCAAGTCATCTCCTGTACATCCATGAAGGCGTAGAGCTCAGCCCACTTCACCCATTGCTGATCAGGGAAGTCCAACCGCAGTGGGCCCGTCTTTAAGTATTTCACGAGCTTGGCAGGCAGTTTGTAGGGCATGAGCTTTCGGATCTTTTCCTGCTCGTTGTGCCAGTCCTCTGGTTCCAGGGCCTTCAGGTAGTTGGCCAACGCCTGATTTTTGTTCTGCACCGCCACGGTGTAAGGCCGGTCGCCGTATTTGTCAGCAAAGGTGATGTCAGCTCCTTGCTCAATAAGCCAACGCACCATAGGGAGATTGTTGTGTCGGACAGCTTCAATTACAGCAGTAGAGGCGTTCGGAAACACCATGTCCGGCTTGTGATAATTGATATCCGCTCCTTTTTCGAGAAGCAGTCGGGCCAGTTTTGTATTACCTTCGGACACAGCGGCTCGGAATGCTTCACCGCCAAATTGAGCGACACTGATTCCTGCTTTTTCCAACACGGCAATATTCTCGGGCCGATTACCCCAGCGCACTTCCTGATAAGCCCGCTCTTTCTGCTTACCGCTGAGGTCGCCAACCTGTCCAGCAAAGAGTGAGACTACCTCCGGGCCACAGCAACGCGTCGCAGTTAATAAAAGCGGTTGTTCAACAGCTAGATTCGGATCTGCACCTTTCTCCAATAGAAAGTGAATCATGGGGACATCATTGCGAAACACAGCGATCTCCAATGGCATCAGCTTGATGTATTCGCTGATTTGGATAGGAGCATCCAAATCTAGACCGTCTTTGAGTAGCGCCTCTAGCTTGGGAGTGTCGTGGTCACAGATGGCGACAGCTGTTTCCGGTAGAGTTTCCCAGCGACCAATATGTGCAATTTGGTACATACTTAATCCTTACGAGAAAATCTGTTGATATTGCGTTCGCAATGCTTCTGGCGCTTTCTTGATAATCGTCTTTCCTCCGTTCTGAGAATCCTTACTCCAAATTCCCCAAAGCACCTCTTGCCATAAAAATTCCAAGGATCTTTTGTCGCGATCGGAATCTTCCGGCAGGTAATCCGCCAAATGCGCCTTAACTTCCAACAACGCGTTTAGACTCGTCTCGTTGCCAATCAGTGTTCGGAATGCTTTATCGGGATTCATAGCCTGCATAGACTGCACACCATGGACTAAGACGGGCATTGTTTCAACAGTGAATCCATATTTTTTGAAAAATGTATGAATGAACTTCTCCTGCAAAGAGGAATGTTCGTCATCACATAAATCCAAATAGTCACAGACTAGTGTCCGCCACTGTAGCCCTTCTAAACCCAATGCAAACACAGCAAAGGTACCAGGCATCGCGCAGTATTCCTCGGCGATATTTTGGTAGTACTCATACTCTTGCATAGCCAATCGAGCATACCGCTCAATCGTTGGATGCAAGTTCGGATACTGTACGGCGCAAGCAAAGAGCTGATTGATTCCCTTCTTAGGCAAACCTGGAATCGGGAGATAGCGTTTGTCCTTGCCACGATATTCCACTGAAAAGCTGCGAGGAAAGTCTGACTGCTCCAATACCTCACACAAATAATCTAAGATTTCAGCAAAGCACGCCTCGGTTGCGTCCTTGGCCGAAATGCGAATCGTCGCAAACGCATCATTCGTCGTCGCACTGAAATGAGCCGTCTTACGCGCTTGAATGTCTTTTGGTAATTTGCCACTTCCGTGCTTTTTCAAATGCTTCACCATCTCTGGTCGAAGTTGCGAAACGAGACCGAGATAATGATCAGTGGTTAGCGTGTCGTAGCTCGCACCATAGACGGTAAAACAAACCGCGACGTAGCAGACAAAGCGCAGCAGATTCTCGTCCACATCTTCGGGCCGCAATTCAGGACAGAGCGTGCAGGGAGGAAAAACCGTAAAGCCATCTTCACGTTCTCCAACCAGGAAGTACCGTTGCTGTACCTGCTTTTCTACGTACTGGCCCAACTGATAGTGAATCTCTTTCCAACCAACCAGTCGCCGAAACGCATCACAAAAGCTGACCGCCTCATCATATGGGAATCCCTTCAATGGCAGTCTATCGAGATATCGATCCAACAATTGGCTCGGAAGAAATGGTGTACCTGTTTGGTTTCTGACAACCATTGGATAAGCCGAATGGTTTCCCTTCGCTTTCCCGGCTAATACATCCTCGATGCACTGATCTGCCTGTTTGAGCACTTCAGGATCAGTGTCAGGTTTGTGAATCAAGTAGTAGCGTTGATGGACGCCATCGCGAGGAGGAAGTTGCATCTTTCACTCCAAATTACGTTTGTTGATGTTGCATGGACACCAATTGGCAGTCTGGACAGAATTCAATATAGAGCGTGCCTTCCATACCATCGAACAAAGTCGCCCATTGAATTTGCCCCAAGAGCTTCATAGGCTTGCCACAATCCGGGCACATGGTGTACTCACAATCCTGCACCCAATTGGCAAAGCCGCCAATCGTATTAACGTCCTCCCAAGCCGCGCCATAAAATAGCGGCTTCGATTGTTCAGCCAACACAAGGTCATTGGCTTCCATTGCTTGATACTCCTCGTCAGGGATGTAGCATTTCATTGAATCGCTACCATCAAACATCTGAGACGGCAACACCTCTGACGAACCATCTAGCGAGAAGCGATTGAAGGCAGGTCCTGTCAAGAATCCCACACAATTCGGGCAACAAGTAGCCGTCAAAATGCCATCCAATCCTAGAAAGGCCAGTCGTTCGTCACGACCATCGAGAATCAACATGTCAACCATAGGGCCGCCGCAATGAGGACATCGTTCTTTTCTGATTCGTCCAATGCGAACAGGTGATTTTGTCGAGTTTTCCGATTTGATCATTGGAAAACAAACATCAAAATTGAGCAGAATTCGTTTGCCTGACTTATCAAAAGTCCAACCACCCTCCTGAGCGTAAACCGAAGGATCTACATGCAAAAATTGACGCCATGGACGAGGATGACGTTCTAAGGCTAATAAGGTTTCTAGGGCTTTATCATCACCTTGCATCGCCAAACAGCTCATCAATTCTGAAGCCGTATCTTGATAAACCACTTGATCAAGTGCTGCAATCGATTGATCGCGAACGTCTTCTGGTGCTCGATAGTAAATTGCGCTAGGTGCATAGACTTGGTGAGCGACAGCTTGCCGCTGAATTTCTGGCGTAATGGCATCGTGTCCCGATAAAAGTCCCCAAAATGCCTCATACGCTTCACCACTCCAATTTTCAAGCTCGCAAATATTGTCAACAAGCTGTGTTTGAAGAGACTTTATCTTGGCAGGCGACCACGCGGCAACTTCAGCACGGTCTTGAGCTGCCCGACATTTCCAACACAGCCCTTGGTAGCCTAACGGCGTGCCACACACTGGGCATTGGTATTTGAGTTCCATGATGTAGACTCCAATGCTCTTGGCTATCTATTTCGTTTGATGGCCCGTTCCAAACACAACGACCAAAGCGATCAAACTCAGCAGAAGCCCTAACCAATCTCTATCGATGAGTTGCTTAAGCAAAACCAAAAGGATCAAGCCACCCACGAGGAAAAGAATGCCATTCATGTCACGACCGACCTCCCGATGCAAAAGGCCCAGTATGAACATCCAACACCGCGCGTGGCGGTTGGATCAAGGCGTCCTCATATTGGCACTTCCATTGAACCGTACGAGTCATATGGCCACTCTCTATGCCATCGACCGTTTCTCCGTCTTCGATCGGATTGTCGTGTTGCAAAATATAAGAAGCCAAGTTATAGGCGTGCGTAACGACTGCATTCGGATCCAAATCATGAAAGTGATACTGCAGATCGGGCAAAAAAAGCGTACTCAAACCCACGGTATCAATCAGCATGTCTTCTGTGCCTTTGATATTGAAAAAGCGAGCATTAACACCAAAACGAATGAAACGGTCAGCACCGTTGATACCATGGTGACGCACCTGATCCGCTAAAAATAGTTTGTGGCAGTTTTGGAAATAAAAAGCCTCACAAGTCGGATAGATTTCAGCCAAGGCATCCAAAAAATCCATATCGAGGTTAGCTCTCTCAATCGCCGGTAACCCTGCGGCCAACATATCAATCGCTAACACTTGATGGCGACACTCACTCAAAATGCGCTCACGATCGGCCTGACAGTCCCACATTTGACTGACAACAAACTCATCCATCTTTGTGCCATCAAACGCCGTACATTCCATCACCATTAACTGTCGTTAACTTCCAGCGATTTTTTACTCTCGACGCTCAGGAGTGAGTTAACGA
>CALEAW010000067.1 GCA_937943605.1 uncultured Sutterella sp. | reverse complement strand
AAAAATGAGAAGGGGGCACTGCTTAGTCGACATGCGACTTTTGCAACACCCCCTTCGTCAGATCACTGACAGATCAATTAGGCGAGGCCCGTGATCTTACCGTCCTTAACGTCGATGGACATGGCGGCTGGAACCTTCGGGAGGCCAGGCATACGCATGATGGAGCCCGTCGTAACGACGATGAAGCCAGCACCAGCGTTGAGGATGAGGCGCTGAACCGGGAGCGTAAAGCCCTTCGGTGCACCAAAGGCCTTCGGGTCATGAGAGAAGGAGAACGGCGTCTTAGCGATGCAAACCGGGAGACGGTCAAAGCCGAGTTCCTGGAGACGCTTGAGATCCTTGAGAGCGGCCGGAGCAAGTTCAACATTGGCAGCACCGTAGATCGTCTTAGCGATCGTTTCAATCTTTTCGACGACCGTGGTATCAGCTTCGTACGTGAAGTTGAGCGGCTTGACGTCTTCAGCAGCTTCGATAACAGCCTTGGCGACTTCAACAGCACCCTTACCGCCGAGCGCAAAGCCGTCGGACAAAGCAAAGCGAACACCGAGTTCAGTGCAGCGATTGCGGATGATGTCGAGCTCTTCGTCGACGTCGGTGTGGAAGTGGTTGATGGACACAACGATGTTCGGACCGAAACGCTTCAAGTTTTCGATATGAGCGTCAAGGTTGCAGAGGCCCTTCTTGAGGGCTTCTGCGTTGGGCTTGCCGATTTCAGGAAGCGCTACACCACCGTGCCACTTGAGGGCCTTGGTGGAGGTCACGAGCACCACAGCGGCTGGGTTGAGACCAGCAGCACGGCACTTGATGTTGTAGAACTTCTCAGCGCCGAGGTCAGAGCCGAAGCCAGCTTCCGTGATGGCATAGTCGCCGAGCTTCATGGCAGCACGTGTAGCAACAACGGAGTTGCAACCGTGAGCGATGTTGGCGAACGGACCACCGTGGACAAAAGCGAGGTTACCTTCGATAGATTGAACGAGGTTCGGCTTCATGGCGTCTTTAAGAAGGGCAACGAGCGAACCACCAACGCCAAGATCCTTCACGGTCACAGCGGAGCCGTCACGACGAGTGCCGACCACGATGCGGTCGATACGAACTCGAAGGTCGTCGATGTCGTTAGCAAGGCAGAGAACAGCCATCAATTCGGAAGCGGCCGTGATGTCAAAACCAGCTTCGGTCGGAATACCGTTAGCGGAACCACCGAGACCCGTGACGATGTTACGGAGCATACGGTCGTTCACGTCCATGACGCGACGCCAGAAGATTTCCTTAAGTTCAACCTGACCCTGATGACGAGCGTTGTCGATCAAAGCGGCCAAGAGGTTGTTGGCAGACGTGATAGCGTGGAAGTCACCCGTGAAGTGGAGGTTGATGGCTTCCATCGGAAGAACCTGAGAATAGCCGCCGCCAGCAGCGCCACCCTTCATACCGAAGACCGGGCCGAGGGACGGTTCACGAAGCGCGAGAACAGCACGCTTGCCAAGCTGCTTGAGACCCTGAGCGAGGGCGATGGAGGTCGTGGTCTTACCAGAACCAGCCGGCATGCCAGAGGTGGCGGTCACGAGGATGAGCTTGGCCTGGTCCTGACGAGCTGGGTCAAGCGTCACCTTGGCCTTGTCGCGGCCATAGGGCTCAAATTCTGCGTCGGTCAGACCGGCTTCATGAGCGAGTTGGTCAATCGGAATGAGTTTGGTTGCCTGAGCAATTTCGATATCGCTGAGCATGGGTTCTCCAAAAGATAAAAGTGAATTACCAAAAAACTGAAAACCGATGGGCCTGTGGGATGCTAACGCTGGCGCGGGGACTCAAACCTAAAAAGGGAGTTCAACCCTGACAACCACGTCCATCCCGAATGGCAAGTGTGGCAAGTATGCCTCAAAATGTTGCTGTTGGTCAGACAAAATGTGCAATTATTTGGTGCCACAACGTCACAAAATGCAAAACCCGCCTGGTTTGACAAGCGGGTTTTTGAAATCTACTTCTTTTGGATTAGAGCGGATCGCCTGAAAGAAGTAAAAGACGTGCGATTTCAGCAGCGTTGTGGAGATCAAGTTTACGGTAGGCAGAGCCGCGGTGAACCTGAACGGTTTTTTCAGAAATGCCAAATTCGCGGGCAACTTCCTTATTCGAATAACCCTGAGCCACCATACGAATCACTTCACGTTCACGTTGGGTGAGCTGTTCAAGACGGCTACGGAAATCTGCGACTTCAGCAAAGTTACGACGAACGGCGAGGTTGCTAGAGACTGCGTTTTCGATGGCCTGCAGGAGACGCTGATCGTCAACTGGCTTTTGCAAGAAGTCCATGGCGCCAGCCTTGAGCGTGTTGACAGCCATGTCAATGTCGCCGTGACCCGAAATGAAAATAATCGGCAAATCGCAACCAACTTCGCGGAGCTTCAATTGGAGTTCGAGGCCAGACATATGCGGCATACGAACGTCTAACAAGAGGCAGCCCGGGCGAATGAAGTCGTTAGAAGAAAGATACGTAATGGCGTCAGGATAGGTCTTGACGTCCCAGCCTTCACCTTCAATGAGGAAGGCCCAGGAATTACGCATGGCGTCATCATCATCGATGACTCGGATCAACGGCTTATCTTGCTTTGCGGGATCGATCACGGTGGAATCCTATGAGTTTATAAACGGATGATGAGTGATGAGCGTGCCGAACATCGAAAAACGATGCATTCACACAGTTTTCACTCGATTATCGTTTTATTTTAGCTTGTTGCCGTGTTGTGAGAAAGACTTAAATACTGCGAAACGCAGAAAATTGAATCGAAGTTCGTTCTAACGCATGAAACCTAAGTGAAAAGACTCAATTGCTAAAGTGATTGTTGAGGCTAAGTGTTTGACACAGTGTCGAAAAAGCACACTCGATTGAGATTTGTCTGCTACTATGACTCCTTCCATCTTTAGACTTTTGACTAATGACTGCATTTCCTTTTTCTCGTCACGCCACGCGTTTAGCGCCAATCATTATGGGAGGATTGGTTGCGCTAGCCCTTACGGGTTGTCAAACGACGCCAACGCATGGGTTTGCTGAGGCGATACCTGCGGACGCCATGAAGCGCCCGGTTGATATGTCGGTGGTTTGCTTTATTCACAATGACGAGATTCAGAGTGAAGTGCTTGTGAAGTCGCTTGTGACTGGCGTCACGCGTTTTGGCAGTCTGCCGCGATTGCTTGAGCCGGGCGAAGGGCCTCAGGCTTGCTCATTTGTTGTCGACTATCGTATAGATAATGACGGGGTTGTGATGACCGCGATCCGTTTCCAGACTTTTGAAAATAGCATCCCAGGGATTCAGGCCTCGGGTCGAACTGGTCAAGGTGGTGCGCTCACATTTGATAATGTGGCCGAATACACATTGCAGCTTTTAACCCAAAGCCAAAAGCGACTTGGTCAACGAGCACAAGTCGCTATAAAAGATGAAGGTCAGATTGTGAAGGCTGATCAACCTTGATTAGGCGGCTTTGAGTTCGGCCTGACGAACTCGACGCTTGCGCGAACTCGTTTTAGGCTCGGGTTCGCTTGCGGCGATCCGAGAGAGGTTGCGCTTGAGGACGGCTTGAACGGCTTTACAAATCACTGCACTTTGCGTGTTGCGTAACTTTCGGTCTAGATAAAGGCAGACACTTTCTTGCGCTTCGTAATCTAAATCCATGAGTTCAAACAGTTGATCGACGACAACCGTCGTAAACACACATTCGGGGACTTGGCTTGCTGTACGCACACGGCGAAGGGCTTTAATGGTGCTTGGATTGACACCGTGCTTTTGGAGACCTGATAACGTTTGCGGGAGTGAAGTGCGTTCGAGATATCGCAACCGATTCATCAATTTTTCGGATGGCGTAGGAAGTAGTTGGCGCATTATGCTTTCGAACGGTGAAATGTATTTTGTCATGGCAAATCTCTCACAATTTATCTATCGATCCAAAGAATGACGAGGCACGTAGAGACGTGAAGCTCGATTTAGATTAAGTATGCATAACTTAATTGTTGTCGATAGAATAATTGCAGAACATCTGATTTCGAATAAAAATGGAACATAAATCAGTGTTCGTGATCCTGTAAAATCCGTTAATCAGTAATCGTCAAACGCAATACGGGTGCTTGTTTGAGAGGGTTTGGATGGGTGTTTTTACAGGATCATTGTGCGATACAAAAAACGGTATTACTTCGTGGGTGCGGTTTGAAAGCGACGCTATAAGCAAAACGCATTAGGCAAAAAAACGCCAGATTCATGTAGAATGACAAAACCGTCGCTAGAACCGTGGGAACTAGCGAGGCATAAATGAACCATCGCCGGATCCGCGGGAACCGGCAAGGACTTCCAACAAAAGCTAGCTGATCGAACACTGGATCCTCTCCAGTCAGTCATCTATCTCGTCAATGTTCTGATCGCAGCGGAAGTCTTCGTCAAAAATCTCTCGAAATCTAAGGTGAAAAATCATGAAACTTAAGCTTTTTGCGTCCGTTTGTCTTGCTGCTGGTCTTGCTGTTGGTCTCGCTGGTTGTGGTGATAAGGCTGAAGCCCCGAAGGGTGATGCTGGTACGACGTTGACCGTGGGTGCTAGCCCAGTGCCCCATGCTGACCTTTTGAATTTGGTCGCGCCTCAGTTGAAGAAGGACGGCATTACGCTCAAAGTGATCGAATTCTCTGACTACATCAAGCCTAATCTTTCTTTGGCCGATAAGGAAATCGACGCCAACTTCTTCCAGCATCAGCCGTACCTCGATGCCTTTGCGAAGGATCGTGGTCTCAAGCTCACGAGCTTGGTAGCTGTTCATATCGAGCCGATGGGCGTTTATTCCAACAAGGTGAAGAACGTCGCTGATGTGGCTGAAGGCGCCAAGGTTGCGATCCCGAATGACCCGACGAACGGCGGTCGTGCCCTTAAGGTGCTCGAAACGGCTGGTTTGATCAAGGTTCGTCCGGAAGCTGGTGTGATGGCCACGGTGGGTGATGTGGTTGAAAATCCCAAGAAGGTGAAGTTCGTTGAAGTGGAGGCTGCTCAGTTGCCCCGTTCGCTTGACGACGTGGCGCTTGCAGTGATCAATTCCAACTACGCTTTGGGTGCCAACCTCAATCCGTTGAAGGATGCGATCGCTATCGAATCGAAGGATTCTCCGTACGCCAACATCATCGCTATCCGTACGGGTGACGATGTTCGTCCAGAACTTCAGAAGTTGAAGGCTGCTTTGACGTCTGCTGAAGTGAAGACGTTCATCGAAACCGAATATAAGGGTGCCGTTGTTCCGGCCTTCTAATCAAACAACGCCTCGTTTTTGATGCTTTAAGCCCGTGCTTCTTGTCGTAAGCGCGGGCTTTTTCTCCTTGAACCCCCGCTATATTGTTCGTCAAATCGATACCTACACTCTGCATCTGATAGTAGATGCTTGACAGAATGTTTTTGTCATTAATGGAGCCATCATAGCTATACGCGTATACCACGTCGCCAGTTTCATGATCGCAAACCACCATGTAGGTAACTTGCTTCAATTCTGGATTTTGCTTGGCGTATCTGTAGGCAGCGTTTTTGATAGTTGTTGAATAGGTAGAGATGCTCGTGCTATCGAAGGAGAGAGTTAATGGCGTGTTAGTTGCTGTCGAACTTCTCTAGTAACGGCGCAGATAATATTTATCCAGCAAAGAGTGATCGACTGTTTGGAGTATTTCTGAGAGTCTACGGCCGTCTATAGGCTCCATGTTTGGAAGCCTGACTTGAGAAAGCCAATCCTCAAAATTCATAATGGCTCTGCCACCATCAAGTTTGTAAATGGTTAGTGCAAGCAACGTTTGTGCTGTTTCTTTGTTGAAAACAGTGCTGAGATCCTCTAAGAGTCCCATGCGCTCACCTACTTTCCAAGCTGTCCAAGTGATGCCGACACGGACAATATCGTTGCTCCAAGACATGTCCTTGTTTTTGGAGGGAGGACAAAACTTGCCGATATAGTCCTTTTCACAAAGCAGTTCTTGTTCACGTCACCTAAACACTCGAGAGCTAAACACCCAAGAGTGCCTCGGTTCTCATTACGTAGACTGAGATAATCCAATCTTCGCAAGGAACGAAGTCTGCGTTGGAACGGTAAGGTTCGCCTTGTATTCACTTTGACAGAAAAATTTGCCACCTATTGACCTGGCGAGATGATGGTTCTTCATCATGTTCTTAATTTGCAATGCCTCTACAACGAGTACTTGAGTAGTTCACCAGTTTTCGAGATGTTTTGAGTTGAAAAGTTTGCTTGTGCGTGGTTTAGATCAAAAAGGGAGCGTATCTCGTCCTTGCTCTACAAAAGCGAGAGTTTCTTGGCAAGTTTAGTTAAGCTTTGAGACGGTAACCGATGCCAGTTTCAGTCATGAAGTATTTGGGAGCAGCGGGATTATCTTCGAGCTTTTGTCGCAACCGTGCCATATAAAGACGAAGATAGTGCGGATGTTCAACGTATGCAGCGCCCCAGACATCGGCTAAAAGCTGACGATGAGTGAGTACTCGTCCTCGTCCTGCAATTAAAGCGGACAATAAGCGAAATTCGAGCTTGGTTAAATGTACTTCGGAAGCGTTTTTAGTCACGATTCCACGGGCTAAATCGCACGTCACATCGCCAAATGAAAATTGGGTGCTAGGGTTTGTTGTGCTAATGGTCGTTGCGCGACGTAAGTGTGCACGAACACGCGCAAGAAGTTCAGTCATACTAAAAGGTTTGGCGATAAAGTCATCGGCTCCCAGGTCTAGAGCTTCGACTTTGGCTTCGTCTCCTGATCGGGCTGACAAAATAATGACGGGGGCGTTGCTATAGGAGCGAACGGTACGAATGAGGTCAGTCCCGTCACCATCAGGCAATCCTAAGTCCAAAATGATGAGCTGCGGCGAACGGGTTGCTGCTTCGATGCGTCCTTGTGCGAGACTTGGCGCGCGGTAGACCTCATAACCCGCATCTTCAAGGCTCGATTTAACGACGCGTGCGATATGGTCTTCGTCTTCAACGATCAAGATAATGGGTTTTTGCATTTGTTCTTCTCTTTTTGTGTGTCGAGAGTGATCACGCGATTAGTATCGCTTTTATCATGTGTTCATTCTTCAAGTTGAGCAAGAATGGACTCTTCGTCATCCATGGCGGGTGGTTCGACATAGGGGAGCATCAAGATAAAGCTTGCGCCACCCATTGTGGATTGAAGAGCGAGCAGATCTGCGTTATGAGCGCGAGCAATAGAACGACAAATCGCAAGCCCAAGACCGACCCCTGCAATCTTACTTTCCTTTTGACCGCGTCTAAAAGGATCAAACAATTTCTGAGGATCACCTGCAGGTAAACCTGGTCCATTATCATGAACTGCAACCATGATCGTCTGATTTCGCTGAGTGATTTCAATGACAATACGACTTCCGAAAGGACAATATTTAACCGCGTTATCTAAAAGGTTAAAGAGGAGTCGTTCAAGAAGCACTTGATCACCAAAAAGGAGGGGACAGTCTGGTTGTAGCTTGATATCAAGTTTAAAGTCACGCAGGCGTTCTTTGAGAAGACCTAAACCGCCACTCACGAGTTCGTCAGCAGGGAAGAAC
Source organism: uncultured Sutterella sp. (assembly GCA_937943605.1). Lineage (GTDB taxonomy): Bacteria > Pseudomonadota > Gammaproteobacteria > Burkholderiales > Burkholderiaceae_F > Sutterella. The sequence goes on along the minus strand of CALEAW010000067.1, from coordinate 33,880 downwards.
GCCATGTTAGGTTTAAAACTACCGCTCTGTAGTTTGGCCATGTCCAGCATGTTGGTGACAAGACGAGACATACGTTCTGAGGATTTAATGAGTTGGACGGTTTCATCAAATGCACCATCGTGATCACGTCGTTTGAGTTTTTCAAGCACACTTTCTGCACCCAAGGTGAGTGTTGTAAGAGGTGTCTTCAGATCATGTGAGAGAGAGCGTACCAGCGAGTGACGTAAGCGTTCATTTTCAAGGTTGGCGAGTGATTCTCTCGCTTCATCTTGGTTCGATAAACGTTCAATCGCTTGTCCTAAAAGCGTAAGTAGAGCATCAATCAGACGGCGCGATAGCGCATCGGTCCATTGTTCATTGTTTTCAAGACGAAGAACGGCAACGGCCAAAACGTCGCCTGTGGAACTCTTTAATGGAACATATAGATATTCTGATTGGCCTAATGTCGTTGTAGCTCGACCTGCTGGGCGCTGGTGATCCACAGCAAGACGCATAAGTGCTGGATCCGCTTGCGCAAAAGCACGGGTCATGCGACGGAATCCTTCTTCCTCATCAGGTTCCCAAATTTCTAACGCAATATCAAGATATGTTGTAAGGACTTCATGAGCTTGACGGTAAAGTGTTTCACGATCCATATACGTTGCAAAAGCACTGGCAGTTTCATATAGTAATCCCATCTGAGCTTCACGTTCACGTGCTTCACGGGCAATGGTTTCGCGTTTAGCGACGAGACGTGCTGCAACAATCCCGACAGTGAGCATGACGAAGAATGTGAAGACGTACTGAAGGTCAGAAACTGCAAAGGACCCTAAGGGTTCAACGGCAACTAAGTCAAAGCAAATGATCGAAAGCACCACGGCATAGGCAGCAGTTTTGAGCCCGTAACGAATCGCTGCGATAAAAGAGACCAACAGGTAGCACATGGCAAAGTTAGTCGGTTGGATCCAAGGGATCAGTGGTGAGAAAAGCCCTGTAAGTAGAATCGTTACTATGCTTGTGATTGCGTACCCTGTTACTTCTTCGTCTTGGGCGCGTAAGGTGGCTAAGAGGCGTTCAGAAAGCGGTTCTTTGCCAACGGTCGAAGAAAGAATGACAAAGGTGACTTCTGGGGCACGGCGGCGTAATTCGCGTCGACGCCAGTAGGTCGTATAGAGTCCAGTATCAGCAGAGGCAATCATGGAGAGGTTATGCTCTCGTGCATAAGCGGAGACTTCTCGCCCAAAATGTCCTGTTACCATGGCCGTGACAGCTCCGAGACTTTCTGCAAACGCAAGGGTTTCGGCAGCGGCACGGCGTCGTTTACGACTTTCACCTGGTTTATCTAACCATAAAACGTGCCAATTACCAGCTAGTGAACGTGCCAATCGCCCAGCTTCTCGAATGATTTCGTGGGCGTCAGGGGACTCAATGACTAATAAAAGACCAAAGGATGTATCGCGTACGCTCTGATCTGTCGAGAGCGAACGGTGCTCGCGAATCTCCGTTTCAAGGCGATCTGCCATCAAACGTAACGATAGTTCACGTAACGCGATGAGATTGGCTTTTCGGAAAAAATGATTTTTTGCGCGTTCAATAAAGCCTGGAAGATAGATTTTTCCCGCTTCAAGGCGTTTCAAAAGGTCGTCTGGAGGTAAGTCTACGAGACGGACTTCATCAGCTTCGTCAAAAAAACGATCAGGAATTGTTTCCTTGACATCAACACCTGTCATTGCCCCAACCATGTCGTTGAGACTTTCTAAGTGCTGGATGTTCATTGCACTATAGACGTCAATACCAACGTCCAAGATGTCTTCAATGTCTTGCCAACGCTTCAGATGACGTGCGTTGGGTGGATTGGAGTGAGGTAACTCATCAATGACGACCAAGGCAGGACGACGACGAATAACGGCGTCAATATCAAGGGTCTCTGTAGTGAACGTACCTCGTTGCATGGTTTGACGAGGTAAGACTTCTAGTCCTTTAAGTAACGCTGCCGTTTCTCGTCGACCATGTGTGTCAACCCAACCAATGAGGACGTCGAGTCCTTCGCGACGCTTCTCATGCGCTTCGGTAAGCATGGCAAAAGTTTTGCCTACGCCAGGTGCAGCCCCTAAAAAAAGTTTTAATCGCCCACGTGTTGATTTTTGTCCGACCTTTAAGAGGGCATCAGGATCAGGTCGTCTTTCTTCGTCGTGTTGCATAAAGTGTGGAGGCGAAAACCCTGCTGGGTAGGCAGGGGTTTAGAGGTTAATGAGAGAGTTGGGACGCTACAAGTGATTGTACGCGGAGATTAAGTTGAAGAACATTCACATAGTGATGTCGACCAAAAAGACCGGAGGTTTCAAGCTCATCTACTAAGGTACGTAAGGTCGTTTCGCTTATCCCAGTGCGCTTAGCGACAATCGGAATTTGATAGATTGCAGCATCACGACTGATGTGGGGGTCTAAGCCCGAGCCAGAAGTGGTCACAAGGTCAGTTGGAACAGGTGACTGATCGCCCCTTGCCTTATGCCAATAGGCGATACGGTCTTTGACGCTTTGAAGAAGCGCTGGGTTCGTCGGACCTAAGTTCGAGGCATTGCTAGAAGCGCCATCGTAATTGGCTGCAGAAGGACGTGCTTGAAAGAACGGTAACTTCGACATGTCTTGGGCAATCAGTTCTGAGCCAATAACTTTTTCTTGGTGAACCACTAATGAGCCAGCTGCTTTATCTGGCATGACGCTTTGTGCTACACCCGTTGTGACAAAGGGGTAAATGAGACCAGTTGCCAACGTTAAGAGGCAGAAAGCACCTACGGCATCTTTTATCGCTCCCATGAGCGAGACGCTTGCGTGACTAGAAATAGAACGGATACGCATGTGAATCACTCCGTTAGAAAAGATTGATAAGAAGGTCGATGATCTTAATGCCAACAAAGGGAACGATCACGCCACCTAAACCGTAGACCAAAAGGTTGCGCTTCAATAGACGCGCAGCAGACCAGGCCTTATAGGGCACACCTTTCAAGGCGATCGGTATCAAGGCAACGATGATAAGTGCGTTAAAGATCACGGCACTTAACATGGCTGAGGTCGGCGTTTGAAGGCCCATGACATTTAGCACTTCGAGGCCAGGGTAGGTCGACGAGAATGCAGCCGGAATAATGGCAAAGTATTTGGCAATGTCATTAGCTAACGAGAATGTCGTGAGAGAGCCACGAGTCATGAGCATTTGTTTGCCAATGCGAACGATATCGATCAACTTTGTGGGACTCGAATCAAGGTCAACCATGTTGGCTGCATCTTTTGCCGCCTGTGTACCGCTATTCATAGCGACAGCTACGTCGGCTTGGGCTAAAGCTGGTGCGTCATTCGTGCCGTCGCCGGTCATTGCAACCAGATGGCCGTTTGCCTGGTGCTCGCGAATGACGCGCAGTTTACTTTCAGGGGTGGCTTCAGCTAAAAAGTCATCAACGCCAGCTTCAACAGCAATGGCTGCGGCGGTGAGTGGATTGTCTCCGGTGACCATGACAGTCTTGATGCCCATTTCACGTAATTCAGCAAAACGTTCGGCAATACCAGGCTTAACAATGTCCTTGAGTTCAATGACCCCTAGAGGACGACCGTTTTCTGCGACAAGCAGTGCAGTTGCACCATGACTTGAGACCTGATCAGCCTGACGCCTCACTTGAGTCGGAACAGTGTGACCAGTGTCATCAGCCCAACGAATAATGGCGTCAATAGCTCCCTTGCGAATCTGGCGATGACCAAGGTTTACTCCAGACATGCGGCTTTGTGCCGTAAATGGAATAAAGGTTGCGTCAGTTGGGGGCTGAAGCTTAGAAATCGCAGGGTCTTCTTTGGCAATCAATTCGATGATCGATTTCCCTTCAGGCGTTTCGTCAGCCAAACTTGAAAGCAGAGCAGCTTCGTGCAATTCTTGAATCGAGACGGCAGGCGCTGGGTAAAAGGCACTTGCGCGACGGTTACCGAATGTGATCGTCCCTGTTTTATCTAAGAGAAGAACATCGACGTCGCCAGCAGCTTCGACTGCACGGCCAGAACGTGCAATCACGTTGGCACCTAAAAGTCGGCTCATTCCTGCAACACCGATGGCTGAAAGGAGCCCACCGATGGTTGTCGGAATTAAGCAAACCAAGAGCGCAGTCAGCATGGCAGGTGTAACGATTTCACCAGCTTCATTAGCTGTGACGCTATAGGCTGATACGGGAAGCATGACGGCAACAACGATTAAGAAAAGGACTGAAAGTGCTAATAACAAAATGGTCAGTGCAGTTTCATTAGGCGTACGTTTACGAGCAGCACCTTCAACCATTGAGATCATGCGATCGATAAAACTGTCGCCAGGATCGCTTTCAGTACGGACGATAATCCAGTCCGACAGGACAGTCGTCCCACCTGTTACCGAGCTGAAGTCACCGCCGGACTCGCGGACGACTGGTGCGGATTCACCAGTGATTGCGGATTCGTTGACGCTAGCGATGCCTCGTAGGACTTCACCGTCACAAGGAATAACTTCCCCTGCTTTGACGAGAACGATGTCACCTTTACGAAGATCCGTCGAGTCGCAAATGGTCCCTTTGGCATTTTCATTCCAGATGTCTGTGTTGGTTGATGACAGCTTTCTGGCAGGTGTTGCGGTCTTGAGGCTACGTAAGGCGCTTGCTTGTGCTTTGGCACGACCTTCAGCAAGACTTTCTGCGAAATTTGCAAAAAGAACCGTAAACCAAAGCCAAAGCGTGAGCCAACCCAAGAAAGCCATTGAGGTTTGATTAGCGTCGCTAGTAATACATGCACGACAGAAAAGTGCCGTAGTAAAGAGACTTCCCAAGTACACGATAAACATGACCGGGTTTTTGGTTTGCGCTGTCGGCGAAAGCTTTTTAAAACTTTGGAGAAGCGCTTCTCGAATTAAAGCACCGTCCCAAAGTGGTGCAGTTTTCTTTTTAGACATGGTCAATTGTTTCGATAATGGGTTTTAAATAAAGCTCAACATTTCAGCGATAGGCCCGAGAGCAAGCACTGGAAGGTATGTCAAGGCACCGACTAAGAGCACGACGCCGATCAAAAGACCGACAAAAAGAGCGCCCGTGGTTGGGAGTGTCCCGTTGCTAGCTGGTACATGTCGCCCCTTGGCGAGGGTACCTGCGAGGGCAAGGGTGAGTACAATCACCACAAATCGACCAAACCACATGGCAAGTGCCAGCCCGATATTAAAGAACGGCGTATTGGCGTTAAGACCGGCAAATGCGGAGCCGTTATTGTTGGCTGCGGATGTCCAGGCATAGAGGATTTCGGATAAGCCATGGGCGCCTGGATTGTTGAGACTATCTAATGCACCAGGCCAAACGAGTGTGACCCCGACGCCGACGAGCACAATGAACGGGACGGCAAGCATCGTAAGGGCAGCTAATTTCATTTCTTTGGGTGTAATTTTTTTGCCCAAATATTCAGGTGTACGACCCACCATCAAACCGGCGATAAAGACCGCAATAATGGCCATAACGATCATGCCGTAAAAACCAGCACCGACACCGCCAAAAACGACCTCACCTAACTGCATAAGGATCATCGTGACCATGCCAGAGATAGGCATAAGACTATCGTGCATCGTGTTGACAGCACCGCAAGAGGCAGCGGTCGTCACGGTTGAAAAAAGTGAAATGCCACCTAAGTCAAAGCGTGTTTCTTTACCTTCCATGCTGAGCCCTTCGGCGCCCAAGGCTTGAAGAAGGGGATTGCCAACATGTTCAGCAAAAGCAAAAGTTGTGAAAGCCATCAAGAATAAAACGCCCATCACCTGCCACAATGCCCAACCTTCACGTTGCGACTTGACCATACGGCCAAAGGTGTAGGTGAGGCCCGCGGGAATAGCAAAAATGGCCAAAGCTTCAGAGAAGTTAGACAAAGGCGTTGGGTTTTCAAAGGGGTGAGCAGAATTCACATTAAAGAATCCACCACCATTAGTGCCTAAAAGCTTGATCGCTTCTTGGCTGGCGACGGGGCCCATGGCAACCGTCTGGTTATCACCCGCAAGGGTTGTCAAAGAAACATAGTTAGCAAAATTTTGAATAACGCCTTGGCTAACTAGAAAGAGCGCATAAATGAGGCTCATTGGCAAAAGTACCCACAGCGTAATTCGAATGACGTCTCGACTAAAGCTCCCAACAGTATTCGATTGTTGACGCGCAAAGCCTCGCATCAATACAAACGCAACGGCAATCCCCGTAGCGGCGGAGAGAAAGTTTTGAACGCCCATGCCCAACATTTGAGTGAGATAACTCATAGTTGTTTCACCACCGTAGCTTTGCCAGTTGGTATTGGTCACAAAGCTCACGGCGGTATTCAAGGCCTGATCAGGCGCAACGCCGCTAAACCCCTGGGGGTTGAGCGGGAGGTAGCCTTGAATGCGTTGTAATAGATAAAGAAAGAAAAGACCGAACGCGTTAAAAGCGAGAAGGGAAGCGGCATAGCTTTGCCAGCATTGTTCATGCGGGCCTCGCGCAAAAAGACTCAAAATTGCTCGGTCAGCTTTTTCCATAGCACGAGGTGCATGGCCTTCGGCCAAAGGCGTAAGCCAAAGACCGATAGGCTTCGTGATCACTAAGAGAGCCACGGCAAAAGCAGCAAATGCATAAAAGGTATTGGACATCATGATGGATTAGGCTCTAAATAGTTCGGCAATGAGCCAAACCACCAGAAGGAGGCTTGCGCCGATAAAAAGACAATCAATCGCGGACATAAGTTAATGTGGGTGTTCTTCAAAGAAATTTGTGAGCAGATGAATGAAGACGTACGGTATGAGTGCAAGCGCAATCGCGAGCACAAGCATCAATAGATCGTGTGTCATGAGAAAACTCCAAGAAGTGGAGGGGTTGGGAGGGTTTGGCCGCTCTGTAGATCGAAAGGCTTTCATCTCCACGAAAAAAATGCTATCGAGGTTCGTATTGCAGCCGTCTATATTTGCTTGGGCGCCGTATATAAAAGTTGTATAAAAAGCGGTGAGCGAAAAACGGCTAAGGCGCTCAAGGAATAGAACTAAAGGGTCGCTGCGCGTCGGCATTTGGAATGCGTGAGGCCCTCAATGGGAACTTCTTGAGGTAGTCAATATCGGTCGAAGACGTCGTGGTACATTGAAGCTCAAAGAGTACGAATGCTTTTTATTGCCTACAAAACGCTTGATTGTTTGATGCTTGAGGAAGGTGTGAAGAGGAAGGTTGAGCGCTCATCTAGGGTGCCTTTTTTTCAGAAAACATCTCATAGATGGGCGATTTATTTCGTCTATTGGTTTTAGACCGATGCTTAGCACTTCAGCACGCATTTTGTTAGAAAGGAAGAACACATTCGTGACCATTTTGTGGTCTGCATCTTGGCACTGACAATCGAACGGTTGATGTACAAACGTCTAACGGATGCTGGAGAACATATTTCCTTTGAATTTTTAAGAGAGTTGTTGTTAGTCCCCACTGTTTCACCGATTCGAGGTGCACGAAACAAGGAGCTAATGTATCTCAAGACGGGATTGTTTATTAATCAAGCCCCAGAACATGAATCTCCTGTGTTGTTAGATATGGTGGCCGAAGCTGAACAGGTAATGGGCACTTTGGAATCAAACCGATGATGACGTTGGAATCAGTCATTAATATGCGGCGTTGCCGACCTGTTAAATTACCCTTTGCTGCAGTTTAGTTATTTCTAAGCCGTTATTGTCTAAACTGAAAAGTAGAAAATCTCCTTGTCGCAGAGTTCGATACGGGAGATTTTTAATGAGAAAACGGGCTAAAGAAGGGAAGAAAATTCTGCGAGAGACGAATACTACCATCGTCGAGCAGTCTTCCTACCTGTGCTTTAGCCGCAACGTAGTTACGACCCTTTTGGGCATCCCACTTATTTTGATAAGCGCGTACATAAACTCGACCCATGGCGTCTTTTGACGCCATCAAGCCTCATTGACTCCCTTGAGAATCCGTGATTTTTGCCATGACAGATACTCACTCCTATATATGCATCTAGTTTGGCGTGAAATAAAAACTCTCGCGTTTAAAACCGTGTCTAAACGCAAGAGTTTCAAGGGATGCTTGATTTTATTTCACCGTTATTTGATCTATCTTATACTGATGTGCAGCTAGGAACCCGGGAGTTTCGGTTTTCTCTTTTGTTGCTGCGGTTCGTCTTTAGGCGGCTTCATCGAGCAACACGGCTTTTGCTGGTGTTGCTTTTCTAAATAGAGAGAGCCCCACCGATACATCGCCGTTAGAATGGGTTCAATGCTTCGCCCCATCGGCGTTAAACGATATTCAACTTTAGGCGGTACAACAGCGTAAACCGTACGATCAACAAGGCCGTCTCGTTCAAGTTCTCGCAATTGTTGAGTGAGCATCTTGGGCGTTGCTTCAGGAATCGCACGACGTAGGTCCGAGTAGCGCATCGTGCCTTCAAGCAGGTTCCAGAGAATGAGTGATTTGTGCTTGCCGCCAATCAGCCCTAAGGTGAGTGCGACAGGGCAGCGTGTGCCGTGATATCCGTCAGTCATCGTTGTCCTTGGTATCTTTTTGGGAACTATCTATCAAAATAGTGCATTCTTGCGAAAGTAGCGCTATAAGCATACACTCTTCGGACGACAATCGTTCTCATTTATCGAGCTATGCAAACCAAGCAATTTGACGTGACCGGGATGAGTTGCGCGGCTTGTTCGAGTCGCGTAGAAAAAGCGGTCAGCTGCCTTGAAGGCGTTAAGGTCGCCGAAGTCAACCTTCTTAAAAATACTTTGAAAGCCACGTTTGACGAAAGTGTCATGAGCGTGGACATAATCAAACGTGCGGTGAGTGATGCTGGCTACGGTGCGAGTCTCAAGGGTGAACAGCAAAAAACGACGACTTCAGTGGGGCAGGCGCCTGACGACACGGGGTTGGTGCAAACAAAAGGGCGTTTGATTGCGTCTTTTGCGCTTTTGATTCCGCTAATGTGGCTCTCGATGGGCGGCATGATGGGCTTGCCAATCCCGGCGATCTTTGACGGGGTGTCTCAAGCACCGACAATGGCTTTTACGCAGTTTTTGCTGACATTGCCGATTTTGTTAATTAACCGTAAATACTTTATTGGTGGGCTTCGTGCGTTGTGGTTACGGGCGCCCAATATGGATAGCTTGATTGCAGTGGGGGCGGGGACGGCGTTTCTTTTTGGGATCTATGTGATCTACCGATTGTTAGGAGCGCAAAGTGTTGGCGATACAGCGAGTCTTGCGCATTTTGCGCACAGTCTTTATTTTGAAGGGGCTGCGACGATCGTCACATTGATTTCGTTAGGTAAGTTCTTTGAAGGTCGTGCTAAACAAAAGACCACCGAGGCCGTGACGGCTTTAATGGCTTTGGCACCAACCACTGCTTTGGTAAAGCGTGACGGGCGGGAGTGCCGCGTACCAACGGCCGACGTCCGGTCGGGTGAAACGGTCATTGTGAAGACGGGTGATACGGTGCCTGTTGACGGTGTGGTGCTCGAAGGCACGGGACTTTTGAATGAGTCTGCCATTACGGGTGAAAGTCTCCCAGTTAATAAGGGTGTTGGCGATACGCTCACGGGCGCTACTTTGCTGGTCGCTGGTGCCATTGAGATGCGTGCAACGCGCGTGGGTGACGATACAGTGCTCGCACAGATTATTCGCTTGGTCGATGAAGCCACTGCTTCCAAAGCGCCTGTGGCTCGATTGGCTGATAAGGTGAGCGGTATTTTTGTGCCGGTCGTCATGACGATCGCGTTGGTTACCGGGTGTGTGTGGTATTGGGTTGGCGGTGACTTTGAATTTGCCTTGAGTGCGGCTGTCTCTGTTTTGGTGATTTCTTGCCCGTGTGCCTTGGGGCTCGCTACGCCGACGGCAATCATGGTAGGTATGGGCCGTGGTGCGAAGGCTGGGGAGCTATTCAAAAATGCCGAAGCCCTTGAGCGCTTTGCTGGACTCAAAACCATCGTATTCGATAAAACTGGTACCTTGACGCAAGGGAGTCCGGTCGTCAAGAAGGTGGTGTCTGTGACGCCAGGGCTCGAAACAGTCGTCATGCTGATTGCAGCTTCGCTTGAGAAGCCCTCTGAACATCCTTTGGCACAAGCCATTATTAAAGAGGCACAAAAGCATGGATTACCGACGCAGCCCGTTGAAGACTTTCAGCAGATTGCGGGTGGCGGGCTTACGGCCACGATGGCTGGGTCATCGTGCGCTGCGGGCAACGCACGACTTATGGAGACTCTAGGCCTCATGATTCCTGAGACCTTGTTGGCCGTGGCTGAGTCCGAAGCTAAAGAGGGAGCCACGGCGCTTTTTGTGGCTTCGGCTGGGCAAGTCATGGGGGTGATTGCTGTGGCTGATGCCGTGCGTCCTGAGTCTTTGGGTACGGTCAAGGCACTCCAAGACCGAAACCTTCGTGTCGTTCTTTTGACGGGAGATCATCCGCAGACGGCCTTAGCCGTAGCACGACAATTGGGCATTCATGAGAGCGACGTGATTGCTGGGGTGAAGCCTGATGAAAAAGCTAAGCACGTTCAGCGCCTACAGGCCGAGGGCCCTTGCGCGATGGTGGGTGATGGGGTGAATGATGCGCCAGCGCTCGCACAAGCCGACGTGGGATTGGCCATGGGCGGTGGTACGGATGTCGCACGTGCGAGTGCGGATGTGGTTTTGATGCGTAGTTCACCCGATGGCGTTCTTTGCGCGTATGATTTATCACGTGCAGTGATGCGTAACATCAAGCAAAATCTATTTTGGGCGTTTGCGTATAACGTTGTGGGTATACCGATTGCCGCAGGCGTCTTTTATCCGTTCTTTGGATGGTTGCTCAATCCGATGATTGCAGCAGCCGCCATGAGCATGAGTTCCGTCAGTGTTGTCTCGAACGCACTTCGGTTACGCTTCTTTGAGCCAGCGAAGATTGAATTGTCGTCCGTTGGTGAATCCATTATTGAAAGGAGGTCTATTATGGATAAGGTCATTCATATCGAAGGGATGCATTGTGGTCATTGCACGTCCGCCGTTGAAAAAGCGCTGAAGGCTTTGCCAGGCGTTGAAGCCGTCGAAATGAGCCTTGAAAAGAATCAGGCTCGTGTCAAGGTTGCTGAGTCGGTCTCTGATCTGATGCTCTCGGCGGTCGTGACGGGCGCGGGCTTTAAGGTAACGGGTATCGAAACCGAATAAGTTTTCGGGCGTAGTTACTCCTTGAGAAGGCTACTTTTCGTGAAGAAAGGTAGCCTTTTGCGTGTCTTGTATCAACAAAAAAGCAGCGAGAAAAACTCACTCTGCTTGAGATTTGGTCTTCTTTTATGTCGTTAGAAGGTGACCGTGTCTGGGTGTAAGCCAGAGAAGGAGACGGGCGGTAGATTATCCAATCGAGCCATGTCTTCAGGCGTTAACGTAAAGTCAAACACCTTCGAGTTTTCGATCAGATGTTCGAGGGTCAAGGCTTTGACGATGGGCATAAAGCCGTGCTGAAGACTCCAGCGAAGGGCGACTTGTGCGGGTGACACATTGTGGGCTTCGGCGATATCGCGAATGGTCGAATTGTGGATGAGTGTGCCACGACCCAACGGACTCCAGGCCTGCACAGCGATGCGATGCTTAAAGCAGAAATTCACAGCAGCAAACTGCGGGTGACCCGGATGAATTTCGAGCTGATTCACCATGGGTTTAATACGAGCACGGGCTAAAAGGGGCACGAGGTGGTGCGGCAAGAAGTTGGAAACCCCGATAACGCGAACCAAACGCTCTTTGTAAAGGTCTTCAAGAGCGCGCCAGGTGCCAGCATTTTGACTTTGCCAAATCATAGGTTCACCTTGGGCGGCTGGCCAATGAATGAGCAACATGTCGAGATAAGACGTCTTGAGTTGTTCAAGTGTGTCTTTAAAGGCCGTCATCACGCCTTCGTAGCTACGGTGTGAGGCCCAAATTTTGCTCGTAATAAAAACCTGTTCGCGTGACATGCCACTAGCATGAACAGCGTGTCCAATCGCCGCTGCGTTGGCATAGATCTGGGCAGTGTCAAAGAGGCGATAACCGAGCTGCAAAGAAGAAGATACGGCGTTTTCAAGGCTACTATCGTTGGGCACTTGCCAAGTGCCAAAGCCCATACAAGGGATTTGAACGCCATTCGTAAGTTCAAGTTTGTCGTCAAAGGACGAGAACACGGAACGTCTCCTGTGATGTTGATAACTCAGTCAAGTTATCAATCGCTAATAAATCTGATTCAAAGTATTGTAGAGGAGCGCTCAAAAAAATGTATTGATAAAAGTCGAAAAGGAGAAAAAAGCTCGTCGAGCAACCAGTACCTATACCTTAAAACGACCAAAAATCGATAAAATAGCGAATGAAAATTCAGGCCCGAGCGCCTGAATCGACCTCGTTATGCCGAGGTAGAACCGAATTGAGTGGTGATTTTGTTATGGATAATGAAATTTTGACCTGGTTGCTGATCGCTGCGTGCGCTGCGGGTTTTGGTGGTGGTGCCGCCTGGCAAGCGTTGCGCCGTCGTTCTAAGCCCTTGAAGCGTCGTACGATCGATCGCGTGGGCGCACGTCCGACAGCTCCTAAGATGCCGCAACCCGAGGTAAAGCCAGCCCCCGAACCTGTGAAGCGTGGACCTGTTGTTGGCGTGACGCGTCCTTCGATGCTCGCTTTTACGACGCTTGAGGGGAGCGTGACGGCTGCAGATCTTTTTGTGCAACGTTCGCTTGATATTGACGAAGAGCATTACCGGACGTTGCCCGTGCCCGAAGAAGAGTTGAAGACGCTCAATGCGCTCTTTGCGCGTAACTGTACGCTTGAAAATGAACCAGGCGATGGTTTAAGTCGCCATATTTATTCGCTCAACTTTTCGAAGATGATTGGGGATGCGTTGCGCTCTGGTTTTATGCCTCACCCCAATGCGACGTCTAATGATTTGCAAGTGATTGCGTTAGGCGACAATGCACAGGCTTTAGGTCGTCCGATGACGGTTGAAGACCATGAGTATGGCGCCTTCCCACACGTCACACAGCTGTGGATGATGTGTGATCCGACGGACAAAAAGCATGAGCTCGATGGCTTACTTGAAGAAGAACTCAATGGCGTTCGTCAATTACTGCCACGTGTCAAACTCTTAGTGACCGCCGTTGAAGGTTTAGCTTGGGATCAGCGTTGGGATGCACTCTTTGATTTAGTGCGTGACGTACGTCGTTTGGGCGCTGGCGAAGGGCAGGCGCAAGAACGTAGTGAACGAACCGACAAGTTGGCGCAAGAGATGTACGCCATTAATCGTCGTATTGACGAAAGTTTAGCAACGCTCGAAAAGAATATGAAAACGCCTGAAGAAGCGGACGTCGCTTTGACGACTTGTATTCCGTACATCTTAGAGCGTGAACTGGCGGTGCTTTATTTGCGTACGCTCGCTGTGATTCGTGTGGTGAGCGGCGACAATTATCTACACGGGATGCATTGCTCGACCTACATTGCGCGTAATGTCGAAAAGTTCCCCGATGTTCACGCTTTACTCGATAAGGCTCGCCACATCGTGTACGCTGCGATGGAAGTGCAAGGGCGTACGATGAATGCGCCCGCGATGGATTTGGCTGGGCAAGTGAAGCGCGACGCTGACCTATTGGGGCAAGCTCACGATGAATCGGTTGCTCGCTTAAAGACGGACGTTGAACGCTTGCAGACAGCGATTGATCATTACTTGATTTTGCAAGGCCGTCCTCGTCGCTACGCTGTTCGCATGCGTGAAGACAATACGGTTGAAGCACTTATGGTGCTTGAGCATTAAGTAGCACAAAATCCTTGGCCTACGAGGTGACGCCATCTCGTAGGCCATTCGTTTGAACGGAATGAACATGGCAAATTCGACACGATTTAAGGGTCTCTCAGAAGACACATTGGCACGTATTCGCCGTTTTCGTGATGATCGCGATTGGGCGCCCTTTCACAATCCGAAAGATTTATCGATTTCTTTATCTTTAGAGGCCAGTGAATTACTTGAACTCTTTCAATGGTCGGGGTGTGATACTGAGGTCGCGCATAAGCGTGAGGCCATGGCTGAAGAGTTGGCGGATGTGCTCATCTATGCCGCTTTGCTGAGTGACAGATTAGGGCTTTCGATGGACGAGATCGTGAACGCGAAGCTCGACAAAAATATCGAACGCTATCCCGTCGACAAGGTCAAAGGCTTGACGGGTGATTACGAGCGACTCAAGGCAGAAGCCCGAGCGAAAGCTGCGAGTCAATCTCTTGACCATGAGGCGCAAACTGAATCTCAACCATCAACGACAAGGACGATCGCGTCGTCGGTGTCTAAACAACCCGAATGGACCGTCTTAACGCGCTTTTTGCCTGAATTGACGTCGGACGCGAATGTTGGCGAGTGGTATACCCGTGCTGGTGGCGAACGCTTTTTGGTGAATTCAAGAGCTACGGCCGCCTTTTGGCAGGCTGTCTCACTTGTTGAAGATCCGCAAGCTGTCCTCACTTTGGCGCGTGAGGGTGTCTTGAAAGTCACTGACGACCTTGATGTGTCGTGCTTAGATGCACGTGGCATTGTGGCTTTGCTAACGATTGTGGTGCGTGAAGCGCGAGCAACCACAGGGCGATTTGAGCGTGCTGTCAAGTCTGGACTCATTGAGCGAGCATTGACGCGCTTAGCTGCCTTAGATCGTTAAGGCCAAAAACGGGATCGACGCAGTGCGATCCCGTTTTGCTTATGATGAATGTGATGATCAGGCACTTTAGTGACGCGCTGCGGCGATCTTTGTCACGATGAAGCCAATGATTGCCATCATGATGGCGGGGCCAATCAAAGCGTCCATCTCTTCGTTAGTGAAAACGATCGATAAGAAAACGCCAAACATCATGAGGCTATTGCCTAAAAACATCATGAAAGATTTGTTAGACCGACGGCGTTGAGGCGTTGGCGTAGGTGTTGTGGTGGTCGTCGTCGAAGAGATGCTCGAGCTTCCCTTGCGTGAGCCCCAATGATGGTCACGACGAAAAGACTCACTGACAGAGATATGTTCTTGAGGCTTGTTGGGTGTCACGGGGGGCACGTTGATGGCCGGTGTGTCGACTGGCGTTTGAGGTAACGAAAGTCCTTGCGTCTCACGATCCGCTTCAATGCGTTGACGTAATTCAGCGGCGATTTTCTTTAGGTCAACGTCGCCTTGCGCACTATCAGGCATGCTGACAGGATGCGTTAACGATTCTTGATTAGCTTGACGCAAAGCCTCGAGCGAATTCTCTTGAAGTCGATCAAGATAGGCAACAAAATCCCCATTTTTGGGTTCAAGGTGGTTCGGATCAGTCATGGCTAGACGCATCAAAAGGAATAAGGACTCTCTTAAGCATAACGCGACTGGCGATATTTTTGCGGACTCAACTGTTTCAAGTGGCTACGAAAAAGGCGTCATCTCTTTCATAGATCTGACGCCTTCAGAAGGGTTTTAGTTGCGGGCTTCTTCAGCCATACGATCGAGCTTAGGTTTCGCTCTAAGCATACGCATGGCGTTTGCGACCACGATCAGGCAAGTGCCCGTGTCTGCAAAGACCGCCATCCACATAGTGGCAAGGCCAGAGAGTGCAAGGAGGGCAAAGACCACCTTGACGCCAATCGCAAAAATGATGTTTTGAACAAGCACATCATGCGTCATGTGAGAGAGTCGCACCAGGGTGGCAATGGACGAAATCTTGTCATCCATGACAGCCACGTGTGCCGCTTCAATCGCGCTATCTGTCCCACGAATGCCCATGGCAATCCCGATATCACTGCGTGCAAGGGCTGGTGCATCGTTGATGCCATCACCCACCATCGCCGTGAGACCGTCTTTTTGAAGGCCTTCGATTTTGGCGAGCTTGTCGTCAGGCAAGAGGTCTGCTGCCACGTGCGTTAAACCCACCTTTTTGGCTAAGGATTGCGTGGCCGCTTCATGGTCACCCGTTAAAAGCCAAGGCGTCAAGCCAACCGCTTCGAGCTGACGAAGGCCGTCAACCGTGTCTTCTTTGATGACGTCTTCAAGACCAAAGACAGCTTGTACACCAAAGGTATCTGCGAGCGCTACGGTGGACATGCCTTGCTTCGTGTAGGTTTCGAAGGCCTGACGAACGTCATTATCGGCTAAACCCTGCGCTTCGAGCCAACGCAAGTTCACTAAGCGCACCATGCCTTTTTCGATACGACCTTCAACCCCTGCGCCCGGCAACGCCGTAAAGCCGTCAACCGAGTAGGTGGGTAGATGTTGCGCCTGACCCCAGCGGGCAATCGCCTGAGATAAAGGATGGCGGTTCATGGCTGCAAGGCTCGTTGCCAAAGCACCCGTGAGCTTTTCGTCAAAGGTCATCAAATAGGTAACGCCAGCGACGGCGGGTTCGCCACGCGTCAAAGTCCCCGTCTTATCTAAACCGACGTGCTTAAGGTGACGTGCCTGTTCAAGATAGAGGCCGCCCTTAATGAGGAGACCGCAACGGGTGGCAGTGGCCAAGGCCGACACAATAGTAACAGGTGTCGAAATCACCAAAGCGCACGGACAAGCTATCACTAATAAGCAAAGCGCACGATAAATCCAGGTGCCCCAGTCACCGGTCATGAGTGACGGAATGATGGCCGTTGCGAGTGCCACGGCAAAGACGATGGGTGTATAGATCTGGGCAAAGCGATCAACGAAGCGTTGCACGGGCGATTTGGTCGCTTGCGCATTTTCAACCGCATCAATGATGCGTGCCGTCAGACTTTCAGAGGCAGGTGCCGTAACGATGATTTCAATGGTAGAAGTAAGGTTCACCGTCCCAGACCAAACCGTGTCGCCTTCGCCTTTTTCGGCTGGCATGCTTTCGCCAGTCACCATTGATTGGTCTAGCGCCGTGTGGCCGCGCACAATACGACCGTCTAATGGCACACGGTCGCCGGGGCTTACACGAACGACGGCACCAATGCCCACTTCAGCCGCGGGGACAGCCGTAAACGTATTGCCGTTACGAACATCAGCGGTTTCTGGGGCTACGCTCATCAAGTCGCGAATTGAACGGCGCGCTTTCGTCATCGAAAGCTGTTCAATGGCCTCAGAAATCTGGAATAGCACCATCACCATCGCCGCTTCAGGCCAGGCGCCAATGAGAACACCGCCTATGACTGCTACAGCCATTAAGGCATTCATGTTGAGGTTACCGTGAAGAACAGCAACGAGCCCGTTTTTAAAGGTGGTAATCCCGGACATGAGAATCGCAATCAGCGCAAGACCTAAGGTCAACATGTCGGCAATTTCGTGACCAATCGGTAAGCTATCTGGGCGATATTCAGCAAATAATTCAATGCCCTCGGAAAGGAGGGCCATGATTAAAGCGCCGATATAGAGTGTCCATGGGATAGGCGCGTTTTCGATGGCTTTAGGGGTCGCGGAAACAGGGCGAGCACTATAGCCACAACGCTCAATGGCGGCAATGGCGCGTGCTTCAAGGGCATCGTCACCCGTCAGCGTTACGGTGCGGTTCATGACGTTAAGATCGGCGCCAAGAATGTCGTCTTCAGCAAACGCTTTTTGAATTTCGCCTGCTTCAACGGGGCAGTCCATCTCTGGCACACTAAGAACAATGCGGTGTGAGCCAGATGAAATCACATCGGCAGGTAAACCCAATTTCAACAGGGCATCCGTAATGACAGATGTATCCTCGAGTGTGTGTGTCACTTGTACAGTGCGTGTGCCATAGTCAATGGAGACATGAGAAACACGGTCCATAGCCAGTAAGGCGCGTTCAATCGGGCCTCCTTCGGCAGGGCAACACATGGCAGGTACAGAAAGAATCAATATGGACATAATGTGTGTGTCCGCAGGGTGCGGATAAAACAATTTTGAATAGATATGATTCATTACACACCCTGAAGTAACTACAAGGTCAAGCCTATTTTTGCGATAATTTAAAAAAATCGCAAAGAAGGGTTTAAGGACATTTATATGAGAATTGGAGAACTGGCAGCTTTAACGGGACATACCTCTGAGACGATTCGTTATTACGAAAAGTTGGGGCTTTTGCCTGAGGCTACTCGTTTGTCGAATAACTATCGTGTGTATCGCGAGGTGCATGTGAAGCGCCTCACTTTTATTCGTCATTGCCGTACGCTGGATATCAGCTTGGATGAGATTCGCTTATTGCTGACGAGTATTGAAGACGAAAATCCAGAGTCGGCCAATCGTGCGCATGCGCTCATTCATCATCACCTCGAAGCGGTTGAGGCACGCATGGCTGAGTTAGAGCATTTGCGTCATCAATTGCATGTGCTTGCAAGTGCTTGTGGAGGGCATCATCACGAAGAGGGTGAAACCTGCGGATTGCTACAAAAGTTAAAGTCTCCCGACGGTGAGTAACAGTGATTAATGAGGACGAGCATTGCTCACGCCATTCGGTAGAATGCATCCGTTCAACAATAAAGGACTGCTATGGTCGAAGTTTCTAGTACGGTGATTCATTTCACGGGCATGCAAATGCTCTTGATCACTGGGTTATTTTTATTAGCCGTTTTGGTGCCGCTTTGGCTCTTGAAGCGTTTTGCGCAAATCGTACCGCCCGTCTACAAAGTGAACGGTATTCCGAGTGGTGTGGGCGGCTTACTCTTAATGGTGGTGGGCATTTTGATTGCCCAGGCAGTGCCGGCGCTTTACCACTTAGGTCGATCAGGCGCGAGCGTTGTGCGTGTTCTTGAAGTCGATGTGGCGTTTTGGTGGGCAGCTGTGCAAACGTTAATCCCTGATTTGGTGACTGTGGTTTGTCTCTTGACAGCGATTGGCGCTCTTATTTTTGGTCGAACGCCTTGGGCATTACGTTTGGCGATCGTCATGGCTTGGCTGGGTGGTCCCTTGGTCGCTTTCTTACGTCACCTCTATTTAGGATTGCCGCTTGAAGTGGCGGGTGAACCCACGGGGCTCTTCTTTTTGACGGTCGTGATGACAATTTATTTGCTTTTTTCGAACCGTCCTGCGTTGACCTACGGCACCGAAGCTGGTCGCCATTTGGCCGAGCAACGTGGTGTCTTTAATTTGTAAGGCGATAGGTCAATGCAAAGTGTGATTGGTAGCCTCTTACTTCTTTTCTTCTTTTTGTTGGTTTTGCATTCGCTTTGGCAATGGGGGCGCCACTTTCCGCCGGCGACCCATGAAGCCCCGTCGGGTGTTGAAGGCGGGCTTCTCTTGATTGTGGCTGGGCTCCTCGGGCTCCTCATTTTTAATGCGACTGGTTTTGGCTTGATGGTTACGGCCATTAAGGGCACGGGCGTATGGCCAGCGAACCTTTGGATGAGTGCTGTGATCCCTGGGGTTTTGAGCTTAGTGGGCGTCCTTTGGGCGTTGCTAAGACTCCTTTCGGGGCGTACGCCTCGCGTTCGGTGGGAAGCCTCGATCGGCTGCTTAGTGTCAGGCCCTTTGGCTGAAGGCTGGTGGCTCTTTGTGGGTTCGGGCGATATCGCTCGTTGTGTCTTTTTGAGTGTGGCAGCAATTGCGATTGTGATCTATCTCATGCGCTCGTCAAGGTCTCGCCATACCTACGGTTCGAGTGTCGCCTAAAGGTTAATCCTGTGTAGTCGAAATAGACCGATCAGGTACAATTTGGCCATCCTGATTGTTCGCGAACCTAACCTCTTGTCGCGACCTTATTCGAATTAAAGGAAGTTTTCTATGACTCATCCCATTCTGATCAAGAATGCCATTGTCTTTGCGCCCGAAAAGCTCGGTCGTCGTGATCTCTTTATCGCGGGTGGCAAGATCCTTGCCATGGCCGAAACACTCGACATCAATGTGCCTGACTTGGAAGTGATCGATGCCAATGGCGCCTATCTGACGCCAGGCTTGATTGACCAACACATTCACGTGACGGGTGGTGGCGGCGAAGGCGGTTGGAAGAGCCGTTGCCCTGAACTCGTTTTCTCTGAATTGGTGAAAGCGGGTGTGACGAGCTTTATGGGTGTGTCGGGCACAGACTCGATGTCCCGTTCGATCGCTAACCTCTTAGCCAAGGTGCGTGGCCTCAAAGAAGAAGGGGCCTCTGGCTGGATGTGGACGAGTAACTATTCTTACCCGGTGACGACGATTACGGATTCTGTGAAGACGGAACTCTTCGCGATTCCTGAAGTCTTGGGTGTGAAGTTGGCCTTGGGAGACCACCGTTGTTCCTTTCCGTCGATGGAAGAAGTCCGTAGCATCGTGGCTGACGTCCGTGTCGCAGGTATGTTGACGGGCAAGGTGGGGTTCTTGCACGTCCATTTGGGCGACTACCCGTCTTCTTTTGACATTTTTGACAAGATCGTTGAATCGGGTCTTCCGATCAAGCACATTCGCCCGACGCACGTCGCTCGCCATCCTGAAGTGTTTAAGCGTGCTGTTGAATTTGCCAAGAAGGGCGGCATGATCGACATCACGACGGGTGGCGGTAGTTGCTTTGGTACGGCTGCCGATGCTTTCAAGCGTGCAATGGAAAGCGGCGTGGCGCTTGACCATATCACGATGAGCTCTGACGGTCATGGCTCGATGCCGCGCTTCAATGAAGAAGGCGAAATGGTGGGTCTTGGCGTGGGTTCCATCATGTGTAACCTCGAAACCTTGCACGATGTAGCCAAGATGTATGACTTTGAAACGGCTTTGCGTCCCTTTACGAAGAATATTGCCCGTGCCTTGAACCTTCAGGGTAAGGGTGAAATCAAGGTGGGGGCCGATGCCGACTTCCTCTTCTTCAATGCTGACTACACGTTGACGGACGTCTTTATGGGCGGTCGTCAGTGCATGCGTCAGGGTGAAGTGATTGTGAAGGGTGCCTTCGAAGACTAACGAAGACTTCACAAACCTCTCAGAACAAATTGGCCCTGTTCATCGCGTGAGCAGGGCCAACTTTTTTGGTGTTGTCTAATCGTGACGTTGGTCAAAGCGTTCGACGGTGCCTGAGGTCAGGTTCACAAAGAAGGCAGCGCCACGTTTCGAGGGTAACACTTCAATCTTCCAATCCATGCGGTGGCAAATACGCGAAATGATCGAGAGGCCAAGTCCTGCGCCTACGCTATCATCAGCACCAGCACTTCCGCGGACACCATGACCAAAGATGCGCTCGACTTCGTCGGGCTTGAGGCCTGGCCCCGTATCTGAGACGATAAAGCCTTTGGCCGTTTCTTTGACTATGATGCGACCTTTGGTCGTATAGCTCACGGCATTTTTAAGGAGATTATTGGCAACCGTGCCAAGCATCACCGGGGAGAAGGTTCCTTCGCAAGGCGCTTCACGTACATAAACGAGATGAAGGCCTTTTTCTTCAGCAAAGGGGATCCAAGTTTCGATGGCCGTTTGCAAAACCCCTTGAACGGTATCGGGTTCAGCACTGCCGTGACGCTGTGAGAGTCGAGCAAAGGATAAAAAGAGCTGAACGAGCTCACGCATGTCGTTCGTGGATCGTGCAATACGATCGACTTGTTGCTGCTGTTGAGCGCTGAGTGGCGTCAATGAGAGCAACTCAACACTCGTTTCAATGACCGTCAATGGAGTACGCAACTCGTGACTCACGTCACCTGTAAAAGCTTTTTCGCGCTCTAAGGCATCATGAAGTCGCCGTAGGGCGGTATCACAAATATGGGCGAGCTCTCCTACTTCGTCTTGCGTAATCGTGACCGATAAAGGTCGATAAACGGGAGCGAGGCTCGCTTCACGTACGGCGCTTGATAGGGCACGCACGGGTTGCATGATGTTTCGAGAGAGCCACCAACCGGCCAAAAGGCCAATAAAAAAGACGATCAAGACAGAACTAAAGACAACCTTTTTAAAGAGGCGTTCGGTATCTTCAAAGCCTTCTTGGTCGCGCACCAAAACGAAAGGTTCCCCTTTCCAGGTGGACGTATAAACAAAGAAGTCACCTTCGTCCGTGAGTTCGGTAAAGCCTGGGGCTAAATGCTGAAAGTGTGATGGAATGGGCTTTAAGGGGCGAGCACCATAGATACTCGTTTCGCTTGATAGAACGGGCTTCTCGCCAAGGTCTAGATGGTGCTTGATACGATCGACTTCGTCCTCAAGGACGCCAGCAATCAGATGGGATTCGGTAAATTCCATCGACTGATGTAAAGCGGTTGCATAGATCGCGGCAATCAAAGTCACAAGGAGTGCAAAGCTCAGCATAATGCGCTGAACAAGACTTCTAGGGGGCGATTGAGTTTGAGCCATAAATGCACCTTGAGGACGTCTTCGATTTATTCGTCAGAGACAGACCAACCTAAACCTGGATGTGTATGAATCAAGGGACGATCAAAAGGCTTGTCGACCGCTTGACGTAATAGATAAAGGTTAGAGCGTAAACTGTCGCTCGCTGGTGTATCCCCTTGCCACAAGAGAGCTTCTAAGCGGTTTCGACCGACGACGCCTGGGCTACGTTGCATGAGTTCACGTAAGAGCTGTAAGCACGTAGGATTTAAACGAATTTCTTGATTGTCACGTGTCACGCGTAGTGTCTTCAAGTCTAGCGTCAAAGGCCCCACTGTCAAACGGTCGGCCGAGCCCGTGCCACTACGACGCAAAAGCGCTTCGACGCGCGCTGCAAGTTCGCGTAGTGAGAAAGGTTTGATCAAGTAGTCATCCGCCCCGCTTTGAAGGCCGGCAACGCGATCGTCAATCGTATCGCGCGCCGTCAAAATCAAAATAGGGAGCTGATGCCCTTCTTCGCGAAGACGGCGCGTGATTGAGAGCCCATCAATGTCGGGTAAGCCGACATCCAATATCACAAGGTCATACTGAAACTGCTGGAGTCGCTCAAGCGCAGCGTGCCCCGTTAAACACGTTTCTGCAATCCACCCATCGTGAAAGCTCAGAAAGTCTTTGACGTTGGCCAAAATGTCAGGATTGTCGTCGACGACGAGAATTCGTATGCTCATGTATTTCCTGTTCAAAAGGTCGAACCTTGGTACCCATAGTATGCCTCTTTAGGGCAAAAGTTAGTCGGCCAATTGTTCAGAATTGTTTCTCTGAGTGAGGTCCCATTGGGGACGATAGGTCGTCGATTTCACGTTCACGAGGCTTAAGACGGTCGAATAAAGGTGTTCGTGCGTCACGCCATTCTTAGGCGCTTGGGCCAAACGCTTCATGTCGATACCAAAGGTCTTACCCCAGTCTTGGGAGAACCACATCACCATCGGGACACTCGTCTGTTCTTTGGGCGCAATCAAGTAGGGTGCACCATGCAAAAAGAGACCGTTTTCACCCAAACTTTCACCGTGGTCAGACACAAAGAGGAGCCCTGCGTCGATTTGATTAGAGGCGCCTTCGAGTGTTTTAATGAGGTCAGTTAACACACGATCGGTATAGCGAACCGAGTTGTCATAAGCATTCACAACCGTTTCGCGCGGGCAGGCACCAAGGTCAGCATCTTGGCATTCGGGCTGCCATGGCTTACTGTCGTCAGGCGAATCTTGGTGGTAGCGCGGACCGTGCTGACCATAAAGATGGTAAAAGAGAACGGTAGGACGGTCTGACGGGAGCGTAGCCAGGTCTTTCCGGAGTTCATTCACTAACACACCGTCAAAGCAACGGCCATTGGGGCAGTCTTGGGCGGTGCGCTCTGGCTGACGCGTTGGCACACCTTGGCAAGCCCCCTTACAACCCGATTGATTGTCAACCCAGGCTACATTTACACCAGCGCGCTGCAAAAGGCCTGGCAACGCTTCTTCAGAAATGATGCGCTTACGGTCATAGTCAGAGCGACCAATGCGACTCATCATGCAAGGGAGCGACACATCCGTACTTGTCCCACACGAAACGACTTCAGGGTGATTAATGACGGACAACTGACGTAAACCAGGGTTGGTTTCACGCTTGTAGCCCGCTAACTCCCAATTGGCCGAACGCGTCGTTTCACCCACGACAACCACTAAGAGAGCAGGGCGCTTAATGTTCGTAGCTAAAGTCGGGTTCGGATCCACGATTTGGCGAGTGGCTTGGTCGGGTGACGTATCCTTGGTGAGTGTTGCAATGAGGCTATAAGGGACATTGACGGGCGCAATCAGGTAGCGTGCAGAGCGATCAGCTCTAAATAAACTCGAGAGCGAATTCATCTGCATAAATAAGAGACCCACGCCAAGCACTAAGGCGCCCAAAGCCGTGCCAGTACGCCAAGCGATGTTTTTAAGGCGAACGGGTTGAAGGTCAGCTATGAGCGTTGCGACCAAGAGCGGCAAGAACGTAAAGGTCGTCAGTAGAATCGTGCGAATCGACAAATAGGTCGAGGCTTCATGCGTGTCGGTCGCCAAAATATTGCGAGCCATATCAGGATTAAAGACAATCCCATACAGGCATTCACCCGTAAAGGCCACGCTGCCGCAAAATCCTAAGACGAGCAAAAGCGTACGCGCAATGGGGCGCGGAAAGGCCGTTACGAGCATAATGAGTGCCACCGCAATGGCAAAGAGGCCACCAACCAAAGCCCCTAACACCAGTGCGTCATGGGGCAACCAAGCAAAGTCGGGCTTGTTAATGCCCATGATGCGCGTAAAGAAGGGGGCATTGAGCACAACCGTCCACCACAAGGCCGTGAAAAAGCTCAAGCTTTTAAGTGACAATTGAGCGGTCTTATTTTTAATGCTTTCGGGAAAAAATAACACATAAAGGGCCGCGCAAATAATCCAGTCAATGAGCCCTGTCGCAATCACGTGGGAGACAAAGTGGGCGCCTTCCATAACGCGCGTTAAGCCGCAGAGAGTACCGAAGACGAGCGCGAAAAGCCCGCTCGCAATCGCCGCGCGAGGCCAACGGTCCTTCATTGCAAAATAAAGGGCAAAAAGCACAAAGCCCGTTCCTGCGTGGCCAGATGGCCAGCACTTGCCAGGTTGATTTGACCAACTGAACGTCGGATCCGTGATTTCAAAATGACCGCCAAAAGGTACCACACTCCACGGGCAAGCGACACCAGTCGTATCTTTCAACCACCAAACGGTGAGAGCAGACACCGCCATGGCAATGACGGCATAGAGGGCGCGTTTACCCAAGTCATGCTGCATGAGACGTTCACCACGCGAAATCAACATGATCGTGTAGATCAAGAGTGGAATCGCAATGAGAAAGGGAATGACTTTAGGTGTCTGATAGAAGACTTGCGTAAAGGTCTCGTTTTGGTGCCAAGGCCAACCGTCATTAAAGAAGATGCGCGCGATCGAAAGATCAAAGGCGTGAGGAGGCACAATGACCAAAATGATCAAAAGCGAAGCCGGAATAATGAGTCCGGTCATAAAGGGGAGCGTCGAAAAGAGACGGCTAGAAGGTTTCATGACACACCAAAATAGGGAAAATGGTTGGTGTCTTTAGTATCGTGTTGAGACTGTCAAAACCGCATCACCTTGCTGTCAAAGCACCGTGAAGAGCGCGTCAAATATTCGTCAAAGGATTTGCGTTAAATCATGAAATGGTCAGTTTCCGCTAAAACGCCACGGAGAAAAGGACTTGCAGAGGTCGTATTCTTTGTGCCTTCAAGGCGGCAACGGGTGTTGCTTGTGAGGTACGAACGCCTACACAAAAGTCAAGAGGAGTTTTACGCTGTCTATATCAGCTGGCTGTCGCTTAATATCAAAAGGTACCCTCAAACCAGGAGCGACCCATGAATCTTCCTCAATTCATGATCTTTGCGTCACTCGCGGCGGCTTGTGCCTATTGCAATTTAGCTTGGTCGATCGGGGTGATTTGAAGAAAAAAAGCGCGACATCGATCTGCCGCGCTTTTTTCTTTTAGGTGCTACCTAAATTAATTCTTTCGGTAGCTATCAGGGTCTGTGAGCTCTTCGACTTCAAAGCTACCCATGATGCCCTTATATTCCGGACGGTAGTCAAGCGGATTCTGGCAACGGAACTCAAGCCAAGCGGTTGCAGGCTTGGTGCCGTCTTCGGTACCGTTCGTGCTTGCGCCACGCAGTGGGAGCATGCCCTTGCCGCCTTGACCGCAATGCTGACGAGCGCGCTCAGCCAAATGCTCAACCAAACGATTGGCTTGGTGGACGCCTGGCCACTTCGCATCAATACGCCATACGTTACCCACGACATTGGTGAGGGTTTCATCGCGGTTAAGAATCTTTTCGTGTTCGTCCTTGATGGTTTGGCAACCTGTGAGGGCGAGAGCGGCGAGTGCGGTGCTAAGAATCAGAATGCGTTTCATATCAAATCATGTTTGAGGTTTCTGCTGACTGAAAGCCAGCTGTGTCGGCACATTGTAGCGAGAATTTGACGGTTGCGCCGCGATAGGTGTGGTCAACAAAGCCCATAGCGTAAATCAATGAAGGTCTTAAAGAATACCTAGAGGCTTTTGTGAAAGGCAAAATCTTAGGAACAAAAGCGCTCTTGTTTGTCGCTATAAAGTGTCATGAAAACAGATCGAATAGCTACTGCTAGAAGGGAGAAGGTGTAGTTCAATGTGCGACTTTTTCGGGTAAGTCCGATCTCCAAGTGATAATCTTTGTAAGCAATCCTTAATACGACCTCCCTACACTTCGTGAGCATAGGATCGATCCGCCCTTTTCCGGATCAGCAAACAACGTCATCAGGAACGTCTTTTTCTCATGTCTGAAGCCATTCTCGAAGTCTGTGACCTAACCTGCGAACGCGGGGAGAGAACTCTTTTTCAGCACCTTTCTTTTCAGGTAGAACCCGGTACGCTCGTTCGTATCGCGGGCTCCAATGGTGCGGGTAAGACGACGCTCCTACGTTTGATGACGGGTTTGATGCGTCCAGTCGAAGGGGAAGTGCGTTGGCGTGGTGTAGCGGTACAAAAGGCCGCACAGGACTTTTGGCGTGAGCTTTGCTATATCGGACACCGTAATGGCGTCAAGGACGATCTCTCGGTTTTAGAAAATGTGATGATTAATGCCAATGTGGCTGCCGTCCCTGTGACTGAAAACGCCGCTTTGGACGCATTGGATGCCGTGGGTTTGACGGACTTTGTTGAAGTGCCAGCGGGTCAACTCTCCCAGGGTCAGCGTCGCCGTGTGGCGCTTGCTCGCCTTTGGCTCTCTCGTTCGGTCAAGCTTTGGGTGCTTGACGAACCCTTTACGGCTTTGGACGTGCGTGGTGTCGCACGCTTAGCTAAGTTGATCGCTGAACATGTGCAAGCGGGTGGCATTGTCATGCTCGTCACCCATCAAGAAGTTCCAGTTGAAGGGGTGAAGCACTTGGTGATCGAACCCGAACAGTGGGCACCGCGCCGTCGAACGGCCGTTGAACGCGCCCTTGATGACGAAAGCGCTCAAGAAAGCGCCGCTGCGCACTAAGGAGGACGGCCCATGTTTAAGCTTTTTACGATTATTCTTCGCCGCGACCTGATGTTGGCGTTTCGCCGTAAGTCTGACTTGGCTCAGGTAATCTTCTTCTTTGCGGTTGTCGTGACCTTGGTGCCGTTGGGCGTCGGGGCTGAAACCAATATTCTTCGTGCCATTGCCCCGGGCGTTGTGTGGGTTGCTGCGCTTTTGGCTGCCTTACTTTCTTTGCCGCGTATGTTTGAAGCAGATCACGCTGACGGGACGCTTGAACAGATGTTAGTGACGGCCGAACCGTTGCCTGTGGTGGTGATGGCCAAGGTCTTTGCGCACTGGTTGGTGACAGGGGTACCGATGACTATTTTTGCAGCGGTCTTTGGGATCCTTTTTGACTTGTCTTTAGATGTGACCATGGTGATGGTCGCAAGCCTATTTTTAGGGACGCCCGTGCTTTCTTTAGTAGGCGCCGTGGGTGCTGCGTTGACGTTAGGGTTGCGTGCTGGCGGCGTGTTGACAAGCTTACTGGTGTTGCCGCTTTATATTCCTGTGTTGATTTTTGGTGCGGGTGCTAGTCAGGCCGTGTCTGTGGCTTTGAGTCCTACGCCGCATTTCATGATCGTAGGCGGTCTCACACTCTTGAGTGTGGCTTTGGCTCCGATGGCAGTGTCGGCGGCATTACGTATCGCAGAAAGTTAATTTTTTAGTTATCGCTTTTGATTTTCCTTCGGAGACAGAATCACATGAGCTTATCCGATCCGCAAAGCTTCTACCGCATGGCAGGTAAAGTCGTGCCCTGGTTGATGGGTATTGCACTGATCCTTTTCGTCATCGGGTTTTACATGGGCTTTTTCGTTTGCCCGATTGATGCCAAGCAAGGTAATTCTTACCGCATCATATTTATTCACGTATCGGCTGCATGGCTTTCTATGCTCCTTTATGTACTGATGGCTGTCTTTAGTGCGATCGGTCTTTGGAAAAACAATAAGATCTGCTTTACGCTCGCTCAAGCCATGGCGCCGACGGGGGCTTTGATGGCTTTTATCGCGCTTTTCACGGGGGCCTTCTGGGGTCGTCCAACGTGGGGCACGTATTGGGTTTGGGACGCTCGTTTGACGTCTGAGCTGATTCTCTTTTTCTTGTATCTCGGCTTTATCGCTTTACATTCTGCGATTGATGATAAGCGCCGTGCAGACCGCGCAGCGAGCGTGATCAGTATTGTTGGCGTCATTAATGTGCCGATCATTTATTTCTCTGTGCAGTGGTGGAATACCCTCCATCAGGGGGCCTCGATTACATCTCGCGGTTCTTCCATTGCGCCGATCATGCTGTACACGCTCTTGATCATGGTGGTTGCAGGCATGTTCTACGGTGCGGGTGTTGTACTCGCTCGCTCCCGATCCATCATCCTTGAACGTGAACGTCGCGAAGCGTGGACGCAGAAGGCGGCGTTGGAGGGCAAGCTATGAACTGGAATAGTCTTTCCGACTTCATCTTTATGAATGGCCACGGCTACTACGTGTGGTGCGCTTACGGTGCGCTCTTGGTTGGTGTGGTTTATGAAATCTTTTCCTTGCGCGCTCGTCGCGCCAAAATCTGCGCTCGTTTGGCTCGTGAAGCTCGAGCTGCCAAATCAACACTGGAGATGTAAACATGGATGCGAAGACCAAGAAACTGGCTTTGATCGGCGCGGCCGTTGTCGCTGTCGGTGCTGGTGTGACGCTTGCCCTTCAGGCCTTTAATGACAACCTCGTGTTCTTTTTCTCGCCCACGCAGGTCGCTGCTCAGGAAGCTCCGATGGGGCGCACCTTCCGTTTGGGTGGTGTCGTAGAACCAGGTAGCGTCAAGCGCTTAGAAGATGGCGTGACGGTGACCTTTGGTATTACGGATACGGCCAAGATCGTGCCGGTTCAGTACACGGGCATTTTGCCTGACCTCTTTGCCGAAGGTCAGGGCGTCGTTGCGCAAGGTAAGTTGGATGAAAAGGGCGTTTTCTGTGCTTCTGAAGTGTTAGCCAAGCACGACGAAAACTACATGCCGCCTGAAGCGGCTAAGGCCCTTGAAGACGCACATAATGCTGGCGTTGCTCAAAAGAAGGCGGAAGCCGCTGCTAACGCCAACCGTTCGTGATCCCGTAGAACGAACGTGATATTTAACACTTGAAGCGCGGTAGCTAAAAAAGCTACCTCGCTTTGTGTGTTTGTAAAAGAAGGCGGAATGGATCCGCACTCAACCCTAACTGGAGAAACCAAGTGATTCCTGAAATTGGTCACTTTGCACTTATCCTGTGCCTTGCGTTAAGCATCGTACAGGGCGTGCTCCCGCTTGTCGGTGCTGCGAAAGGTAATCGCGCATTGATGGCTGTTGCTCGTCCTGCCGCGCTGGCTAACGCTTTTTTTGGCACGGTTGCCATCGGTAGCCTTGCCTATTCGTTCTACATTTCGGACTTTACGGTTCTGAATGTGGCGAACAACTCAAACACGTTGTTGCCTTGGTTCTACAAGATTGCAGCAACTTGGGGTAGCCATGAAGGTTCGATCCTCTTTTGGGCGGTGACCTTGTCTTGGTGGGGCGCTGCTGTGGTTTGTTGCGCTCGTCGACTCCCGACTGAAATGGTGGCACGTGTGACGGGCGTTTTGGGCCTCGTCGGCATGGGCTTTCTCCTTTTCATGCTCTTAACGTCGAACCCGTTTGTGCGTCTTTTCCCGGCACCCCTTGAAGGCGGTGACTTGAATCCGCTCTTGCAGGACCCGGGCATGGTCTTCCATCCGCCACTCCTTTATTTAGGTTATGTGGGCTTTGCGGTGCCTTTTGCTTTTGCGATCGCCGCTTTGATCTCTGGCCGTCTTGACGCGGCTTGGGCTCGTTGGATGCGTCCGTGGACGACGGCTGCTTGGGTGCTCTTGACCTTGGGTATTTCGCTTGGCTCCTACTGGTCTTACTACGAACTCGGTTGGGGCGGCTGGTGGTTCTGGGACCCGGTTGAAAACTCTTCTTTCATGCCGTGGTTGACGGGGACTGCTTTGATCCACTCGTTGGCGGTCACTGAAAAGCGTGGTTGCTTCCGTGTTTGGACGGTGTTACTTGCTATTCTCACGTTCTCGCTTTCGCTTTTGGGTACGTTCTTGGTGCGTTCTGGCGTCTTGACGTCTGTGCATGCCTTCGCAACCGACCCTGAACGTGGTCTCTTTATTTTGGCGTTCTTGATCATCGTGATCGGTGCTTCGTTCTTGCTCTTTGCTTGGCGTGCGCCGACCGTGGGCTTAGGTGGCAACTTCGCGCTGATCTCCCGCGAATCGATGTTGCTCGTCAACAATGTGTTGCTCGTTGTTGCGATGGGCGCTGTGCTTCTTGGCACGCTCTATCCGCTCTTCCTTGATGCGTTGAACGCCGGCAAGATTTCTGTGGGGCCACCCTACTTTGATGCGGTCTTTGGTCCTTTGATGCTCCCGTGCGTCTTCTTAATGGGTGTTGGTCCCCTCGCTCGTTGGAAAGATACGGATCTTGTTGACCTCATGAAGCGTATCGCTTGGTGCTTTATTGCCGCCATTGTGTGCGGTGCGGGCATCCCCATCCTCATGGGCGAATTTGGTCACTGGGTCTTCTTGGGTGTCACGTCTGCGACCTTTGTCTTCTTTGCTGTCATTGAAACCTTCCGTCAGCAGATTCGCAACCTCAAGGGCAATATCGTGGCTCGTCTCTTCAGATTGCCTCGTGCTTTCTGGGGCATGCAGCTCGCCCACATCGGTGTCGCCGTCTTCATTATCGGTGTCGCCCTTGTGAAGGGTTATCAGGCTGAACGTGACGTTCGTATGTATCCGGGCGAAACGGTGACGGTGGCTGGCTACACCTTCACGTTTAATGGTGTTGAAACGGTGCCAGGCCCCAACTATACGGCTGACCGTGGCGACTTCACGTTGAGCTATGGTGGTAAAGAACTGCAGCATCTCTATCCCGAAAAGCGTAAGTACTTTAGTAGCTCTAACTCCATGCCGATGACCGAAGCTGCTATTCGTCACTCCTTGACGGGTGACGTCTATGTGAGCTTGGGTACCCCGACGGCCGATGGTGGTTGGGTGGTTCGTGCTTATTCGAAGCCTTATGTCACTTGGATTTGGTGGGGTACCATCATCATGTCTATCGGTGGCTTGTGGGCTGCTTCTGACCGTCGCTATCGTCGTCGCAAGACGAAGAAGGGCGAAGAGGGCAAGATCGGAGAATAAGAAATGAAAGCTAAATTTTTAATTCCGTTTGCGATTTTTATCGCCTTGGCCGGCTTCCTCTTCAAGGGTCTTTATATGGATCCGCGTACGTTGCCGTCCGTCTTGATTAATAAGCCCATGCCGCAGTGGTCGTTGCCGACGCTTTTTGATAGCTCCAAAGAGCTGAGCACCGAAGACATGAAGGGCAAGGTTTGGATGTTGAATGTTTGGGCAACGTGGTGCGTGCCCTGTAAGCAGGAACATCCCTACATGGTTCAGCTAAAGCGTGAAGGTCTCAAGACCCCGATCATTGGCTTTGTTTACAAGGACAATCCCGGTGCTGCCCTCAATATGCTTCGTCAGGCTGGTAACCCCTACGATAGCGTGGTCTTCGAATTGAAGAACAAGGTCGGTATCGACCTCGGTGTCACGGGTGTGCCTGAAACCTTCGTGATCGACAAAAAGGGTGTGATTCGTGCCAAGGTGAGCTATCCGCTCGAACCGTACCTCTGGAAAGAACAGATCAAGCCTTTGCTCGACAAATTGGAGGCTGAATAATGCTGAAGTACCTCAAGTGGATGGGTGTGACGGCCGCCGCTACGCTCATGATGATGGGTTCGGTTCAGGCTGGCGCGCCGCGTGAAGCGACGCCAACGGCTTTTGACCCTGTGGCTCACCAGCGCGTGGTTGAAGTCTCGGAGCAGCTCCGTTGCTTGGTGTGTCAGAACCAGTCGATTGCAGACTCGAATGCTGAACTCGCGGTTGACCTTCGCAATCAGGTGATTGAACAGGTCAAAGCTGGTAAGACCAACGAACAGATCGTGGACTACATGGTTGAACGCTATGGTGACTTCGTGCTTTATAAGCCCCGTTTCCAGGCCAATACCATCATCCTTTGGTTGGGTCCTGTTGCGCTCTTTGCCGTGGGTCTCTTGGCATTCTTCTTGAACCTGCGTCGCCGCAAGACAACGGTTGCCAAAACTGTGCGTCCGCTCACGGCCGAAGAAAAGGCTCGTGCTGAAGCGATGCTCGCCTCTGGCAGCAAGAAGGAGTAAACGATGCTGACATTTTTTGTAATTCTCTGCTTCGTTTTCTGTCTGATTGCCGTCGCCGCTGTCGCGGTACCGCTTTGGTTCGGTGAAGGCAATAAGGACGATACGGCTGCTCGTCACGAAACGATTCTCGGTATTTTGCGTCAGCAGGCTGATGATCTTGAAAAAGATCTTCAGGCGGGTCGCATCGATGGCGATGAGTACGAAGAAGAGCGTACTGAACTCGAACGTCGTGTACTTGAAGAAACCGCTAAAGATAGCGAAAGCGAAACGGCTGACCAGAGTAAGTTGCCGAAGATTTTGGCGGTTGTTTTAGCGATTGCGATTCCAGCCTCTGCTGTCTTTGGTTACCTTGCTTTGGGTCGCTATAACGCGATGGATCCTGCGTTCCTTGAACGTATGGAAGCACGTCAAAATGAAAGTGCTCCAAGTGTCGAGGGTCATAGCCAGTCAGATATGATGGCATCGATCGATCGCTTGCGTCAGCGTGTCAAGGATGATCCTGATGACGCTCAGTCATGGTATATGCTGGCGAACGTCCTTTCTCAGGTTGGACGCTATGCTGAAGCATTGGATGCTTTCCGTGAAGTTGATCGTATTGTGCCCAACAACGCTGACGTGATTGCTGATATGGCCGACATGACGGCTGCGGTCAACAACAAGGTCATTACGACGGAAGCCCGTAACATGCTCCTTCGTGCCCTTGAAATTGACCCGGGTCAGTGGAAGGCGCTTGCGCTTCTCGCGATCGACGCCTGGGAAAATCAGCGTTTCAACGATGCTGCCGATTACTGGGAAAAGCTCCTTGTCGTCTTGCCGCCAGACTTTGGTGATGCTAATCAGATTCGCAAGAATATTGAACAGGCGCGTCGTGCCGCAGGCGAAATGGGTGAAGCAAAGCAGGGGGCCGAAGACTTTAAGGGTGGCGAAGCTGTCCCGACTGTTCAAGCTGCTCCTGTCGTCTCTGTTTCGGGGACTGTGAGTATTGATAAGGCTTTAGCTGACAAGGTGAAGCCTGAAGACACCGTCTTTATTTATGCTCGTCCGACGACGGGTTCGAAGATGCCTGTAGCCTTCCTTCGCGTGACTGCTAAGGAATTGCCGCTTCGATTCGAACTCACGTCTCAGATGACGATGGCTATGGGGGCGACTACCTTGGCTGATATGGAAGAAGTCATTGTGGGTGCCCGTATTTCTCACTCTGGCAACTTCATGCCGCAGGATGGTGACCTTGAAGGCGAACTTGAAAAGCCTGTCAAGGTCGGTGCTGAAGGGCTCGATCTTGTGGTCAATCGCCAGCGATAACTTGAGTTAACGCCGTTTGATGAAAACCGCCGTACGCGCTTAGATGCTGCCTAAACCCCCGCTTGACTAGATACTAACGGTACATGGTCTTCGGGGGTTTTTCG
>CALEAW010000066.1 GCA_937943605.1 uncultured Sutterella sp. | reverse complement strand
TTGTTTTTTTAGAGCCTTCCAGACGTTGAGAGTAGGAAACGTCTGGAAGTTGACGACTGTGTTGGCACTTTGCCATCTTTGAATTCCGCCAAATGATCTAGGGCAGCAAAGCCGGCCATGGTCGAATCATTGCCAAAATTTTCAACCTTACCGTTCAAATGACGCTCAAGGACTGACTGCATCCATGCTTTATCAGGCATCGAAACAGGTGACTTAAAAAGCATCTGAATCATGAATGGGCCGCCAGGCTGTACGGCCTCTTTCGTATCCAAGTGCTGATTGAAGCATTTATCTGTCATAGAGCCTCCAAATGCAAAGCGAACTACTCAAACGTGATACCTGGATCGACATACGGATTCGATTGCATTTCCAAATCAACGCCGCTACCCACTGCTTCTTTCAGTTTGGTCAAACGCTCATCCAACACTTTGATGACCTCTGCGGCCTTATCAGGATCCTCAACAATGATTTGTAACACCTGACTTTTATCATCACCTTGAATCGTCGACCAACGCTTAACGGCTTCAAGCCCCGTCAAGACCTTTTCTAGCGGTTCAATCACATCACCATCTACCCCCTTAGAGATATACGGTTCTGTGAGTGGTGTCACGGTGATGAGAATGACATTTGGATTAAAAACGGGCGAAGTGACATCCAAGGATGCTTTTAGTTTGGTGATATCTTGACCATTAGCCGTCATTGTTAAAACACCTTCAGGTGTCAAACCAAAAGCCAATGTCGTTTGATAATCATGCTCGCCCGTCTTTTTAACAGCTCCTTCTTTTTGCAGGTCTTCGACATAGCGTTTCACATCTCGGCTCAGCATGACAGCCTCTAACGGCACATCGTTCTTTTTGGTGACATCGCTCAAATTCGCCGTCACCTCAAAATTCGCCTGCGGTTGTCCCTTATTGATGACCGAGCCTTTCACATGTACGACTGTCCCTGGCCACGATAAAGCAAAGTCGCGGATTTCACCGTTAATGGCACCTGTGCCTACAGCGGCCAAAGGATCCTTAGCCGTATCGGCCGGACAAATTCCAGGCACATCTGAGGCAACAGAGCCCATAAAGAGTTGCGCAGACAGACAAGGCAACCATACATTCGCGGGCGTCAGGAAACTGCCGTCAAAGGACATATCGAGCGGCGGCAAACCTTCGTCATTGAGCGCAAGGTCCTTGGCTTTAAAAGCAACATTAGTCAAATTACCTTTAAAGTCACCCTCCTCTGTAGGCTTAATGGAGAGTTTGTACTCGAAGGGCCCAACCACGATCGGCGCCATGTCGCCTTCGACCTTATCACCCCCGGAGACATACGAAAAGTCGAGCGTTCGTGGAGATTCTTTATAGACATAATCAAAGGTTTTCTCGGAGATGTAAATCTTGCCGCCATCCCATTGACTTTCAGATGCGCCAAGCCGGCCGTTGACCGCAAAGCCTTTCAAAACCTTTTTAGCGGTATCAACATCGAGCTTGGCCGCAATACGACCATCGCTGACAACTTCATGGCCTTCCGTTGCCTTTGTCCAACGAATCTCAGCGTCCTTAGGCACCATAAAAGGACTGAACCCAATCGAAGCCTGAGGATTGGTTTTGACAAAAATAGCTCGTTCCGGATCCTCTACAGGTACCGCGGTAAAACGAATCGTTGGAAAGAGGCCTGGCGTAAAGCGTCCCTTCATTTCAAGAAAAACTTCGGACAACCCGTCATCCTCTCTAAATCCAAGTCGCAACGCCAAATCTCGATGAAGCCAATCTCCGCCTAATCGCTCTTGTTCTAAGGCAAATAAACCCATATTGCGAACGGATAAATCCTCGCCCATTTTGTCGAACGTTTGAAGCTGCCACCACAAGAGGCTGCCATAGGCTGCCGTACCAAGTAGAACGACACCCGCCGATATCAAAACTGTTTTCTTTTTACTGAACGACATCTTGAACCTCTTCTGTCAAAACCGTTTCACGAGGAAATAGAAACTGCATCCAATGAGTAACAAACCGAAACTACAGAAAATGAATCTCAAAAGACCACGAGTCATCAATGGCGCATGAGGCTTCCCAGTTGGATCACACAACCAATCCCAGTTTTTGACCGAACCAAAGACCAGAATAAAGCCGAATAACAACCATATGACGTCGTTATAGTCTGTGAATAATTGGGTGATGTATTTATCCATAGACGCCTCCTGCTATCAACTTCAGCGCACAGGGTCACCAGGGCATTGATCTACGACCGCTCCAGTTTTATTAATACAAAACCAGGCATCACTCTCCCACCGATGATATTCGCCGTCCGAACCTGGCACTTCAACCAACTTACCTGTTTTGGTCACGCGTGCAACCCCCTCTTTAAAAGGGAAACCAAACGCAAACTGAGGCTGGATTTTGATTAAGCCTTGAGTATCAGCATAGCCAACCCGCCCTTGGTCATCAACGATACGAACATAACCATCCGACACCAAATCAATACCGTTATCTAATATAAATGGGTGGATGACGATGCCACTCATTAGCAAGCCAATTAGTTGGTTCTTTAGATAACGCATCGGCGCCCTCCTCTATGGATTAACGCGGAGCAAAACGCTTAGCACTGCTCGTTTGCCCATGTTTTAAGCATATATGAGTGAAATTCTCTCTTACAATTGGAGACACGCCTTGAAACAAATCCACGTGAGAGAAAACGCCTAAAAAAATCCCGATCCTATGTATAAGATCGGGATTCTTCCTAATTTCCTAATGACGTGACACAAAAGTAGTTAATCCCACCAGAAGTACCAAACTTTCGACAGTCTTAGCTCATCAGCTAGCCTACCGACTGTCGCATCTTCAGGCCCTTGATCGATGACATCCGGGCAAAAGCCATAATGCTCTAAAGCAGTATCCATGGCGGCGGACTCATCCATAGTTTCGGCAACACAAACTCGAACTCATCTTGTGTCATGACAGCAGGCCTCTTTCGAGAAGTCGAAAAGCTCGAACAACGAGAAAAATTCGTGAGCTTGAAGTTGTAATCACGCAGTTTCAGTCGTTTCTAGCGCCTTTAGTTCAATTTTCTCTTCATAAAAAGGCGTCCTCCTTAGCTATGAAAGATCTTTCCTCCATTAAGCTAAACACGCCAGAAGCGGATCATGCAAATCCAGAAACAACATCGGCTTCTCACTCTTTGAGCTTGAAAAACCATGTTTGCGGTAGAAAAGGTTTGCACGTTCAGAAATTGGATGCACTATCAACGCAGCAGCGCCTAGACTATCAGCAATTTTCTTAGACTTGCGTATTGCCTCATGAAGCATAGATTCTCCGAGTCCATGCCGCTGGTACTTTGCAGCAACGGCAAGGCGACCTAATAAAATCGCAGGAATAGGATTAGGCATATCGCGTTTGAACTTGGCTCGAAAATCTGATCTCTCAACAGAATGAGTTGAAAGACAAAAATATCCAGCCAATTCATCCATTTGATTGGTAAGAACCACAAAAGTTCGACTGCCACCTCTAGCTTCGTTTGCAAGGGCGTGTGTTTTTAGCCATAGATCCAAAGAACGCTCGCCGCAACAGAAGTTGTTAATAAGTGGTATGTGTGCCTCGGTTAATGGTTCTGGTCTCTTGAACAAGAAGGTGGACATTATTCCTCCCACACTGGTTTCAGATGCACCAAACGCTTACGTGCAGCTAAAACAGCAGGGTCTTGTTCACCAGTTTCAAGTTGATCGAGGAAAGCATCAAACTCTTCAGCAGAAAGGCGCGTGACGCGTTCGTTTTCTCTCATGCTATTAGCAAGGGAACGCAAACCATCAATAATAATTGCGGTTTTGGTTTCACCCGTATGCTCAACCAAGTCCTCTAACAAAGATGATTCAAATTCAGGAAGCCTGATGGTTAAAGTTGACATTATTCACCTACATTGTACTTTTGTTCTATGTATACAGTGTACTGCAAATTGCAGTACGTAGCATGATGGTACACAGTTTCAAGATGCACTAGAAATACTCACCAAAAATTCAGGCTAGAAGAGCGAGATTCATTCCTACTGACGTTACACGAAGGTAATTAGTCCGTTGTTTAAAATCTTCCATATCTATCACGCTACGCGTGTAGATCAATCCCAGA